>RGZA01000122.1 GCA_010031785.1 Alphaproteobacteria bacterium
AACTAACCCCTCCCGCAAAGGGAGGGGAATTACACCGTGCTTTATCGATCCAATTGCCTTATTCACAGATGAGTACGAATACTTCAAATACCCCCGTGAAATTTCCTTGAACTCCGGCTAGATTAGAGGGAATCACGGTACTTGTCTAACCCCCTGATTTTATAGCACATCTCCTAGTATAGCTTCCAAGGACCAGCGTTTATGTTCGCTAATTTATTCGGTTATTTTTCGTCCGATATGGCCATTGATCTGGGCACGGCCAATACGCTTGTCTATGTCAAGGGTAAGGGCATTGTGCTCAATGAGCCATCGGTCGTTGCGCTGCAAACTTTGCGCGGCAAAAAACATGTGCTTGCGGTGGGTAATGAAGCCAAGCAAATGCTGGGGCGCACGCCAGGAAATATCCAAGCCATTCGCCCGATGCGTGATGGGGTGATTGCCGATTTCGAAGTAGCCGAAGAAATGATCAAGCATTTTATTCGCAAAGTGCATAACCGCAATGCCTTTAGCAGCCCGGAAATTATTATCTGCGTGCCATCGGGCGCAACGGCGGTGGAACGCCGCGCCATTCAGGAATCTGCCGAAGCAGGCGGCGCGCGCGAAGTCTATCTGATTGAGGAGCCGATTGCGGCGGCGATTGGCGCAGGTTTGCCGGTAACCGAACCCACGGGTTCGATGATTGTGGATATTGGTGGCGGCACGACTGAAGTTGCTGTGATTTCATTGGGCGGGATTGTCTATTCGCGTTCGGTGCGTTGTGCGGGCGATAAAATGAATGAAGCGATTATGAATTATGTGCGCCGTTATCATAATCTATTGATTGGCGAAGTGACGGCGGAGCGCATCAAGAAAACCATTGGCACGGCTAGTATTCCTGAGCATGGTGATGGTAAATTGATGGAAATCAAGGGCCGTGATCTGATGAATGGCGTGCCCAAGGAAATCGTGCTCAGTGAAGCGCAGATTGCAGAGGCCTTGGCTGATCCGGTTGGGCAAATTCTGGAAGCAGTCAAAGTTGCGCTTGAAAATACTGCACCGGAACTCGCGGCAGATATTGTTGATAAAGGTATTGTGCTTACTGGTGGCGGGGCGTTGCTGCGCAATCTTGATCTTGTCATGCGCCATGCAACGGGCTTGCCGGTGATAGTGGCGGATGACCCGCTTACCTGCGTTGTGATGGGAACGGGCCGCGCGCTGGAAGATATGAAAAATCTTAAAAATTTACTCGTCGGGGGATATTAATCGGCCGTGAGCAGAATGTCGCGCATCAGACATAATGGCATGCCATCCAGCATTGCGGGACAATATGGGCCTGCGCTTATTCTGGTGGGGCTTGCGGTATTTCTGATTGTGCTCAATCTGTTTTTTCCGTCGCTCGTCTCGCGTATCCGCATTACCTTTACCGATCTTTTAGCGCCCTTTATGCATGCAGCGGCAAAGCCAAGTGAAGCGTTGCAAGGTGTTTCGTCAGCCTGGGAAAGCGTTGCCAGTGTGCGCGAAGAAAATAAACGCCTGCAGCAGCAAATTGATGAATTGCACGAATGGCGTGACCTTGCGCAGCAGCAGGCATCGGAAAACCGATCGCTTAAAGGCTTGATGAAATATAAAGATGATTCCGTGATGAGTTTTTTAACCGCACGCGTGATTGCTGAAGTGGGCGGTAATTTCAATAACAGCGTGATTGTCACAGCAGGATCACGCGATGGCGTTGTTAAAGACATGATCGCAATGGGCGAAGAAGGTGTTGTTGGCCGCGTGATTGAAGCGGGCGAATGGTCTTCGCGCGTATTGCTGTTTAATGATCTTAATTTCCGCTTGCCGGTGATGCTGGAGGGAACGCAGTTGCGCGCAATCCTGACGGGCGAAGGAAGTGGTTCGCCCTTGTTGCTTTATCTGCCAACGGAAGTTGAAATCAAACCCGGCACGCGTGTTGTGACATCCGGCCATGGCGGATTATTTCCAGCGCATTTGCCCGTTGGCACTGTGCAGGGGCGTAAAGGGCAGGATGTTGTGCTTGCGCCCTATGCCAAGCTGGATCGCCTGCAAATGGTGCGTCTTGTGCAGTATAATCTTGCAGGGGGTGCGCAAAATCCGCTTAATCAGGAACTCAAGCAGGCTGCGCCCGATGTGACTGCACCGCCCGCAAAGGTGCCTTAGATGAGCAGGTTTTTGCACACTATCGAGGAGTTCTGGAAAGCAAGCCTGCCGGTAGCGAGCTGCATTTTTTTTGTGTTGATGATGCTGATGCCATTGTCAATCCATGGGCCCTTGGTCACGGTGAAGATGATTTTATCGGCCTTTCCATTGATGGCGTTATGTTTCTGGATTGTAAATCAGCCTGAGCATTTTGGCGTTGGCTGGTCATTCATTATTGGTTTTATGCAGGATGTGCTATTGGGCCAGCCGCTGGGCATGACCGCGCTTGCGTATCTTGGCGCGGATTTTTTCTTGCGTGGGCAGGGGCATTTTTTTCTGCAGCAATCCTTCCAGCATTTATGGATGATGTTTGCCGTTGTGATGGTGGGTGTTTCTGCGGTGCAGTGGTTGATTGCATCATTGATGATGCATAACTGGATTGATGTGATGCCGATGCTGGTGCGGGTTGCGCTTGGTATTTTATTTTTTCCGCTTGTAGCGTTTTTGTTGCATCAGATGCAGCGCAGTGTTTTTGGCCGGGCATAATTTATGGCGCATTCCTCATGGCAATGATCCGCGATACTGACAGAGGCCGCTTATTGACCCGCCGGTCCTTTATTATTGCAGGGGCCCAGGCGGCATTGTTTGGTGTGCTTGGTAATCGACTGTATGATTTGCAGGTCAAAAATGGCGAGCGTTATATCACGCTCGCCGAAGAAAACCGCGTGAGCATGCGTATGGTGTTACCGCCGCGCGGGCTGATTACCGACCGCACCGGGTTAATTCTGGCGCGTTCAGATAAAAGCTTCCGCGCAGTATTGGTGCCTGAGCAAACGCGTGATGTGAGCCAGACATTGCGATCCCTTTATGCCTTGATGCGGTTTGAAGATTGGGAAAAAAAGCGCATTCAGAAAGATTTGAAGAAAAACCGTTCCTTTGTGCCGGTATTGCTGCGTGAGAATATTGATTGGGAATTATTATCCCTGCTTGAACTACACACACCTGATCTGCCGGGGATTGTGATTGAGGCAGGCGAGACGCGCTATTACCCCTATAAGGAAGCAACCGCACATATTCTTGGTTATGTTGGCGCGCCAACTGAAGAAGAAGCCAAGGATGATCCGCTGCTTAGTCAGCCGAGTTTCCGCCTTGGGAAAAGCGGCGCGGAGCGCGTTTATGATCTTGATCTGCGCGGTGTTGCGGGCAATGCGCATATTGAAGTAAATGCCTATGGCCGCCCGGTGCGCGAGCTTGAAAAGCATGAGGGCCAGAGTGGCCATGAATTGCGCCTTACGCTGGATATGTCGTTGCAGGAATTTGCGCAGCAACGCTTAACGGCCGAACAAAGCGCGAGCGCGGTGGTGATGGATGCGGTGGATGGTAGTATTTACAGTATTGCATCACACCCTTCGTTTGACCCGAACCAGTTTACCTATGGTATTTCAAAAGATTTATGGGGCAAGCTTAATAACGATCCGCTCGTGCCGTTGATTGATAAAGCGGTGATGGGGCTCTATGCGCCGGGTTCAACCTTTAAAACCGTTGTGGCACTTGCTGCGCTGGAGATGGGGATTAGCCCACGGACCAGTTATAATTGCCCGGGGCATCTTGATTTTGGTAATCACCGCTTCCACTGCTGGAAAAAAGGCGGGCATGGCGCGGTTGATATGAAGAAGGGGCTTTATCAATCGTGCGATGTATTTTTCTATCATACCTGTCAGAAGGTTGGCATTGACCGCATTTATGACATGGCAAAAATCATGGGCCTGTCACAAAAACTTGGAGTTGATTTGCCCAATGAAAAAGCTGGTCTTGTGCCCAATAGCGAATGGAAAAAGAAAAATTACAAGGAAGCGTGGCAGCCGGGTGAAACGCTGGTCGCATCGATCGGGCAGGGCTATATGCTGGCAACGCCGTTACAACTGGCGGTGGTGGCGGCGCGCATTGCCAATGGCGGGTTTGCGGTGAAGCCGCATCTTATGCAAAGCATCAAGGATGTGAAGCGTGCGCAAGAAACATTCCCCAGTTTGGGATTAAAGCCGGAAAATATAAAATTTGTGCAGGAAGCGATGATCGCAGTGTGCAAGCCGGGCGGAACGGCAGCGGCATCACAAATTCCTGTTCCTGGCTATGAAATGGGCGGTAAAACCGGAACCTCGCAGGTGCGACGCATCAGCAAAGCGGAGCGTTCCAAAGGCGTTATCCCCAATGAAAAACGCCCGTGGGAAGAGCGCGATCATGCGCTTTATATCAGTTTTGCGCCAACGCAAAATCCGCGTTATGTGTGCTGCGTTGTGGTGGAGCATGGCGGCGGTGGTTCAAAAAATGCGGCGCCGATTGCGCGTGATTTATTGATGAAGGTGATGTCGATTGACCCTGCCAAGGTGCTCGATACGCCATTGGTTATCCCGCAAGGCGCGATCATCCCATCACCTGAGAAAACAACGCCGGATACGCAGCTTGATCAGGATGAAGAATTGATCATGGAAGATGATGATTTGACGGATCAGCCTATCAACTAAGTAGACGTCATCCCGTAAAAACGCTTTAGCGTTTTATGCGGGATCCAGTAATAAATAAAAAAGTCTGGATCCCGGATAATTGCTGCGCAATTTCCGGGATGACGTGATGGATTAAACTCTTAGCGCCTTGATATTCGCAGCATATTGCGCAGCGCCACCACGGAAACTGGCGGTGCCTGCTACCAGTACATCGGCACCAGCAGCCACGACGCGCCGTGCAGTATCGGCATTAATACCACCATCGACTTCAAGATCAATGGTTTTGCCGGTTGCATCTATCAGTTTGCGCAAGTCTTTGATTTTTTCAAGTTGTGATGCGATAAATGCCTGGCCGCCAAAGCCGGGATTGACGCTCATGACCAGTACCAGATCAAGTTCGTTGATGACATGGGTGATTGCTTCAATCGGTGTGGCTGGGTTCAATGCAACGCCAGCTTTTTTACCCAAGGATTTGATCAGTTGCAGCGTGCGGTGCAAATGTGGCCCGCTTTCGGGATGAACGGTAATGATATCTGCGCCTGCTGCAGCAAATTCGGCGATATAGGGATCAACCGGCGCAATCATCAGATGCACATCGAAGATTTTTTTCGAATGTTCACGCAAGGCCTTAACCACCAATGGCCCGATGGTCAGGTTGGGCACAAAATGACCATCCATTACATCAACATGGATGTAATCGGCGCCTGCAGCATCAATGGCACGTACTTCTTCGCCGAGTTTTGAAAAATCAGCGGATAAAATGGATGGCGCGATGCGCGTTGCTTGTTGGGGCATGGTTTTTCCTAATCTTAATATAGAAATCTTTTCTCCGCATTATTCCTCTCCCCTTGAGGGAGAGGATAGAAAATCTTGTGCTTAGCGGTTCAGCTAAGTGCTAGATTTTCTTGGAGAGGGG
>RGZA01000123.1 GCA_010031785.1 Alphaproteobacteria bacterium
CCATCGAACCCTCCAGTTGTTTCAGAAGAATCCTTTGAATCACAAAAACCTAACTTTGGGAATCCCCTATTGAGTCAGATCATCAGGCCGATGGTATAAGCGATTTGCAAAAGCGATTTTCCCTCTATCTGTCAGTCTTCTATTCATAAAAAATTCCTCCAATAAAATATTAGGTGAACCTATCTTTTTGTAAAACAGAAGTAAATAGCTTTATACCAGTCATGCCCGCGAAGGCGGGCATCCACGAACTTACTTAAAGTTACTGAATATCAAGCGGTTGTTTTATTTTTGTAGTCCAAAAAAGTAAACTCGTGGATGCCCGCCTTCGCGGGCATGACGGTAATCTTAACACTCACCACTCAACTCTCATCACTTAATAATCGCCGCTGTCGCCAGCTGGTCGGCGCGTTCATTATCGGGGTGGCCCGCATGGCCTTTGACCCAATGAAATTTTACATCATGCTTGGTTGCAATGGCGTCGAGCCGTTGCCACAGATCAGCATTTTTCAGGCCACCTTTTTTCTTCCAGCCATCGGTTTTCCATTTTTTGATCCAGCTCGTCATGCCGCCGCGCACATATTCGCTGTCGGTATAGAGATCAACCGTGCATGTGCGGGTCAGGGATTCCAGCGCCATGATCGCCGCCATGAGTTCCATACGGTTATTCGTCGTCTCCGCTTCGCTGCCGCTGATTTCTTTGGTCTTATCGCCATAGCGCAAAATCGCGCCCCATCCTCCTGGGCCAGGGTTACCGCTGCACGCACCATCGGTGTAGATTTCAACGCGTTTTTTACCATTCATGGGTAAAGCCCTGAAAGAATGTGAGCTTCTTGTAATATTCGAGCGGATCTTTCGGCGTCACCAATGCGCCGGGTGGGTGATAAATCATGTCATGCAGCCGTGTGAGCAGGAAACGCAACGCGGCACCGCGCAGGAATAGCGGCATCGCTGCCTTTTCATCCGCCGTTAAGGGGCGAATGGATTGATAGCCATCAAGCATTGCCTGCAAGCGTTCTGGCACCAGCGTATGCGCATCATCAAAGCACCATGCATTGATGGTAATGGCAAGATCATAGGCAAGAAACTCCGAGCATGCGAAATAGAAATCAATCACGCCGCACAGTTTATCATTTTCGAAAAACACATTATCGGGAAAGAAATCGGCATGCACCGCGCCAAACGGCATGCTGCTTTTTTGCGGCCAATGCTTTTTCAAATAATCAAATTCTGAAGTGATGAGTGCAGTTATGCCCGCTTTCACATCATCGCCTTTTTCCATGCAGCGCGTAATCAACGTCGCCCAGCCATCAAACGATAAGCCATTTGCGCGTGTTCCTTTAAAATCAGCCGTAGCGCGATGCATGGTGGCTGCCGCAATCCCTGCCTCGCGGCATGCGTACGGCGTAATGGTTTCGCGCGCCTTGCCGTTTAAAAAGCTGACAAGCGCTGCTGGCTTATTGCACAAACGTTGCAGCACATTGCCCTTTGCATCCGCAATGGGCGTAGGGCAGGGGATGCCCTTTGCAGCCAGATGGCGCATCAAATCCATGAAGAACGGCAAATCCTCTTCGTTCACGCGCTTTTCATAAATCGTGAGGATATAAGTTCCCGTATCCAGCTTCAGGAAAAAATTGCTGTTCTCAACGCCTGCTAAAATATCAGTGATCGATATAAAATTGCCAAGCGCATAACGCTTCACAAACTGCTGCAACTCATCATCAGGAATGCGGGTATAAACAGCCATCGTGATTACCTTCTGCCATCAGGGTAATCGGGTTCAACCTTCACGCGGTCATCATCAAACAGCCCATCAAGGAAGCGTTTGAAACCACCTGATTGCTCCCGCGTATAGGCGGGCTCTGTATCCTGTTCTTCATGCGTATAGGCGGCCTGCATATAATCATGCCATAGCTGTGCAGGCAAACTGCCGCCCGTAACCTTGTTCATTTCCTTATTATCATCATTGCCTAGCCAGATGCCGGTCGTCATGCGGCCCGTATAGCCGATAAACCACGCATCGCGGTAATCTTGCGTTGTGCCGGTTTTTCCAGATGCGGTTTGATTAAGCGCTGCTTTCTTGCCTGTGCCGTAACTAACGCAGGCTTGCAGCATTTCATCAAGCGCAGCAACATTATCGCTATCAACCAGTTGGGGCATTGCTGTTGCCCCGCGCTCATACAAAATCTTGCCAGAGCGCGTCGTAATTTTCTCAATTGCATAGGGAATAACCGCGCGGCCATGATGCGCAAACACCGCAAAGACCGATGTCATATCCAGCACCGTTACTTCATTGGTGCCAAGCGCAAGGCTGAGTTCACGATGCAGCGGCGTTGTAATCCCCAGCTTGGTGGCCAGTTTCTGAATGCGTCCTGCGCCCGTCCGTTCGGCAAGGCGCACCGTTGCGGTATTGATCGAGTAGGCGAGCGCATCCTTCATGCTCACTTCACCACGGAAGTTCTCAGTATAATTCTCTGGCGACCAGCCGCCGATCTTGATTGGCGCATCGAGCAGTTTTTCATCCTTATCAATGCCTCTCTCAAGCGCAGCTAGATACACTATCGGTTTGAACGATGAACCCGGCTGGCGTTTGGCTTGCGTTGCGCGATTAAACGAACTTTCTGCATAATCACGACCACCCACCAGCGCACGTACCGCACCATTTTGCCCGATGCTGACCAACGCTGCCTGAGTGACATTCGATGCTTTGCCTTTATCAGTGATCATATTATCAATTTGCCGCTCGGCCTCGCGCTGCATCGGCAGATCAAGCGTGGTGCGGATGATCACATCCTCATCCTGTTCATCAATCAGATCGCCAAGCTGATCCATCGTCCAATCCACAAAGTATTTTCCATCACCGCCACCGCCGGGTTTTTTGCCGGGCAGGGGCGCTTGCGTTACCGTGTCAGATTTCTGCGTTGGCAAAAGGAATTTCGCATCAATCATCGCCTGAATAACCACGCGGCTGC
The DNA here is from genome assembly GCA_010031785.1 of Alphaproteobacteria bacterium. Taxonomy (GTDB): domain Bacteria; phylum Pseudomonadota; class Alphaproteobacteria; order UBA9219; family RGZA01; genus RGZA01. Next base: position 2,970 of record RGZA01000123.1, read on the forward strand.
GTGCTTCCGCTGCTTCCGGGTTATTAAGCGGCGAATAGCGCGATGGCGCTTTGGGCAGCGATGCAAGGATAGCAGCTTCGCGCAACGTCACATCACGCGCAGATTTATTGAAATAAAGATGCGCGGCAGCATCCACGCCATAAGCGCCAGAGCCCAGATAAATCCGGTTTAAATAAGCCGCCAGAATTTCATCCTTGCTCAGTTTGTTTTCAAGCCAAAGGGAGATAAGAATTTCCTGTATTTTACGCCGCGTCGTGCGCTGTGAGCTCAGGAATAAATTTTTTGCCAATTGCTGCGTAATGGTAGAGCCGCCCTGCACCAGATGCCCTGCAAGCACATTGCTCACACCCGCGCGCAAAATGCCAAACACATCAATGCCACCATGTTCATAAAAACGCCGATCTTCAATCGCAAGAAACGCCTGTACCAGATGCGCAGGCATATCCTTGATCGTGAGCGTATCGCCATGATATTCGCCATACCGGTCAAACACCGTGCCATCGCGTGCTTCCAGCACAATCGATGGATGCTGCTTCAAATCCGTCTTGCGCAGAATATCTGGAATTTCATAAGCAAAATAGGCAACGATGATGCCAACCAGAACGGTTCCCCAAATGGTGGCCAGCACCAGAAACTTGAAAATGTTTTTACCAGCCAGCACTTCGCCAAAAAAATCAGCCAGCTTTTTAAATGGCGAATGCGAATGCCGACGCGCTTTGCCCGGCTTATAGCTCGATTTTGTGCGTCGATGGCGGGGGGGTGATTTTCTAGGCACTGGGAAGGAATAGGTCAGAATGAAACAGACACTGTTTCTGCCAGATCGCGTTCCTTTTGTAAATTCTTGTGCGGAAAAAGGTTTTAGACAATCTCTATACGATACAAGCGCGTCATTGCGAGCCCCCTTGTGGGGCGTGGCAATCCATCTTTTTTGTCTTCACCATGGATTGCCGCGTCGGCCTAAAGGCCTCCTCGCAATGACGCCTATGGGAGGGAGGGGCTGCAAAACTAACGAATTGACGGGGCCGCAATGAAAAGCTAGGTTCCTGTCTCTTTCCAAAGCCGCTTTAGCTCAGTTGGTAGAGCACGTCATTCGTAATGATGGGGTCAGGTGTTCGAGTCACCTAAGCGGCACCATTTTTTTATTATTTTATCTTCACGCCATAGAGCTCAAGCTTATGGCCGATCAGCTTATAGCCAAGCTTCTTGGCGACTTCTTCCTGCAGCTTTTCAATCGCCTCATTGGTGAATTCAATCACTTCGCCGCTATTGATATCCATCAGATGGTCGTGATGATCATCGCTGTGTTCTTCAAAACGAGCCCGGCCATCACCAAAATCATGCTTGCGGATGACGTTTGATTCTTCAAGAAGGCGCATGGTGCGGTATACGGTCGCGATGCTGATTTTGGCATCAATCGCGCTGGCACGGCGGTAAACCTGCTCAACATCAGGATGATCGTTAGAATCAGACAGCACCCGGCAAATCGTACGCCGCTGTTCGGTCATCTTAAGACCGCGTTCAATACAAATCTGTTCCAATCGTGAGCCCATAAGTCTATATAACGAAGTTCAGTTTAAAAGACAAAAGGTTTCCAAATGAAGGTTTTAATAACGGGAGCAACGGGATTTGTGGGCGCAGCCGTTGCGCGGCAGTTCCTCAATCAGGGCTATAGTATCCGCTGCCTTGTGCGCAAGGATAGCGACCGCCGCAATGTGATGGATCTTAACGCTGAGCTTGTTGAAGGCAGCTTGGAAGACGAGGCATCACTTAATAATGCCGTTGCAGGTTGTGAAGGCTTGCTACATGTCGCAGCGGACTACCGTTTGTGGGTGCCTGAACCCAAAGCGATGTATCAGGCCAATGTTGTTGGCACCAGCATGCTGATGGAAGCGGCGATCAAGGCAAAGCTCAAACGCATTGTCTATACCAGCTCCGTTGCAACGCTTGGCATTAACAAAGATGGCACGCCAGCGAATGAAGATACGCCTGTAACCGAGCAGGACATGATCGGTGTTTATAAGCACTCCAAATTTCTGGCAGAGCAGGTTGTGCATCAACTCATCGCCGAAAAAAAACTGCCAGCGGTCATCGTCAATCCATCTACGCCCATTGGTCAGCGTGATATTAAGCCAACGCCCACGGGCCGCATTATTGTGGATAGCGTGCGCGGGCGTATTCCTGCATTTCTTGATACAGGCCTTAACATCGCGCATGTCGATGATGTGGCACTGGGCCATTTGCTTGCATTTGAAAAAGGCGTGATCGGGCAGCGTTATATTCTGGGCGGTGAGAACCTTTCGCTCGAAGCGATTTTGGGCCTGATTGCCAAGGAAGCGGATTTTAAACCGCCACGTATCAAATTGCCGCGCACGGCATTATTCCCGATCGCTGCATTGCTGGAAGGTGTTGCGCGTATCACACGTAAGGAGCCGATTTTTACAACCGACAGTTTGCGCATGGCCGCCAAGAAAATGTATTTCA
>RGZA01000124.1 GCA_010031785.1 Alphaproteobacteria bacterium
CCCCGCTGCCCCGCCAATACATGCTGCAATCACATAGGCGGTGAGCTTGATGCGTGTAAGATTGATGCCGACTGCTTCGCATGCGCGTTCATCCTCGCGAATGGCTTCAAAGGCGCGGCCAACAGGTAATTGCCGCAACCGCGCACAAAGCAGATGCACAAGCACCACAAGCCCCAGCACCATATAATATAAAACCATCACGCGCGTGGTGGATGAAAATTCCAATCCAAAAAAATCATGGAAGGATGTCAGCCCCTGCGGTGGCGTGCGCTCAAACGACAGGCCGAACAAGGTCGGGCGCGGCACACCGTTAATTCCGTTTGGCCCACCGGTCAGTGAAACCCAGTTCAGCAGAAATATCCGCAAAATTTCTGCAAAACCAAGTGTCACTACTGCAAAATAATCCCCGCGCAAGCGCAATACCGTCATGCCAATCAAACATGCCGCACATCCTGCGATCAACGCAGCAAGCGGCAAGGCGATCCAGAATTGCAGGCCGACATTTAAAGCCAGCAATGCAAATGCATAGGCCCCAAGTGCATAAAACGCCGCAAAACCAAGATCAAGAAGACCCGTCAACCCCACTACCAGATTAAGCCCATAGGCCAACACCATATAGGTAAGGATGAGCGTTACGACATCAAGCACATAACGGCTGGAAAATGGCGTGAAGGGTAAGATCATCACTAACACACACAAACCCAACAGGATTTTATTGTATAGAGCATGCCCCTTCATATCGGTCATGCCCGCGAAGGCGGGCATCCACGAACTTACTTTATTTATTCCGCTTTGAATAAAAGAAAAAAAGTAAACTCGTGGATGCCCGCCTTCGCGGGCATGACTTCTATTTTTAAGTAATAGCAAAAGACCAAAGGCAAACCGCACAACAAATACTGCCGCAACGGCTAATCCATAATTCGTCCAGTCAGGAAGAATGCCAAGCCCTTGCGCATTGTCGGTTGTATGCAAGCCGATAAAATGAAAAAACAAAATCGCTGCCAGCAATGCCGCAATGAAGGATTGCGCAAGCAGTTCGGACACATGTGTTTTAAGAACCGCCTGCATTATCACACCTTATCAATTTCCGGCTTGCCAAGCAGGCCCGCAGGGCGCAGCAGCAACACAAGGATAAGAATAAGAAAACTCGCCACATCCTTGTATTCCGCGCTGATATAGGCCGACCAGAATGCCTCGATAAGGCCAATTAAAATGCCGCCAACCATCGCGCCGGGAAGCGAGCCGATACCGCCTAGCACTGCCGCTGTAAACGCCTTCATCCCCGCCAGAAAGCCGATGTAAAAATCAACTACGCCATAATATAAAACCACCATTACTCCTGCCACCGCCGCCAGGGCAGCACCCAGAATAAAGGTAATCGAAATAATCCGCTCCACCGGAATACCGAGCAGCAGCGCCATTTTAATATCTTGCTCGCACGCACGCTGTGCACGACCAAGTTTTGTTTTATGAATAAGCAAGGTAAGGCCAATCATCAACACAACCGCCAACACCACAATGACAATCTGCAGATAGGATAGTGACACAGCAAACCCATCCGCGCGTTCCATCAGCGTAAAGCGCCCTTCCACCATTGGCTGCAACGGCTTTACGCGCGCGCCTTGTGCCATACGCACAAAATTTTGCAGCAGCACCGACACACCAATTGCAGATATCAGCGGCGCAATACGCGGCGCATTACGCAAAGGCCTATACGCAAGCTTCTCCATCACAAACCCATAGGTGGAGGTGACAAGAATACTGATGAGAAAAGCTGCAAAAATAATAAGTGGCACCGCCACAACACCAATCGTATTCATGGCAACGACAGTAATCACAGCAACAAATGCGCCGATCATATACAGCTCACCATGCGCAAAATTAATCATACCCATAATGCCATAGACCATCGTATAGCCAATGGCGATCAGGGCATAGATGCTGCCAAGCGTTAATCCGTTAATCAGTTGCTGAAGGAAATATTCCATTTAACTTAGCCCACTAATTCAACAAGGCGGCTTGCGTGTCTGGCGTGCGGGATCAGGCGTGCGAACATAGCTCATAACCTGTTGCGGTGTCCATGTAGACACGGCCAGAACCCAATTCGCATAAGCAACGCAGAACGGGCGTGGACCCATTATACTTGATTCATGACCCTTTTGATTGGCAAGGGCGGTGCGGAAATTATCAATCACTTCATTGCGGCTACCACCGGTTGCAGCATACACGCGCGCAATGGTATTTTCCCATTTGCGGATTTGCAGCGAATATTTTTTCAAAAACACCGCATAGCTGTCACGCAGCGGTTTGCGGTAGCCATCATATTTGCAGGTGAGCATAATCACCTCAAGATCCGTGTGCAGGCGCAACCCCTGCTCTGCCTCAAACTCATCGGGTGTATAACATTCCCCTGCCCGCGCAAGCTGCGGCGCAAGAAACAGCAGCGCCATGCATAGGGTGATAATCAGCTTCATTGTTTAAAAATCCTTTGTTGGGGAGCAGGTTAGGATTCCTGCTTGCGCGAATGATCTAGGACCGTAAGACTAGCTATGAATAAAGGCCAATGCTATCAAAATAGCGCCATAAAAAACAACTTCAGGACCCGTCATGCAACAACTCACCCCCAATGAAGCCGTTCTGGAGATCATCCGCAGAGCAGCATCGGACAAAACCGATCCGGTCAAAACCATTAATAGCATCCTTTATATGGTGGCTTCGTGGAAAGCGAATGTGTTGGCGCATGAGCGCCTGACCATGAGCCAGGGCCGTGTAATGAGCGGGCCCTTTCAAGGCATGAATTTTTATTTTAATGATACGCTCGGCTGCTTTGCGCCCAAATTACTCGGGGTGTATGAAATGGAAATGCACGCCTTTGTGAATGAAGCAATTGCGAAACAATATGAAGCCGTGATCAATATCGGTTGCGCGGAAGGCTATTACGCCGTCGGCTTCGCGACTAAAATGCCTAATAGCATCGTGCATGCCCATGATATCGATGAAAAGCTACAAGGCGTAACCCTGCGCGTTGCTGAAAAAAACAATGTGCAAAACCGCATGAAGATTGGCGGGCTATTTGAAGGCAGCCGCTTTGCCGAATTCACCGGCAAACGCACGCTGGTGTTCTGCGATATTGAAGGGGCCGAGCGCGAATTGATTGATCCCGCCGCCTACCCGGCGCTGCTCGATATGGACATTCTCCTTGAATGCCATGAATGCTTTATTCCCGGCCTGCGCGACATCATGATCAAGCGCTTTGAAAAAACCCACACCATTACATGGGCTGAGCCGCAATTGCGCTGGGGCAAATTCAACCTTGATCTGCCGGATATTGATGATCTGGATTTATGCCTGCTCGCTTACGAAAACCGCTCCGGCGCTACGCCATGGGGTTATTTTAAGAAGAAGTAAATTACAAGATTTTGATTAGGCTATGGCGAAAATCGTGATTTTCGAGAACCGGAACGCAAGCGTACGTTAAGTACGTGCGTACCGCCCCGCTTCGCGGGATCATAAATACGTCCTCCAAAGGAGGACAGGCAGAAAAGCGCGATTTGCAGACGAGCCTAAACGAAATCTACTCCCACTCAATCGTACCCGGCGGCTTGCTGGTAATGTCATACACCACGCGGTTGATGCCCTTCACTTCATTGATCAGGCGCGTGGCAACGGCTGCTAGAAATTTATGCTCAAACGCATAGGCTTCCGCCGTCATACCATCCACCGATGTCACCGCGCGAAGACCCAGAACGTAATCATAAGAACGACCATCACCCATCACGCCAACCGAACGCACGGGCAGCAGCACCGCAAAGGCTTGCCAGATTTCATCATATAATCCTGCCTTGCGGATCGCATCCAGATATACGCTGTCAGCTTTGCGCAAGATTTCCAGTTTCTCGGCTGTAATCTCACCCGGAATACGAATAGCAAGACCCGGGCCTGGGAATGGATGGCGGCCAACAAATTGCTCTGGCAAGCCAAGCTCGCGGCCCAATGCGCGCACCTCATCTTTGAAGAGTTCGCGAAGTGGCTCCACCAGTTTCATATTCATACGTTCAGGCAATCCGCCAACATTATGGTGCGATTTGATTGTCACGCTGGGGCCGCCCGTGAACGACACGCTTTCAATAACGTCAGGATAAAGCGTGCCTTGCGCAAGGAACTGCGCACCGCCAATAGCCTTTGCTTCCTGCTCAAACACTTCAATAAACAGGCCACCGATGATTTTGCGTTTTTTCTCAGGATCACTCACGCCATCAAGCGCAGTCAGGAATTTATCCTGCGCCTTAGCCATGATCAGTGGAATATTATAGTGATGACGGAAAAGCGTCTCCACCTCTTCCGCTTCACCCGAACGCATCATGCCGGTATCAACAAAGATGCAGGTAAGCTGCGCGCCGATTGCTTCGTGAATTAATACAGCCGCCACCGCGCTATCAACGCCACCGGATAACCCGCAAATCACTTTGTTCGATCCAACCTGTGCGCGGATCGCATCAATCTGGCTTTGGCGAAATGCCGCCATGGTCCAGTCACCACTGCAACCGACAACTTTTTTGACAAAATTGGAAATAAGGGTCCGGCCCTGCGGCGTATGAACAACTTCAGGATGAAATTGCACGCCATAAAACCGGCGCGCTTCATCGGCAATAATCGCAAATGGTGCGCCAGTGCTGCGGCCAATACTTTTAAATCCCTTGGGCAATTCGGCGACATGATCGCCATGGCTCATCCATACTTGCTGTTTGTTACCCTTGGCCCACGGCCCTTCAAACAATGGATTAGCATCAATCATTTCGATTTCAGCCTTGCCAAATTCACGTGTATGACCTTTTTCCACGCGGCCACCAAGTTGCGCGCACATGGTTTGCTGGCCATAGCAGATGCCCAAGACCGGCACACCAAGCTGCCACACGGCATCAGGCGCACGCGGCGCGCCTTCATCAAGCACCGATGCCGGACCGCCTGATAAAATAATCCCCTTTGCGCCATACGCTTTTATTTTTTGTGCATCGGTATTAAACGGCCAGATTTCGCAATAGACTCCTGCTTCACGCACACGCCGCGCAATGAGTTGCGTTACCTGCGATCCAAAATCCAGAATCAGGATACGGTCATGATGGGCATCGGCTGCGATTTTTGGCATGGGCTGTGGCGACACTTTATATATCCTCACTATATTCTCATCTGGGGCCTGCCACGCGTAGCCCTTCAGGGCGAAGCGTGGTGCGGGCAGCCGGAGTTGAACCGGCACGGGTGTCACCACCCGAGGGATTTTAAG
>RGZA01000125.1 GCA_010031785.1 Alphaproteobacteria bacterium
ACCAACCCCACCCCTAACCCCGCCCGCAAGGGGCGGGGAAGAAGTACAACTCTTGAATTATTTATATATGACAAATTCATGAAGCGCGCGCACCATAACGCCGCTCGCGCGAATTAAATTCATCCAAGGCGCGGTTCATATCTTCAGCCGTAAAATCCGGCCAAAGCGTATCAAGAAATACAAATTCGGCATAGGCCGATTGCCACAGCAGGAAATTGCTGATGCGCTTTTCACCTGAAGTGCGGATGATTAGATCAGGATCAGGAATGTCTTTGGTATAAAGCTCAGCCGATACGATCTCTTCATTTATCGCATCCACGCCTTTTTCAATGAGCGATTGCACCGCGCGGACAATTTCCTGCCGTCCGCCATAGCTGAGCGCTACGGTAAGATTCAGACATGTATTATCTGCCGTGAGCGTTTCCGCTTTTTCAATCAGTGTAATGATGTCTTTATCAAAGCGCGTGCGGTCACCGATAATGCGCAAACGCACTTTTTCTTTATGAAGCTGCGCAAGCTCGCCTTGCAGATAAAGGCGCAAGAGGCCCATTAAATCCTGAACCTCATCGCTGGGACGTTTCCAGTTTTCTGATGAAAAGCCATAGAGCGTTAGATAAGGAACGCCCGCTTCAATCGCGGATTGCAAGGCGCGGCGCACCGCTTCGATCCCTGCCTTGTGGCCCATGACGCGCGGCAGGTTACGGGCAGCGGCCCAACGGCCATTGCCATCCATTATTATTGCTACATGTTGCGGAGTAGTACTCATGAGGAGTAGTGAGGAATGAGTAATGAGTAGTGAGAGACGCGTACACTAAAACAAAAATGAGTGACTCTTTTTAAGAAAAATCTCATTACTCAGTACTCATTCCTCACTACTCATACAACCATAATATCTTTTTCTTTTTGCGCTAATGCTTCATCAATTTTCTTGATGGTTTCATCGGTCAGCTTCTGGATTTTTTCAGACAGGCCTTTATGTTCATCTTCACCGATCTTTTTTTCTTTTTCCTGCTTCTTCAATTCATCCATACCATCGCGGCGCACATTGCGCACTGCTACGCGCGCGCCTTCTGCATATTTACCAGCAACTTTGCTCAGCTCCGTGCGGCGTTCCTGCGTCAGATCAGGCACGGGAACGCGGATCAATTGGCCATCGCCTTGAGGATTAAGGCCAAGACCTGCATCACGAATGGCTTTTTCGGTATTCTTGGCCATGCCCTTGTCCCATACTTGCACCGTGAGCAAACGCGGCTCAGCAACACTGATGGTCGCAACCTGATTAAGCGGCATCATGTTGCCATAGGCTTCAACCATCACAGGTTCAAGCATGCCGATATTGGCGCGACCGGTACGCAAGCCAGCCAGTTCCTTTTTGAAGCTTTCAAGCGAAGCATCCATGCGGTGTTTTAGATCATCAAGAATGGCCATGATTTAACTCTCTACAATAATAGTGAAACGGCCCTTGCCCTGAACAACTTCAGCAAGTTCGCCGTGCGAAAAAATGGAAAAGACGATAATTGGAATGCGGCTTTGGCGTGCGAGTGAAATCGCCGATGCATCCATCACTTCCAGATCCTTGCTCAGCACATCCAGATAAGTCAGGCTTTCAAAGCGCGTTGCGTTTTTGTCTTTGCGTGGATCGGCAGAATAAACGCCATCCACCTTGGTTGCCTTGATCAACGCATCGCAGCCCATTTCAGAGGCACGCAACGCGGCAGCTGTATCGGTAGTGAAAAATGGATTGCCCGTACCAGCTGCGAAAATAACCACGCGGCCTTTTTCCATATGGCGGATCGCGCGGCGGCGAATATAAGGCTCGCATACTGCAGCCATCGGAATGGCCGATTGCACACGGGTCTGCACATTGACTTTTTCTAATGCGTTTTGCATCGCAAGCGCATTCATCATCGTTGCAAGCATGCCCATATAGTCGGCGGTTGCACGCTCCATGCCACTTGCTGCGCCAGAAACGCCGCGGAAAATATTTCCACCGCCAATGACGACACAAACCTGAATACCTTTGGAGACAACGTCTTTGATTTCTTCGGCAACGCGGTCGAGCACGGTTTGGTCGAGCCCGTAATCGCGCTCACCCATCAAGGCTTCACCGGAAAGTTTTAGAAGAATACGCTGGTATTTGGCTGGTTTGACTTCATTCATAGCATCACCCTTAACATTTTTACGTGCAAGATTATCCGCCATGTACGTCTCCCCATCCAAACCACCAAAAAAACCAACGCTTAAATATGAGCGTTCTTAGCTCGCCATCTTAGCGACTTCAGCGGCAAAGTCTGTCGCTTCTTTTTCGATTCCTTCACCAAGGTGGTAACGAACAAAACCAGCAAGCGTTACAGGGGTGCCAAGGTCCTTTGCAGCCTTTTCAACCACTGCCTTAATCTTGGTTTCGCCATCGACCACGAAGGTTTGTTCCAAAAGAACAACTTCTTCGTAATACTTCTTAATGCGGCCATCGACCATTTTAGAAACAATCTCAGCTGGCTTGCCTGCGGCTAATGCCTGCTCGGTGAATATTGCGCGTTCGCGTTCAACCGCTTTTGCATCCACGCTTGATACATCCAGAAAATCCGGACGCGCAGCAGCAATGTGCATTGCGATTTGCTTGCCCAGTGCTTGCAGCTTAGTTGCATCCGCTTTTGATTCCAGCGCAACAAGCACACCGATCTTGCCCACGTTTGGAGCAAGCGCGTTATGCATGTAGCTGGCAACGATACCTTCATTCACGCTCAGCTGTGCTGCGCGGCGAAGATTCATATTTTCACCAATGGTTGCTATGAGGTGATTTACTTCACCCACAACATCACGGCCCGTGCCTGGGTAGGCTTGAGTCTTCAGTTTTTCAACATCCGTGGTGCTACCATGTGCAACATCTGCGACAGTGCGAACGAGAGACTGGAACTGCTCATTACGGCCAACAAAATCGGTTTCAGCGTTGATTTCAACAGCCGTGCCCTTGGTGCCGTTTGCAACCACAGCCACAAGGCCTTCGGCAGCAACGCGACCTGCTTTTTTAGCAGCAGCAGAAAGGCCCTTTTTACGTAGCCAATCAATTGCCGCTTCCATATCGCCAGCTGCTTCGGTGAGTGCTTTTTTGCAATCCATCATGCCTGCGCCAGTTTTTTCGCGCAGTTCTTTTACTGCAGTTGCAGAAATGTCCGCCATAAGTAACCTCTTTCTCTAATAAACTTCCTATATAAGCATCCCGGGCTTGACCCGGGATCTAAGATCCCAGATAGCCGCTAAAGCGACTTCTGGGATGCCTATCCATTGTTAAGCTGTCTTTGCATCATTGGCAGCTGGCATCAGGATTTCAGCTGGCTTTTCTGCCGCGCCAAGATCAATACCACTTGCAACCATTTCTTTTTGCAAGCCATCCAGAACCGATTGCGACACAACGTCACAGTAAAATTCAATGGCGCGCAATGCATCATCATTTCCTGGAACAGGGTATGCAATGCCTGAAGGATCGGAATTGCTATCCAGAACTGCAACCACTGGAATGCCCAGCTTTTGCGCTTCTTTCACAGCGATATCTTCCTTGTTGGTGTCGATGATGAAAATGATATCTGGCAAGCCGCCCATATCCTTGATACCGCCCAATGCTTGTTCAAGCTTGTTGCGTTCACGGGTTTTTTCCAGAAGTTCTTTCTTGGTTAGCTTGGTCGCTTGGTCAACGATTTCGCTTTCCAGATCGCGCAGACGCTTGATCGAGAATGAAATGGTCTTCCAGTTGGTGAGCATACCACCGAGCCAGCGGCTGTTTACAAAGTACTGACCGCATTGGCGAGCAGAAGCTGCAATTTTTTCTTGCGCCTGGTGTTTGGTGCCAACGAAAAGAACGCGGCCACCTTGCGATACAACATCACGAATGGCGTTAAGGCCACGGTAAAGCAATGGAACGGTTTGTTCCAAATCGATGATGTGAACGTTATTACGAACGCCGAATAGATATGAAGACATTTTCGGATTCCAACGGCGTGTGTTGTGTCCAAAATGTACGCCTGCTTCCATGAGCTGACGCATGCTGAATGATGGCATTGCCATGTTTAGTTCCCTTTCTCCGGTTGATACGTCGGCAAGTCTGTTGTGATTAGGTACTTTATATACATAAAGCGCCCAACACCGGACGGCAGCAGGGTAGTTTTTTTGCCCACCCATAGGCCTAAACTTGCTTGTGATTTAAGTTAGTTACGTTACTTCTGCTGGGGACAATGCCCGCTCCCGCTTTGGAAATCAAATGGAAAATGGGGTGAAAGTAAAAAAAGGGTTGAGCGATAGGCCTTCAACTTATATCTATACTGGATACAATTTGATATTTTAGAGGAATTAACAAACATGTCCACTGAATATGCCAGAAGTCTTCTGCTTGCTACTCCGTATAAGGCTATATTTGACCGTGCTGGCGCTCAAAACATGAATTTTGCTAATCTGGCACAGTTGCTACTCTACCCAACCAAGAGTCAAAAGGAAAAATTACATGGACAAAAGCGAGTAATAACCCTTGAGGGAACGCCAGAACATAAATTTCTGTGCATTTTTACAGCTTGGAAAAAAGCCGAGCGAGAACTACGGGAAGGTGATGAAATTTTAAAAGATGCTGAATTTTTATTTGGTGGCGTCGAACTTGCGGAAACACCGCTTCCAATACCTGATAATTATGATTTCGTTAAACCAGTGCTAAAAGTACTTGATAATGCTAGTCCAGATGAAGAAGGAATCATTGCTGCTACTCATGCAATTATTAAAAAGCATCCTTGGTCAGGCACAGCAAACGAAACAGTAACTACAGCTGTTGTTGAAGCATGGGCCCCCATTATGTCAACAAGACAAGGTTCTGCTCCCAAACAGCATACTTTATCTGCAGCTTGATAATTAGGTACAAAACAAAATAAACGCCTGATTATAACGTTAAACCTCATTGCGAGAAGCTATTTAACTTAACATATCTTAATTACTTCATCCGGCTGAAATACACAGTATTTTCAGCAGTTTTTTATAGCTGCCGGGCCTCGCACTCCCTGAAAGTAAAACGGCGCCACAAAAGGCAGGCTTATTCCTTTAAGCTTATTACAAATAAACATAGATGTTTTTTGTAAGAACCTGTTCATGATCTTTT
>RGZA01000126.1 GCA_010031785.1 Alphaproteobacteria bacterium
ACAGCGTGGTTGATTTACCCGAACCCGTAGGACCGCTTACAACAATCAGACCGCCATCCTTTACATGACCATGCAAAACGCGACGCAAGCGCGTTGCAACATCCGGCGCATTGGAAAACAATTCTTCAAAGGAACGCAAATTATCGCGATCGAGAAGACGCATGGTAATTTTTTCGCCAGAAGGCGCAACCGGCAAGGATGCAACACGAACGTCGATCATGCGGCCTTGCCATTCAAACGATAGTCGACCATCTTGCGGATGCTGACGATCGGCGGCATCCATTTTCGATTCTGTTTTAATACGCGTAACCACAGGCGCCATAACGCGGTTAGGCAAAAGATGGCGGTAGGAGATATCACCATCGACCCGGTAACGGATCCAGCAGCGCGTATCATCTTCCTGAAGTGTTAAGTGAATATCTGATGTCCGGCTTTGGCAGGCTTCGGCAAGAATATCGTAGACGGCCTGCTCCACCATGGATGCATTATCCGGATCGCGTGACAGCGTTGCGAAAATACGCACAAGGCGTTCGCTGGCCACTTCGGTCTGATCGCGCATAAGGCGCGATAGTTCCGAGCGATCCCATGGTTCAATTTCAACATGTTCGACTTCACATTTACCGCGTTGTAATGCGACGATAATACGTTCCAGTTCGCTTTCTTCAAAGCGGTCACCGGTAGCAATGCGTAATGTGCCTTCTTTAAGATCAAGCAGGCAGATGCCCATTGCCGTTTGAATGGATGTTGGCACATAAAGGCGCAGCGATTGCATATTCAGATCTTTGCGTGCGCCAATTTTATGTTTTTGCGTACCCACAGCTTCAATCTGAAAGCCATTGCGCTTGAGAATTTCTTCAACCGACATATGACGGCCGCGCGCACGATGCACACTTTGTTCGGCAAGCGCTAAATCATAATGACGCTCTGATAATTTAAAGCGTACTTCGGGTGCTTTTGCTGTCGCTGTTTCCTGCTGGGGGTTATTAGTGGTTATGACCTGATCCATGCTCGTTTAACCTATTTGATTAAATTGAGCACATCTTGTGCCGTAGCCCCATTCGCTGCCTGGGGCGTACCGTAATTCGAACTCTCCATGCTGTTGCTGGCACCTCCAAGACCTGGGCCAGATGGCGCCGCCGGGGGCAAGGGTGGCGCCACACTGCCATCAAGCGTTGCAGGGCGCGGCGCAGGCATAACAGCGTCATTTTTTTGCGCACGCATACCATGAGGTTGGCTTCCTGTTCCTGACTGTGCAGCTTTATTATAGGAAACGGTGGGCGCACTGCGCAGCAATAGGTTGATACGTTGGCCAGCCAACATCACAACCGCGCGCGTTGGATCAAGCTGCATGAGCTCCACATCCGCACCCTGAATATTTACTTTTTCGCCCAGACCAACCATATAGGTCTGCTCATCGGCATCGGTTAAAATCGCGCGAGCGCCCACGGTACCGATTAAAGCAACTGCAGGGGGCGCAGGGGCAACCGGGGCAACATTCGCGCTTGGTGGATTAACACTACTTGAACCTTTAGAAGATGCAGATGCGTCAGGTGATAGTAAGCGTTGCGGCAACGGCAATGCGTCTAGGGCAGGCGTGGAAGCACGCATCTGTGATGCAGCATCCGAACTGCGCGGCATCATTGAATTAGGATTTGATTTTCTTGTGCTCGCCGACTTGCTATCCGAATTATTATCTTTGTTATCGGCAACAGCAGTGCCAGACGCTGTGCCACCTGTAGCAGCACCACGAATAGGCACAACCACAAAACCCAGATTGCCATTATGACGAATGATTAAATCGGTTGCCACATTGCCTTTTGATTTTGGTTCCCAGATCACGGTCACAGGACATGACTCTCCGGGTTTTAATGCTTCGCCTTCCTTGCAACCAGTGCTGCGCAGGCTTAAGCCGGCATCGGATGCTCCAATTAGATCAATCGATGAAATAAGCAGCGGCGCGGTACTGTCATTTTCAATCAGCATGGTGCGTGCAGCTTTTTCTTCATAGGCCATTACTGAGCCAAAATCGAGCGGCACTGCAATTTTTTTACTGATCGCAAGGCCTTCCGCTTTTTCATCTGCCTTACCAAGAGTCGAGCCATTTACTTCTGCTCTGGCAATACGGCCTAGGCCTGAATGGTTCATCAATAACTCAACCGACCAGGGACCAGGGCTGCTTGGTGTAATTTCCAGGGCAACGGAACATTTATCCTGCACCGGCAATGTTTTGATCGCCGTGCAATCATCCGATACGATCTTGCTGCGCACATTGCCATCGGCATTCAAGGTCAATTCATTAACCTGAATGGGTGAACGAAAGCCATTATAAAAGAATACCGTGATGCGGCGCGCTACATTCACAAGCGTTTCACCCGCATCAATCGCAGCAGGATCAGCAACCACCGTTGTCGCAGAAGAACCTGCTTTTCCATCCGGTAGTTTTGTATTGGCGCTGTTGGGGTTCACAAAGGCAGCGTTTCGTGCTTGCGCAAAAACAGGGCCAGCCCAAAGGGTGGCACAGAGTATCATCAATCCTAACCATGGAGTGATGCGCAGCGTCATAGCTCATCCTCATTCGGTACGAGAGGTTGCGGGATTGCATTATTACTTTTTGGCGGCAACTTATCGTGTGTTGCTTCAAATTCTTTTACGGCATTGCCAAATTCGCCTTGCAGTTCACTGCTAGGCTTTACGGGCTGAACAGAGATCGGTGTCTCAACCATCTTAACAGGCGTAGGCACTACAACCACTGGATCAGGTTCCCTTACCGCTACGCTTGGCTTCATCGCAGAATCTGCTGTCGATTGAATCATCTCCGCATTCTGTGCGCTCACTGCATCTTTATCGCTAAAGAACACCACAGATGGTTTTACCATCACAACCAGTTCATCATTATGCGTTATGCCATCGGCATAGGCAGGGATCATGCCGCCGACCAGATCAGGGATGGGTAGGCCTTGATGCGTGCGATCTTCACGTGAGGTTTGGAGCCCTGCCAGAACAAGATTGTCACCGGGGCGCACCCGCAGCACTGTCTGCACACTACGGTTCGCAGTCTTGGGCAATTGCAACGCGGTTGATCCGGTAGGAACGCTGGTAAATTTAATAAAGTCAGATGTTTTGATTTCAAGATTGGAGAAGATCACACCGTTTTCGTAGTTGCCGTTTACAGTAATGGCCAACCCGGTTTTCAACTCTTCGGTATTGACGGTATTGTTATTGGCGTTGTTCGTGCTGCCGGTTCCAGCCACGGTACTGTTGGTCAACGTACCAACTTGCGAGACATAGCGTTCGCTATCGCCCACTTCAAATCGCGCGGATGTGCCGGATACAAACGTAAGCTGCGGGGAGCTGATGGTTTGCACCTTACCTTGGGTTGCAAGGAACCCTGCGATGACATTCACATCCACAACACCACTTAACACAGCGCCAAGACTGACGCCATCAGTCACACCCACGGGTGTGAAATTCGACATTGCGGAAGATGCAAGACTGGATGGCGATGACAGATTAACATTGGCAACATTTGGACCAATATTCGGCAAACGGAAATCTTTCCAGTTGATGCCCATCTTCTTTTCATTATCAAGCGTGACCTGCCAGATATAAAGTTGCATCACGATCAACGGGCGGCCATTACGCAACTGGTCGAGATAGCCAAGGACGCGTTCATGTCCTTCGGCGTTCGTGGTATAAATCAGATTGCCGCCAACCGTATCGGCTTTTACTTTACCATCAATCAGGGAGCTGATGGAATCTGCAATCGTGGTGGATGCAGAGCTGCTCACACCGCCGCCACTACTGCTGCCGCTACCTGCGCTGGCAATGCCGGGCAACTCAACAACAAAGGTATCTTCTTCGGCAAGCTCAAGCGCGCCATTGCGATACGCACATAATACTTTTGCAGCTCTGCAGATACGGTTCACAACAACTGGCAGAGAGCCTTTCAGATTGAGCAAGGTTACCTTGCGATCTTGCAATTCTTCACTGCCCCATAATAATGTAATATCGGTATCAGCAAGCACCGCTTGCAGTGCGCTGGTAACAGGAACATTATTTAAATTGGTTGCGCCAATTTTTACGCGCGATGGAAGTTCATCGCTGGGACGAAGATTGGCGGGGCGCAATGTTTTACCTAATTGCAATTTTACAACCGGCGGATCTTTATCACCGCGCACGGTTTCTTGTTGATCGGGCATTTGTTGAACACGCGGGCTACGTTCCGCTAAATGTTCCGGTGCATCAATTGGCCCCGCAATCCATGAACAGCCATTGGTTAGCATTAACGAAAAAAGGAATGCAGCGCAGGTGTGCGCAATGCGCAAACATCCTGCGATTTTTTCCTTTAATCGTTTTTTAGAAAACCATTTCATTTCAATAACTAGGCGGGACATGAACTCTGGACACGCTTCTTCTTGATTCGGATTCGTCGATACTCTTTCCAATTAAGAAGAATTAAGATTTACAAGAAGTTAACGTGTGGATATCTGTGATTTGCAACATGTGCAGTGTCACATTTTTTTAAAGCATTGTTAAAAGTCGAGCGCAATATCCAAGGCTGGGGCAGAGTGCGTTAGCGCTCCAACTGAAATGAAATCAACACCCGTTTCGGCAATAGAACGAATTGTGTGAAGATTTACCCCGCCCGATGCTTCTAAAGGTATTTTCCCTGCTGTTTTTATAACTGCATTTCGTAACGATATCAGATTGAAGTTATCGAGCATGATAACATTCGCATCTGTCGTTAATGCTTCCTCGAGTTGCGCAAGCGTATCGACCTCAACTTCTATCTTTACCGATACGCCTACGGCAGCGCGCGCTTTGGCAACTGCTGCTGAAATTGACTCCACCGCAGCCAAATGATTATCCTTGATCAACACCGCATCATAAAGACCGAAGCGATGATTGGTTGCGCCGCCCATGCGCACTGCAAATTTTTCAGCCACGCGCAAACCCGGGGTTGTTTTTCGTGTGCATAATATGTTTGCTTTGGTTCCCGCAACCGCAGCAACAAAGCGCGCTGTGTGCGTTGCAATTCCTGAAAGATGCGTCAAGAAATTCAGCGCTGTGCGCTCGGCAGTTAGCATTGACCGCGCGGAACCTTGCATGGTTGCGATCACATCGCCTGCTTTTA
>RGZA01000127.1 GCA_010031785.1 Alphaproteobacteria bacterium
CGCGCCATTGAAGGCATGCTCAGCCATTGCGGCCTGATTGCAGATTTAAAATTCACAGCGCCTGCAGAATTACATCGCACGCGCATGAAAAAAGCATTTTATAAAAGCCGCGCTGGCGTCTTTGAAAAACAATGGCGGCATCTTGATAAAATCACCCACGGCGAAGTGATCGCACGTTTTGAGGATGGCGAAATCCTCACCGCCCCTTTCACCGGCCGTATCGTTCTGCCCAACGCCAATTGCGCCATGGGCCATGAATGGTTTTATGTGGGCGTGGAAGAATAAGCTTCAACAATAGACGTCATGCCAGCGAAGGCTGGCATCCCCCTTTTGGGTTACACGACATCCATACAGATTAGGGGGATGCCAGCCTTCGCTGGCATGACGTATGCGTAAACAAAAACCCCCGGAAGATCGCTCTCCCGGGGGTTTCGTTATTTTCTTAGCTAATGAATTAGCCCATGCTACGCCCGCTTATTAAAAGTGGAGGCTTCGCGAGGGTTAATCATTTTTCCTTTAGGAAAAATGATTAAAAATCCATATCGCCCATGCCGCCACCATGGCCACCGCCTTGACCGCCGCCCGAAGATTCTTTCTTCGGTTTTTCAGCAATCATTGCTTCCGTGGTGATGAGCAAACCAGCAACCGAAGCTGCAGATTGCAGCGCGGTGCGCACAACCTTGGCAGGATCGATAATACCAGCTTCATACATATCAACATATTCGCCGTTTTGTGCATCGTAACCGAAGGATGTTTTCTTTTGTTCGGTCAATTTGCCAACCACCAGCGCACCATCAATACCCGCATTTTCAGCGATTTGACGGATCGGTGCCTGAACAGCCTTACGGATGATATCAATGCCGCGGCGTTGATCATCATTCGCATATTTTACCTTGTCGAGCACAGTCGCTGCATAAAGAAGCGCTGTACCGCCGCCTGGAAGAATACCTTCTTCAACAGCAGCGCGCGTTGCATGCATTGCATCGTCAACACGGTCCTTGCGTTCCTTTACTTCAACTTCAGTTGCGCCGCCAACACGGATAACGGCCACACCCCCAGCGAGTTTAGCCAGACGTTCCTGCAGTTTTTCACGATCATAGTCCGAGGTGGTATCTTCCATCTGCTGACGGATCTGGCTGCAACGTGCTTCGATATCTTTCTTCTTGCCACTGCCATCAACGATGGTGGTGTTTTCCTTATCGATGCGAACCTTCTTTGCCTTACCAAGCATGGCAAGGGTTACGGTTTCAAGCTTGATGCCCAAATCTTCGGAGATGAGCTGACCACCGGTCAGGGTTGCCATATCTTCCATCATGGATTTACGACGATCGCCAAAACCAGGTGCTTTCACTGCAGCAACCTTAAGGCCACCGCGCAGCTTGTTCACAACCAGCGTTGCAAGTGCTTCGCCTTCAATTTCTTCAGCAATGATCAGCAATGGACGGCCCGATTGCACAACGGCTTCCAGAACTGGAAGAAGTGGTTGCAGACCCGACAATTTCTTTTCATGGAAAAGAATATATGGCTCTTCAAGTTCGCAGATCATCTTGTCAGCGTTGGTCACGAAATAAGGTGATGCAAAACCACGATCAAACTGCATGCCTTCTACAACATCGAGTTCGGTTTCAAGGCTCTTTGCTTCTTCAACAGTGATAACACCTTCGTTACCAACCTTTGCCATTGCTTGTGCAAGGAATGCGCCGATTTCTTTGTCGCCATTGGCGGAAATCGTACCAACCTGCTTGATTTCTTCGTTGGATTTTACCTTGCGGGATTGCTTTTTCAGCTCTTCCACAATCGCTTCAACGGCCATATCAACGCCGCGCTTAAGATCCATCGGGTTCATGCCAGCAGCTACTGCCTTGGTACCTTCTTGCGCAATTGCTTGTGCAAGAACAGTCGCCGTGGTGGTGCCATCGCCAGCAAAATCATTGGTCTTGCTTGCGACTTCCTTTACCAGCTGTGCGCCCATATTTTCAAGACGATCAGATAGCTCGATTTCCTTAGCAACCGTAACACCGTCTTTGGTGGTGCGTGGTGCGCCAAAAGACTTTTCAATCACAACGTTACGACCTTTAGGGCCGAGCGTAACCTTCACAGCATTAGCTAGAATGTTAACGCCGTTTAATAAGCGATCACGCGCATCGGCGTGAAACACAACTTGTTTAGCAGCCATTTTTAGTTCTCCATTTAGTTTGGTTGATAGATTTTATGGCACGAAGGGCCGAAAGAGCCGAAGGGCCGAGGTTTATTTCCCTACGTCTCTTCGTAACTTCGACTCTTCGCCCCTAATTTTTACGCAGCTTTTTTCTTGGAGGATGATTGAACTTCAACCACACCCATAATGTCGCTTTCCTTCATGATGAGCAGATCTTCGCCATCAATCTTTACTTCCGTGCCCGACCATTTGCCGAAAATCACGCGATCGCCTGCCTTCACATCCAATGGAACGATCTTGCCGCTCTCATCGCGTGCGCCAGCACCTACGGCGATGATTTCGCCTTCTTGTGGCTTTTCTTTTGCGGTATCAGGAATGATGATGCCGCCAGCAGTCTTTGCTTCGCCTTCCAGGCGACGCACAACAACACGGTCGTGCAGAGGTCTAAATTTCATAAGTAACTCCATAATAATAGGGTTTTATTGCACTACTGGAGGCTTGTTAGCACTCTGGCAGCGCGAGTGCCAGATATATAGGCGCTGCGCTCGAAGAGTTCAAGAGCTGAATTTATTTTAACTAATTAGTTAATAAATCTAGCTTTTTACTTTCGAAATCTGCCTGCTAATCTGCCGCACGCAATGGTGTTATTTTTTAAAGGATATAATTATGAGTGAGCCAGCGAGAGGAACCCTCGAAGACTTAGTAACTTTTCTTAGCAGAAGACGAGCGCTGGTCGCATTTTCCGTAGTGAGCACCTTTCTAACCGTTCGAGAGAATGTCGGGGATATTTCACCCCCACAAATGTTTGTTGATGGAGACGGCGCTTATCAGTTTCTACCTGATGCTAGCCCATTGACGACATCCAAGCTGGACGTAATTACTGAAAGTCTTGCCCAAGATATTCATACTCAATTGGCCAGAGCAGGAAAAAAGGTTGATAATCTTCCGGAAGATGGTCCAGTAAGAACTTCTTTAAGAGCTATCGATGATTTAAGATGCGGCTTTGGTCTTAAAAAATTAGCCCTGTAAATCCTAACTCAATATTTTAGTTCAACCGTGGCTTCTGTGCGCCCGGAATATCAAGCGAAAAAGCGGGCACATCAATTTCAAAGCGTGCGCCATCATCGCACACCATTTCATAGCGGCCCATCATAATGCCCGAAGGCGTTGGCAGGGGCGTGCCGCTGGTATATTCAAATGCCTGCCCGGGCTTAAGCACCGGCTGCTCGCCCACCACACCTTCGCCACGCACTTCCTGAACACGGCCAAGCGCATCGGTGATCTTCCAGTAACGGTTGATCAACTGCACCGTGATCTCGCTCTGGTTTTCAATCTTGACCTGATAAGCCCAGACAAAATGCCGTTCATCAGGCGTAGATTGCCCTTCCAGATAAACCGGTTTTACAGAAACTTTGATATCGCGTGTTGTGGCAGTGTACATAGAAGTAATGAGTAGTTAGTAGTGAGTAATGATGTAAGTAATAAATATATTGTATAAAAATACAAGCCTGTCCTATTACTTCACTACTCACTACTCACTACTCACTACTCATTACTCATTACTCATTACTCAATGATCATTCGCCCCGAACAACCCACTGACAGCGCCGCAATTGAAGCCTTGCTTGTTATATGCTTTGGGCCAGACCGGTTTAAGAAAACCGCTTATCGCTTTCGTGAAGGCGTTGCCCCGCACCCTGACCTTAGCTATGTGATGGAAGACGAGACAACCGGCACTGTTATCGGCACGATCCGTTATTGGCCGGTAATGCTGCCCGATGGCACACAAAGCCTGCTGCTTGGCCCCATCGCCATTGATCCTTCGCGGCAAAGCGAAGGCATGGGCATTGACCTGATGGAATATTCACTTGAAAAGGCCAAGGCGCTTGGCGCCAGATCCATCCTGCTGGTGGGTGATGCGCCTTATTATAACCGCTTTGGATTTTTGCGCGAAAATACGCTTGGAATTACGCTTCCGGGATGGGTCGATCTGAACCGTTTTCTTGGCCTTGAAATCGAACCCGGCATTCTCAAAAAACAGCACGGCATGTTGCAGAAAATGGTAGTGAGTAAAGAGGAGTGAGTAATGAAAAATTTCACTACTCACTACTAACTACTCATTACTGACTATTGTGGCCCCTCTTATTGAGGAAGTGGCATCACAGTCGTAATCTGTGATCCTGCTGGCGTGTAATAATTTCCATAACGCACAGCTTCGGGAATGGCATAGACCGTTGCAACTGGACGGTTCACCGCTGGCAGTTGCGCAGCATAGGCAATCGGTTGCGCATAGGTTGGCTGCACATAAGTGGGCCGGGCATAAACCGTGTTATTATATTGGGTCAGCGGCACACTGTAAGCCACCTGGTAGGCCTGCTGTCGATAGACAGGCTGCGCAGCCATCGGCATCTGCGGCGCGTGATACGCAGTGTTATAAACCGGGAACAATGCGGCTTGCGTATAATAATCGTAATTGCCTGATACCATCAAACCTTGATCGCGCTGGAACGCTGCAAGCGCATTGCGCGTGCGCATGCCATTGACGCCATCAAGCTTGCCCACGGGATAACCAAGTTGTTTAAGGCGCAGCTGCGCAGCATGAATGCCTGCATTATTGTGGCGATAGCTGATATATTCAGCGTTCGCAGGAAGTGCAGAACCCACAAGAACAGTAAGCGCAGCTGCGCATAAAAGTGCTTTCATTATTATCCCCTAAAAAATTCAGATTAAAAAATTGACTTTGGTTGATGGAAATAACCTACCATCCAAATCTTGCCGGATGTTTAATTGTGGCAGATGCGCCGTGTTTATTGAATAAACAGGCGTTTTTTAATCATGCATTAAGCATGATTTGAATAGCGATGCTGTTGAAGAAGGAACACTGCAACTCCCCTCCCACCGGGAGGGGCCGGGGGCGGGTAGGTTTAGCCGATCATGCATATGGCTTGTAGCAACCCTCCCCTTTATCCCCTCCC
>RGZA01000128.1 GCA_010031785.1 Alphaproteobacteria bacterium
GTTGCAAGAACTTATGACTTAGCTTGCTAAGTCTTAAGTTCTTGCTGGTGAGGGGTTGTTCTTAAACGTACCAACCCCTCCCCCAACCCCTCCCGCAGGGGGAGGGGAATTAGTTGGTCTCTTTGGCTTGTTTATGAATTAAAATTAAAGGCATATCTATTGCTTAAGCCCCCCCCTTCTCTTCTTAGCGGCGCAGCGTATCGGAGCTTACGCATTGGTTTGCTTGGCGGCTCCTTCAATCCTGCGCATGAAGGCCATGTGCATATCAGTTTATTGGCGCTTAAAAATATGCAGCTGGATGCAGTGTGGTGGCTCGTCTCCCCGCAAAATCCGCTGAAAGCGGCACACGGTATGACAAGCTTTGCAGAACGCTTTGCACGCGCACAAGACATCACCCGCGATCATCCCGATATCCATGTCAGTGATCTTGAAACGCGGTTGAATACACGTTTTACGGCAGATACCCTCACACAGCTCACCCGGCGCTTTCCCCATACGCGTTTTGTATGGATGATGGGGGCTGATAACCTTATCCAGATCCCCCGCTGGCAGCGCTGGCAGCGTATTTTCAAGCTCTGCGATGTTGCGGTTTACCGCCGCCCGCCCTATGCTGTCGGGGTCTTGCGCGGCATGGCGGCACAGCGGTTTTATATGAACCGCATTCCGCCTTGTAAGGCAAAACACCTCGGGAAAACAAATCAAAAAAAATGGATTCTCTTTAACAACCGTTTGAATTCGGAATCCGCAACACAAATTCGTGCCAGAACAGTAAAAGAATATTAAATACGTAACAAAAGGAAAAACCGTGGCTAAAAAAACGATATCAAAGAAATCGGCACCCAAAAAACCTGTCGCCAAGAAAGCCGCAGCAAAGCCAGCGCCTAAACCCGCCGCTAAAAAAATTGTAGCAAAAAAACCTGCTGCAAAACCGGAAATCAAGCTTATTGCGCGTAATACCTTGCCAGCAAAAGCTGCCAAGAAACCAGCGGCAAAAGATTCCAAAAAGGTCAAAGACCTTCAGGAATTCATGCGTGATAAAGTCATGCAGGTGCTGGATGACGGCAAAGCCGAAGATACGATCTGCATTGACGTACGCGGCCAAAGCCCGATCTGCGATTTTCTGATTATTACCACTGGCCGTTCATCGCGTTCGGTTCACGCGCTTTCCGATGCGGTTGAAAAAACCTTGCTGCAATCAGGCGCAAAAGGCGTTCGCAACGAAGGCAAAGCCGCTGGCGATTGGGCCGTTGTGGATGGCGGCGATGTGATTGTGCATGTGTTCCGCCCGGAAGTGCGCGCATTCTATCGCCTTGAAGAAGTGTGGGGTCTTGAACCACCGTTGCAACAAACGTTTAAAGATTTATAAGTTGCCCAATATCCTCATCCTCGCGATTGGTAAAATGAAGCAAGGCCCGATGGCCGATGCGTTGGCGGAATTTCAAAAACGCCTGCGCTGGAAAGTCACCATCAAGGAATTTGATTTCAAGGACAGCAATCCAAACAAGCTGCGCGAAAAGGAATCGCAAGCGCTCCTCGCTGCAATCCCGGAAGGCTTTCGCATAATTGCGTGTGACGAACGCGGCAAGGAAACCAGCAGTGTGGATTTTGCCCGCAAAATCGAACATTGGCAGGATAACGAATCGCAGAACCTTGCCTTCCTGATTGGTGGCGCAGATGGCCATAGCGATGGTTTGCGAAAAAAGGCTGACTTTCTCCTCAGTTTTGGCAGAATGACCTGGCCGCATATGATGGCGCGCGTGATGCTGGTCGAACAGCTCTATCGTGCCCAGCAAATTATGGCGGGTCATCCGTATCACCGCGAATAAACAGGTTACTCTTATATGCCTATCCGCCCCGTTATTTTGTGCATCTTTGATGGCTTTGGCCACCGCCCCAGCGCGCCCGATAATGCGGTAACGCTTGCCAACACTCCTAACCTTGATCGCTATTTCGCCACATGCCCGCATGCACTGCTTGATGCGAGTGAAGAACATGTTGGCTTGCCGCACGGCCAGATGGGCAATTCCGAAGTTGGCCATATGAATTTGGGCGCAGGCCAAGTGATTTTTCAGGATCTGCCGATGATTGATCGCGCAATTAAAAATGATGAGCTCAAAAGCGCCCCTGCCCTTGTTGATCTGATTAAAAAATTACAGGCCTCCAAAGGTACCTGTCATCTGATGGGGCTTGCTTCGCCGGGCGGTGTGCATGCGCATCAGGATCACATCGTTGAACTCGCAAAAATTTTAAACACCAACAATATACCCGTTGCTATTCATGCTTTTCTTGATGGCCGCGATATGCCACCTCAAAGCGCGATTGACCAAATCACCAAGCTGCAAAAGGATATTGCAGGGTTCAGCCATGTAAAACTTGCAACATTATGCGGTCGTTATTATGCGATGGACCGCGACAAGCGCTGGGACCGCGTTGAAAAAGCCTATCGCCTGCTGGCGGGCAGTGAAGGCAAGGCAAGCAATGATGCGCTTGCCGCGATTAATGAAAGCTATGCCGATAAAAAACACGATGAATTCGTATTGCCGATTGCCTTGAATAACTATCAAGGCATGAAGGATGGCGATGGTATTTTGTTTGCTAATTTCCGCGCCGACCGCGCACGTGAAATCCTTCACACGCTCATCGACCCAGGCTTTGATGGCTTTGCACGCAGCAGAAATATCAACTTCGCTGCGATTGCGGGCATGGTGGAATATTCAGGCAAACTCAATCCGTTTATGAGCGCGTTGTTCCCGCCCAAAATTATTGAAAACACCCTTGGTGAAATTGTTTCCAAAGCCGGCCTTAAACAACTACGCATTGCTGAAACCGAAAAATATCCGCACGTCACTTTTTTCTTTAATGGTGGCCGCGAAGAGCCCTATGCCGGCGAAGAACGCATTCTTGTGCCTTCACCAAAGGTTGCAACCTATGATCTGCAACCAGAAATGTCTGCGCCCGAAGTGACCGATAGACTGGTGGATGCAATCAATTCCAGCACGTTCGATCTGATCGTCGTCAATTACGCCAATGGTGATATGGTTGGGCATACGGGCAAGCTTGATGCTGCGATCAAAGCCGTTGAAACACTTGATGTTGCAATTGGCCGCATTGAAACTGCTGTTAAACAACAGGGCGGCGTTATTCTGCTCACCGCGGATCATGGCAATTGCGAGCGCATGCACGATAACCACACCCATGGGCCGCACACAGCGCACACACTCAACCTTGTACCCGTCATCATCATCAATGCACCAACTGATGTTAAAACAATCCATGATGGAAAGCTGGCCGATGTCGCCCCAACTCTTTTGCGTTTTCTAAATCTTGCGCAACCCGCCACCATGACAGGAAAAAGCATCCTTACCGTATGAAGCATGCTGCATTCATCTTAGGTCTTTGCATTTTTGCGCTTGGCACCCCTGCCTTTGCCGCAACACCGCAGGACCTTGCAAAAATTCAGGATGACTTAACCGCCAAACGCCAAAAAGATGCCGAATTAAAAAAGCAGCTTGATACCACCGAAGGCGAACTGGCCGAATTGCGCTCCAAACTCGTCAATGCCACGCGCGAGCAGGAAAATAGCGAAGATATCCTCATCACCTATCACCAAAAGCTCGACGCTTTGCAAAAAACCGAAGCGCAGCAACGCGCCGAGCTAACGCAACAGCAACAATACTTACAAAATGTACTGGTAGCCTTGCTGCGCATGGCGCGCACGCCGTCTGAGCTCATGATCATCCGCCCTGAAAAACCGGTAGATAATATCCGCAGTGCCATTCTATTGCGCGAAGCATTGCCGCATTATGCGCAGGAAGCGCAGCGGCTCAGTGCACAGCTTGATAGCTTGCAAAAAACCCGCGCGGAAATTCTTGAAAAAGAAGCCGCAGTGAAAAATGCGCAAAAAGATTTCACAGCCAGGCAAGATGATCTGAACAAACTACTAAGCCAACGCCAGGCATGGCTCAAAGCCACCGAAAGCCAGCGCGGCGCGCTGCAATCGCAAATTGCCGCTTTGTCCCAGGAAGCACAAAACGTCCCTGACCTGTTACAAAAGGTCACCAACCCTGCTCTTGCCCTTCCTCAAAAAGATGGGCCACAAAAACTCAAAAAAGGCGGCAAGCTTGCCTTTAGCGCGCCGGCCAAGGGCCGGATTCTCTACAGCTTTGGCGATGCGGATGATGTGGGCAGCACCAGCCGGGGCCTGACCATGCGTGTGCGCGGAGGCGAAATGATTGTGGCACCCGCAGATGGGCAAATTGTTTTCGCTGGCCCCTTCAAAGGCTACGGCAATATCTTGATTATCCGGCACGGGGATGACTATCATTCCTTCCTGGCCGGTTTCGGTCGGCTTGATTCTGCCGTTGGGCAGGTTGTAAATGCGGGAGAACCTTTGGGGCGTAGCTCACTCGAGCAAGGCACCAATGCGCAACTTTATTTTGAGTTGCGTTACAAGGGAGCACCCATTAACCCTGCTCAATATATCAAGGTCACCAATCTTGCGACTAATCCCTAAACAACCAAGGAACTGTTTAAATGTCTAATCGTTTTAAAGCACCGTTTTTCGTTTCACTGGTTGCCTTGTTATTCGCTTCGACCTTGGGGATTAGCATTCCGGCCCTCCTTCATGCGCAAGATGCGCCCAAAAAAGAAAAGGAAGAAGAGTCGCCCGATGCGCGCGACACCTTTAAATATTTGAGCCTGTTCAGCGATGTGATGGAACGTGTTCGTGCTGATTACGTAGATAATGTAACCGATGAAAAACTCGTAGAATCAAGCCTTAACGGCATGCTGATGTCCCTTGATCCCCATTCGGGCTACATGAACAAGAAGAGCTTTGGTGAAATGCAAACCCAAACGCGCGGCGAATTTGGTGGCCTTGGCATTGAAGTCACCATGGAAGATAACATCGTCAAAGTCGTCTCGCCGATTGACGATACCCCTGCCGCAAAAGCTGGTATGCAGGCCGGTGATTTGATCACGCATATTGATGATCATCCGGTTACCGAGCTCACCCTTTCCGAAGCCGTTGATAAAATGCGCGGCGTTCCCGGTAGCAAAATCAAATTGACGGTACGTCGCGGCGGTCTTTCCGGCGTTCCGTTTGATGTC
>RGZA01000129.1 GCA_010031785.1 Alphaproteobacteria bacterium
ACCTAATGACGGACAATCCCGCCCATAACCCCAACTGGCATGGCACGACGATCATTGCGATCCGCAAGGGCGGTGAGATTGTGATTGCCGGCGATGGTCAGGTGACGGTGGGTGCTACGGTCATGAAAAGCAATGCGCGCAAGGTGCGCCGGCTTGGCGCAAAGGGTGATGTGATTGCGGGATTTGCGGGCGCAACCGCCGATGCGTTTGCGTTATTTGAACGCCTCGAAGGCAAGCTTGAAAAATATCCGGGCCAACTCACGCGTGCATGCGTTGAAATGGCAAAGGATTGGCGCACCGATCGTTACCTGCGCCGTCTTGAGGCGATGATGGCGGTGGCGGATAAGGATGTATCGCTGATCCTCACCGGGATGGGTGATGTGCTTGAACCCGAAGATGGGATTATTGGGATTGGATCGGGCGGATCTTATGCGCTTGCTGCTGCGCGTGCACTGATCGATCATAAGGATATGGATGCAGAAGGCATTGCGCGTCGCGCCCTGGGTATTGCTGCGGATATCTGCATTTACACCAATAAAAGCGTGACAATTGAGAAACTCTAGTGTGACAAAGCCACGGCTTTTTCCTTAAGACTTGTTAAGCCGGCATACCTCAGTATCATCCGGATTAAGGGAATTGGGTCCGCCAGAGATCTTAATCTATCTTCTAAGGTGAAGAAGGATTATAATAGGATCAGAAATAAACGTTCATCGTGGTTGTTGCATGCCTAATAAGAAAATGACATTTTCATTTCTGGCTTTTTTAGCATGTGTCTTTGCATGGGGTATTCCTGCTATTGCAGCAGTGCAAACAACCGATGCGCTCGTATTCAGTGGTAGGGCTGGTGATTATTTTCATCCCCAAGGCAACTGCACTATTCCGGTAGGTAACACGCCTGTGAATGGCATATGTCCGCAGCGCAATGTCAGTGGCACGGATTTATGCATTTCAACCTGGTCATGCCATGGCGCAAGCAAGAACATGCTGCATGCAACCTATCGCAGCGGCGTCAATCTGTGCGTGTATCTGGATAATAGTTCTACCGATTTAAATCAGGCTTATTTTGTGCCATTGAATACAAGCGAGGAATGGCAAGCCTTTAGCAATACCGGCAATACACCGCCGGATGTAAAAATTGTAGTGGGCTGCCCGGGCGGCGTGAAGACGGATGAATGTGGCAATAAATATACACTGCCCGATGTGCGCGTTTCCGATGATCCCGATGATGTGCAACGTGTTGTCATTAGCCCTGATTACTCGCTTGATTATTTCTGCCCGGCGACGATTAAAACCAAGGATAAGGATGGCATTGAAACTGCGCAGCCTGTTGTCAATTGCGGTGATTGGGTTATCACCAGGCATGGCGCATGCGCCATGGAAGCCGCACTGAGCTTTAAGGGTGCGGTCTGCGCCAAGCAAACCAGAGGCGTTGAATTTGTGATGGTGCTTGATGCATCTTCCAGTATGGATCAGTTGTTGGCGGGTGCGCAGAATGCTTTACGTGGCCTAGCCTCCAAATACCTTGTGCCGCGCAGCGATATTCCGGTGACGATCACGGTGATTGGCGGTAAAAATTACAGCGACCGCCTTGATGATCCATCCAAGCCCAATTGCCCTTATGGACGTTTGTTTGGACCACTGGCCTCCAATGCAACGCAAATTAACAGCGCGCTTGGCACAGTAATTGCGGATAATAACACACCGATTGATACAACCTTGCGTTACAGCGCTGAATTTTTCAAAGATACAAGTAATCGCCGCGTGATGCTGGTGCTATCGGATGGCTATGAAACCTGCTTTGGTGATCCTGCCTATGCAACGCAGCAGTTGCGCGACAAGGGCATTGAGATTTACGGGATCAAATATGGTAATGGCGGTGATGCCGATGTGCTTAAATTCTTCCAGGCAATGAACACCTATTCATTGGCCAATTCACAAGACCAGATCATTGCGGCGATTGAAAATGTAGTCAAGGATATCACCGATAAATCCTGCAAGGCGACTTTATATCTTTATAAACCCGGCGACAGTGATGGTGATCCGCTTTATACAATTCTTTCTGATCAAAATGTGAAGGTCAAACATGGCATCTATGATGCGGTGGTTGATTATTGCACGGGCACGCAAGTGTTCCGTGATCAGAAAATTGAAACCGATCGTGGCTTTGATTTTACCTGTCCAAAATAAGTTCTTAGTTGCATGCGCCATAGTTTTTTTTACTTAATGATGATGGGTTTGTTGGCATC
This sequence comes from Alphaproteobacteria bacterium, assembly GCA_010031785.1. Classification (GTDB taxonomy): domain Bacteria; phylum Pseudomonadota; class Alphaproteobacteria; order UBA9219; family RGZA01; genus RGZA01. The sequence continues at coordinate 2,247 of RGZA01000129.1, forward strand.
GGGTCCTTTGCATGCACAAACGCCCGCAGCAGCGCCTGTAGCGCCAAGCAATGCCAGCATCTGCATTGTTGATAAGACGGTGGCGGTGGATGGGCTCAGCTTTCAATCCTGTGAAAGGGGCTCTGAAAATGATGCACTTCTGCGGCGCGGATTTGTAATGGCGCGGCTTGATCGCAACACGATTAAAAGCAAGCAGCCGCTCTGGGTGCATGGCATATGCCGTTATGTCGATAATCGCTCCAGCAACCGCGATGTGTTGGTGCCCTTTGGCACGCGCGAGGAATGGCAGACCTTTCTTAAATTTGTGCCCGATATCATGAATGTTGCGGGCTGTTGTATCCCGCGCCCCTTAACGCGCGCTGATATTCCAGAGCCCACCACGCCTTGCCTTGGCCAGTGGCAGTTGCGGCAGATTTTTACAGCCGATAGCGTTGGCGAAGGAAAAGTTCCTGAAGAAAAAATGCATTATAACGGCAATGACAATCTGCAAACCATGGCTGGTGAAACCGCGCAATTACCCATGGCGCGCGATGATGATAATACTAGCTTGATGATTGATGCGACGCGTGAATTTGCTGCGCGTTGGGCATGCGAAGGTGAACCCACAGAAAAACCTGCCGCGCCTGCTGCGGAAAGTGGAGAGATTGTGTCGTCCAAACAGGGCGATACCTTGTATGTCAGTTTTTCGATCAATTGCATTAAGGAATCATGGACGCCCATTATCGTGCAAAGTTTCTGCGTGCCTTATGAAGGGGTGCGCAGCCTGCCTTGCGAGACATTGGGCCATGCCGCAGGCACCAAAGGTGAAGTAATCATGCAGGAAAAAACGGTGTGCCCAACGGGTACCACCAGCAGCACCATGATCAAGGATAGCTGCGAAAAGCCGGATGCGGATAAAGCGGTAGGGCAATAAGCTTCCCCATCTGTGATGCTGGATCTTTTGGTCATAATACCGGGTCTTAAAGTTCACAGAATGCGTTCTGATGTATGAAACATGGTTAATATCTTTCCGCGTCATAAATCTTAAAAAATCCTTTTTGATTTCAGAACGAAAGTGCTACAAAACACGCTTATATTTTTTAAGGAATATATGGTGCATGCCTATAAACAAATTATTTAGACGCGCAGCCTTGCTCTTTGGTTCAGGCAAAGCAGAGCAAACAAGCGAAGCATTTATTCATCAGCACAGGATCAAACCACTGGTTCTGGACAGGACCCTTGGGCATTTTTCGAATGGCGAAATACAGCTTGAAGTTCTAGGTAACTTCCGCGGCCGCGATGTCATGTATTTTGCTCCTGAGACAGGGAATATTTATGATGACATTATGGAGGTTCTGCTAACACTTGATTGCTTGCGTCGCCATGCCGCTAAAAACATAACCCTTTTTCTCCCCGATTCATTGATTGAATTTGAAGTAGGTCATTTGACCTCGGCTATGTTTGGAAAATTTCTAAAATTATTTGACATCCACAAAGATAGCATACGAAACTCCAAGGGAAAAAAAGTTGAGTTCGAGAAACTGAAAAAAGTAGATATTATTCGTAAACAAGGAACCACAACGGCTGTTGTGCATGGTGAAACCGCAGGACATACAGCGAAGACCGTAGCGCATGCATTGCGCTTACCCGTTATAGATTGGGCAGGAGAGGGAAGTTTAAAAGAAGAAGTTGACAAGGAGACAAACAGAACAAATGTGATTGTTGTGGCATCGATGGCAGGAAATCCTAATCAGGCCGTCTTGGAAGCCGTGGCGATGATTTATAATCTCAGGCGGCGCGATGCAGCCTTTATCCATCTTGTCTTTTTATCTTGGCATTATGCGCGAGCAGATCGCGATGATAACAGGCGTGTTCCCATCTCCGCTCTTGTTGTTGGATCATTGTTGGACTTATTTAAACCCAACTCCATTCTTGTACAGGATCCGCATTTCTTGCCTATTCAGGGGTTTGCTGGCCAAACACCGGTTGAGGTTATGTATTCCACGGCTTTATTTGCCGCAAAAATTGCCGAGTTTTTTAAGAAGAACAATCTTCATCCATCACAAATTATTATTGCCGGGGTGGATTATGGCGCAGCAAAGCGCGCACAACATCTAGCGAGGCATCTTAGGGATAATCATGATATTAATATTACCCCGGAAATACCGATCGTTCAAAAATCGCGGGATCCAATAACTGGAGAAGTAAAAACAAAAGGGATCAGCCATAAATCCAAAGTTAAGGGCAAAGTCGTTTTTTTTGTGGATGATATGACTGGGGCCGGTGATACCATTGAGGAGGGGGCAAAAGCTGCGAAAGATGCCGGTGCAGCAGCAGTCATAGCGTTTGTATCCCATGTGGTCGTGCCGCCGGACCCAGCAAGTAACATGCCTAGGGTTGCAGCGAAAATGCAGGCATCACAGTATGTTGATGCGCTCATCTGTCTTAATACAGTTCATGGTGCTACTGATGAAATGAAGAGCATCACAAAAATGGATTTTATTGATAATACGGGTTGGCTTATCCAGAATATCCGCCAATGGGCATGGTGGCTTAAGAAGGGCGGTAACGATCCTTCTTTAACGTACTTAAACGATAATGCAATGCCACGTCCGCCAAAGTTACGTGCAAAAGTCACAGCGCATATTAAAAGGATTTTTGAGAATATACCAATATTAGCTGCATCAAAAAGAGAGCCAAAAATGAGGCCTGGTAGCCGCCGCGGAATTGCGGTTTACAAGACTAAAGACTCGTCAAGACCATCCAGGCGTGAGCTTCGTGAAAGAGGAACCCCATATTTTAGTAGCCTTAATCCTAACTAAGAACCTGTTCATGATCTTTT
>RGZA01000130.1 GCA_010031785.1 Alphaproteobacteria bacterium
GCGGTTTTGGCATCACGCTTTTTCTGCTTATCGCCTTCCCACATTTTCATTAGCGCATCATGATCATCTAGCTGCTTATCTAAAAACACATGAGGGTGACGCTCAATCATTTTATCGGCCGTGAGCTGCGCAATTTCATTAAATGAAAACAGTTTTTTATCGCTGCCAATTTGCGCATAAAACACAATCTGGAAGAGCAGGTCGCCAAGCTCTTCCTTGAGGCTATCCATATCCTGTCGCTCAATCGCTTCAACCACCTCATAGACTTCCTCAAGCGTATATTTGGTAATGGTTGCAAAATCCTGCGCAGCATCCCATGGGCAGCCAGTCTTCGTATCGCGCAAGGCCGCCATAACCGCCAGCAGCTTTTCAATACCGTTTAGGGTGTTTGGAATCATCGAACTCTTCCTTATAATTAAAAATCTGATTCAAACTAAAGCAGAAATGATTTGAAATGAAGGTACATTTTATAGGATTAGCAGGCGTTGGCATGTCCGCTACAGCAAAATTATTGCGCGATGCGGGATGGAGCGTAAGCGGTAGTGACGAGGCTGTATATCCGCCCATTTCACATTTCCTTGAAAAGGAAAAACTGCATTGCCTTACGCCTTATGCGGCCAGTAATATTCCCGCCGATGTCGATCTAATCGTGATTGGCAAAAACGCCAAGCTTGTCCCTGAAACCAACGCGGAAGTTGCCGCAGCAATAGCCTCTGGCAAACGCATTGCATCCTTTCCTGAAATTCTGGGGGAGTTATCGCGCGATAAAACATCGGTTGTCGTTGCAGGAAGTTACGGTAAATCATCCTGCTCGGCATTGCTTGCACATATTTTGCAAAGCGCTGTACTTGATCCATCCTTTTTTATTGGCGCAGTACCACTCACGCCAAACACATCCGCGCAGATTGGCAAAGGTGATTTATTTGTGTTTGAGGGTGATGAATATCCATCATCGAACACCGACAACCGTTCCAAATTTTTGCATTTGAAACCGAGCCATCTGTTGCTCACACCGCTTGCGCATGATCATGTGAACATCTTCCCAACCGTTACCGATTACCTGAAACCGTTTGAACAGCTTGTTGCATTATTGCCTGAAAATGGTGCACTGATCGCTGCAAACAGCGGCCCGCTCAGCAAACCGTTTTTGCAAACCATTAACCGCCCCATAACCACTTATGGTGTAGAAAAAGGGGATTATTACGCGAGCGCGATTACCTATGGCGAAAATGACACAACAGCTTTTGATATTATTCATAATGGCAAAACGCATGATAAAAAAGTGCTATGCCGTGTTTTCACAACGCAACTGGGCGAGCATAGCATTGAAAACATTCTTGGCTGCGCTGCATTCTGTTTTTCACAGCAACTGGTTACGCCTGATGCATTTGCCAAAGCCATCGACAGCTTTAAAGGCGTATTACGTCGCCTTGATAAAAAATCAGAAAAAACATCCATCCCAATTTATGAGGGCTTTGGTTCATCATACGACAAGGCGCGCTCAGCGATTGCAGCCGTCCGGCGTGGTTTTCCAAAACGCAATCTGGTGGTGATTTTCGAGCCGCATACCTTCAGCTGGCGTAGCCACGACACGCTGCATTGGTATGATGATGTGTTTGATGGCGCGGTGCGTACCTATATTTATCAACCAGCCAGCCAAGGGGCAGGGACGCATAATCAGGCCAGCCATGCTGATATCATGCAGCGCCTCAAAACTGCGGGTACAAATGCGATCGCCATTACCGATGCCAAAGACGCACTGAACCAGATTAAGAACGATCTACAAGCCAATGATGTCGTGCTGTTTTTAACCTCCGGCGATCTAGGAGGATTGATCAATACCGTGCCAGCCATCGCTGAAGAGAGATTCCCGATATAACCAGGCGGCATGTTAGCTCGCCCCGATCCCCATATAGAACAGTCGTATAATATGTATTATGTTAAATTAAAGGATAGTCCATCATAGGCTGGCCGTATATGTCCCGGTAATTCCGCACATAACGCCTCATAATCCAAACCCTGTCCCATATGGGTTAAATAGGCTTTTTTAGGCTTTGTGCGCTCAATCCATGCAAGTGTTTGCTCAAGATGCGAGTGCGTCGGGTGCGGCTTACGCCCTACGCAATCAACAACCCACACATCAAGCCCTTGTAGCATTTCAAACGCTTCATCATTCAGCGCCTTGGCATCCGTGGTGTAAGCAAAAGTACCGATGCGAAAACCCAGCGTCTTTACATAGGTATGATCCTGCTCAAATGGCAGCACGGTCAAGTCACCAAACTGCAGCGGTTTGCCAGCATGTATAATGTGCGGCGTTAAGGAAGGTTTATAATAGCGGCCAGCTTCTTCGCGGTGATTAAAGATATAATCAAAGCGCGTGGTGATTTTTTCAATCGTCTGAGCATCGCCATAAATATCTATTGGTGCCTGCATGCGCCAGTTCATCGCGCGCAGATCATCAATGCCATGGCAATGGTCAGCATGCGCATGGGTATAAAGAACGGCGGTAAGTTTCTGTACATTTGCCCGCAGCAATTGCTCGCGCAGATCCGGGCTGGTATCAACCAGCAGCTTCGTGTCAGCCTGCTCAATCAAAATGGATGCACGCGTACGGCGATTTTTTTCATTCAATGGATCACACGCGCCCCAATCATTCCCGATCAAGGGTAAGCCACCCGATGATCCGCAACCAAGGATTGTGATCTTCATTCAGGTGCACTCATGCGGTTAAACACACGCAGCGCGTTGGCCGTGGTAATCGCACTGAACTCTTCAAGGCTCACGCCTTTAACTTCGGCAATGGCCGCAGCCGTATGCACAACATAGGCAGGCTCATTGGTGCGGCCACGATGCGGCATGGGCGCAAGAAACGGCGCATCCGTTTCAACCAGAATGCTTTCAAGCGGAATATCTTTGACGATATCGCGCAGCTCCTGTGATTTTTTAAACGTCACAATGCCCGAAAGCGATAAATAAAAACCCATCTCCACTGCCTGCTGCGCCAACTTTGCGCCAGAGCTGAAGCAATGCAGCAATCCGCGCAACCGCCCCTGCCCTTCGCTTTTAAGAATTTCGTAAGTATCATCATCCGCATCGCGCGTATGCACAATCAAGGGTAGATCGGTTTCCAGCGATGCGCGAATATGGCGGCGGAAGCTTTCCTTCTGCAATTCAACCGGGCTGTTATTGTAATAATAATCAAGCCCGGTTTCGCCAAGCCCAACGACCTTTTCATATTTGCTTTGCTCGATGAGCCAAGCCGTTTCAACCAGCTCCCCCTCCTCGCCACTATGATGCGGATGCACACCGATACTGCAAAATACGTCATCATAGCTTTGCGCGACATCCTTCACACCTGCAATGCGCGAAGCATGCGTGCAGATGGTAATCATCCGCTTCACGCCTGCATCGCGCGCACGTTGCACAACCGCATCGCGCTGTTCCTTGAACTCCGGAAAATCAAGATGGCAGTGCGTGTCAATCAGTTGCAGGTTCATGCGGTGGGCTCCACATATCTCGGGAAAATTCCCTGCGGTGCTGGCAATGGCGTTCCAGATACCAACGGAGTATCAAATTTTGTATAATCCCGTTGGCTTTCGCTTATTCCCAACTGATCAAGCATTTTATTCATAGAACCTGGCATAAACGGCAAGGTAATCAATGCCAAGCAGCGAATGGTTTCGGCGAGCACATACAACACTGTTTGCATGCGCGCAGGATCAGTTTTCTTCAATGTCCACGGTACTTGCTCATCGATATAACGATTGGCCTCACCTGACACTACCCAGATTTCATCAAGTGCCTTGTTAAACGTCTGCACATCCAGATGTGCGCGGCATAATGGCAGTAAATTATATGCGCGTTCCAATAGTGTCTTATCGATTTCATTTAAAGCATTGGGTGTCGGTACTTTCCCATCGCAATTCTTATTGATGATCGAAAGCGTGCGCTGCGCAAGATTTCCAAAATTATTTGATAAATCGGAATTGATGCGCTGGATCATCGCGGTTTTTGAATAATCACCATCTTGTCCGAATGGCACTTCACGCAATAAAAAGTAGCGCGTCTGATCAAGACCATAGGTCGCGGTGAGCTCTAGTGGATTAATCACATTGCCGGTTGATTTGGAAATTTTCTGTCCCTCATTGGTCCACCAGCCATGCGCAAATACGCGCTTGGGTGGCTCGAGCCCTGCAGCCATCAAAAAGGCAGGCCAATAAACGGTATGAAAACGCAAAATATCTTTACCCACCATATGCACATCGGCTGGCCAGAATTTTTTGTAGAGCGGCGCGTTGGTATCGGGGTAGCCAAGCGCGGTGATATAATTGGTCAGCGCATCAAGCCATACATACATAATATGTTTTTCATCACCCGGCACAGAAATGCCCCAGCTAAAGGTCGTGCGCGAAACCGACAAATCACGCAAGCCGCCTTTTACAAAACTGACCACTTCATTGCGCCGCGTGTTAGGTAAAATAAAATCAGGATTAGCTTCGTAAAATGCGAGCAGCTTATCCTGCCAAGCGGAAAGCTTGAAAAAATAACTGGGCTCCTCAACCCATTCGCATTCCGCGCCTGATGGGGCAATTTTTTTACCGTTCGGGCCATCTTTTAATTCATCGGCAGCATAAAATGCTTCATCGCGCACAGCATACCAGCCGGCATATTTATCAAGATAAATCTCACCGCGCTTGATCAGATCCGCCCATAGCGCTTGGCAAGCCTTGATATGACGCGGCTCGGTCGTGCGGATAAAATCATCATTGGTATATTGCATGGCCGTGCCAAGATCGCGGAAATTTTGCGATACACGATCACAAAAAGTTAGCGGATCAACCCCCGCATTTTCTGCCGATTTTGCAACCTTCTGCCCATGCTCATCGGTGCCGGTGAGAAAATGCACATCATAACCATCCATGCGCTTAAAACGCGCAAGCACATCGCACGCAAGCGAGGTATAGGCATGCCCGATATGCGGACTGTCATTCACATAATAAATCGGGGTG
>RGZA01000014.1 GCA_010031785.1 Alphaproteobacteria bacterium
TCCTTTTGGGCGGGTATAACGGTTTTTATTTAAGTCATAATGATAGAAAGTTTTTCATGTCTGAAGCTGCCCAAAAAATTGAAGTCAATAATGCTCCCGTAACCGCAACGCAGCGCATGGCGAATTTGGTTTCGCTGGCCAAGCGTCGCGGCTTTGTATTTCCGGCATCAGAAATTTATGGCGGCCTGAACGGCTTTTGGGATTTTGGACCGCTGGGCGTTGCGCTGAAAAATAACATTCGCGACACATGGTGGCGCGACATGGTCGAATGCCCGCCCATTGGCCCGGATGGCAACCCGCTCAGCATTGTTGGATTGGACAGCGCGATTATTCAAAACCCGAAGACGTGGGTGGCATCGGGACATGCAGAAGGTTTTGCTGATTTAAAGACAGAATGCACAGAAACAAAATTCAGATACAGAGCTGACCATATTTTGTGTAGAGCTTTTGCTGTTATTAAAAGTGATACACCTCCCACAGAGTTTGTTTACGTATCAGGAAAAGTTTGGTTGCGCCCGGAAACGGCGCAGGGGATTTTCCTCAATTACAAAAACGTTTTAGATTCCTCGCGCGTGAAAGTGCCCTTTGGTATTGCGCAGATTGGAAAAGCGTTCCGCAACGAAGTGACGCCACGTAATTTCATTTTCAGAACGCGGGAGTTTGAGCAGATGGAAATGGAATTCTTCTGCCCGCCAGAAGACTCCAAAATGTGGTATGAATTCTGGGTTACCACCCGTTTGAAATGGTGGGAAGAACGCATTGGTCTGCGCAATGCCAAGCTGCAGCGCCGCGAGCATGACAGCGATGAACTCGCGCATTATTCAACTGCTTGCGCGGATGTGGAATATCAATATCCGTTCAGTGAGCCAAAGTTTGGGGAGCTGGAAGGCATTGCGCATCGCGGTAATTTTGATTTGACGCAGCATTCATCGCATTCGAAAACCAATCTTGAATATTTTGATCAGGAAAATGGCAATAAGCGTTATCTGCCGCATGTGATTGAGCCCGCCAGTGGTTTAACGCGCGGTGTGCTTGCTGTTCTATGCGATGCTTATGAATATGATGCAAGCCGCGCATCGCCCGAATGGCTACGCATAAAGCCGAGCCTTGCACCGATCAAGGCGGGCGTGTTCCCGCTTGTGAACAAGGATGGCATGCCGGAAATGGCGGAAAAGATTTATCTGGAACTACGCCAGAATTTCACCTGCCAGTATGATGCAAAGCAATCAATCGGCAAGCGTTATGCGCGCATGGATGAAGCGGGAACACCGTTCTGTTTGACGGTTGATGGCGATAGCCTGAAGGATCAAACCGTAACTGTTCGTAACCGGGATACGGCTACGCAGGAACGCGTTGCGGCAACGCAGCTGAAGGCGTATTTAGCCGAAAAGATTGCTTAACAGGTTTGCTGTCCGAGTTACTAAAGCAAGCGGTCGGCTAACGCCGTGCAAGCGCGCGCCGATTGTTCGTGGCTGTCCTTGGATAATGGTTGCTGAGCGCAACGCAATTGAACACTGGGATTCTGCAGTTCGTTTCCATAAAACTGGTACGGGAGTAACGCCCATTCTGACAAAGCTGAGCATGGTGACGCCTTCGGGGCCGCTATAATCATGGATCTTATCCTGCACAGCCATAACTTCTTTTGGATCTGTGATCAGGATTTCAATGCATTCGCCTTTATTGCGAACCCGATCGTTCATGAGATCCGTAGTGCAGATTGCTTCACCATCTTTTCGAACCACTTCCCATTTTGCCTTTTTGAAACAAAAGGCAGTATTGGTGATAGAAGTTGCGGTAAGAATGAGAGGGCCATCCATGCTAAGCGGACCACCCTTTTTCAGCGCATGCATTGCCTTATAGCCTACCACGAGTAAGCTGCCGGGATGATCGCGTAATGCCTCATCGGGATAAATGATATTGGTGGCCACAGACATTTTTCACTTAAAAAATGGATTATAAAATCAGAAATTGTTTGTAACTTTTTGCCGGGTGGCGGCGCAAGCATTTTAATAGTTTCAATGACATAGCTTAAAAAAATGTACAAAGAGAAAAAAACATCCCCTGTGGATAACTCTGGAAATAAGTTGATTCTTGGGGCCATTTTGTGTTCCTTATAGCACCACTTTCTACTGACTTTTAACAGGCGTCCAAAAGGATATTCTATGGTTAATAAATGGGTTTATAGTTTCGGTGAAGGCAAGGCAGAAGGCCGCGCAGATATGAAAAACCTTTTGGGTGGGAAAGGCGCGAATTTGGCAGAAATGACCAATCTGGCGCTGCCTGTGCCTCCGGGTTTTACAATTACAACCGAAGCTTGTGTCCATTATTACGCCAATGGCCGTAAATATCCGGCTGAGCTTAAGGCGCAGGCGGATGAAAGTCTTGTGCTGATTGAAAAACGCATGGGCAAAAAATTTGGCGATGCAAAAAATCCGTTGCTGGTTTCGGTGCGTTCCGGCGCGCGTGCATCAATGCCGGGCATGATGGATACGGTTTTAAATTTAGGCCTTAATGACATTACGGTTGAGGGCCTTAAGGCACAAAGCGGGGATGATCGCTTTGCTTATGACAGCTATCGCCGTTTTATCCAGATGTATTCGGGCGTTGTGCTTAATGTGGAATATCATCATTTCGAAGAAGTGATCGAGGAGCAAAAGCAAAAGTGTGACGTAAAGCTTGATACTGAATTGAAGGCAAGCGATTGGCAGGAAGTCATAACTGGCTACAAAAAAGTGGTACAGGATCAAACTGGTAAGCCTTTCCCGCAGGATGCGCAGGAGCAGTTATGGGGCGCCATTGCCGCCGTGTTTAACTCATGGATGAACCAGCGCGCAGTGACTTACCGCAAGCTGCATAATATTCCGGCCGATTGGGGCACAGCCGTAAACGTGCAATCAATGGTGTTTGGCAACATGGGGCAGGATTGCGCAACGGGCGTTGCCTTTACGCGCAACCCGTCAACCGGCGAGAAAATTTTCTACGGTGAGTACCTTGTGAATGCACAAGGCGAAGATGTGGTGGCGGGTATTCGCACGCCGCAAAGCATCACCATTCAGGCCAAGCAAGCCAGCGGATCAGATCTTCCCGCGATGGAAGAAGTGATGCCGGCTGTGTTCAAGCAATTTATTGCGGTCTGCGAAAAGCTCGAAAAACATTACAAGGACATGCAGGATATCGAGTTCACCGTTGAAAAAGGTGTACTGTTCATGTTGCAAACGCGCAATGCAAAGCGTACTGCCAAGGCTGCATTGAAGATTGCCGTTGATCTTGTTGCAGAAGGCCTGATTGATCAGGCAACCGCCGTGCAGCGCGTTGAGCCATCATCGCTAGATCAATTGCTGCATCCAACACTTGATCCTAAAGCGCAGCGCAATGTGGTGGCCAAGGGCTTGCCCGCATCGCCTGGCGCAGCATCGGGGCAGGTTGTGTTCAGCGCAGATAAGGCCGAAGAGCTTGCATCCAAAGGTGCTGCGGTTATTCTGTGCCGTATTGAAACATCGCCAGAAGATATTCATGGCATGCATGCAGCCAAGGGCATTATTACCAGCCGTGGCGGTATGACGAGCCACGCAGCCGTTGTTGCGCGCGGCATGGGCCGCGCATGCGTTGCGGGCGCTGGGTCAATTCATATTGAATATGCCAAAGACACCATGACGATCGGCAAGACGGTTATCAAAGCCGGGGATGTTGTGACGATTGATGGCTCAACCGGTGAAGTAATGCTGGGGCAGGTGCCAACGGTGAATCCTGAAATGTCCGGCGATTTTGCAACGCTGATGGGCTGGGCCGATAAATATCGCCGCATGAAAGTGCGCACCAATGCCGAAACCCCGCTTGATACGCGCACCGCACGTAAATTTGGTGCAGAAGGCATTGGCCTGTGCCGCACCGAGCATATGTTCTTTGATGCTGAACGTATTATCGCTGTGCGCGAGATGATCATTGCCGATGACGAAGAAGGGCGCAGAGCAGCGCTGGCCAAGATTGAACCGATGCAGAAAAAAGATTTCGTTGAAATCTTCAGCATCATGGCAGGCTTGCCCGTAACCATTCGTTTGCTTGATCCGCCCTTGCACGAGTTCCTGCCAAAGTCAGACAGTGAAATGGAAGAAGTGGCAAAGGGCGCAGGCACCGATCTTGCCAGGATCAAGATGCGCGCACAGCAATTGCATGAGTCAAACCCGATGCTGGGGCATCGCGGGTGCCGCCTTGGTATTACATACCCTGAAATTTATGAAATGCAGGCGCGCGCGATTTTTGAAGCGGCAGCTGAGGTTCAAAAATCAGGACAGGTTGTTTTGCCCGAAGTCATGATCCCGCTGATTTTATCGAAAAAAGAATTTACGATCCTTAAGGATGTCGTTGATGCAGAAGCAGAAAAAGCGCAGAAAAAGTATGGCGTGAAGGTGAGTTATCTGGTTGGCACCATGATCGAGCTGCCACGCGCAGCCCTGATGGCGGGCCAGATTGCCGAGGGCGCAGAATTCTTCAGCTTTGGAACGAATGATTTAACACAAACGACGCTTGGCATCAGCCGCGATGATGCAGGAAACTTCCTACCCGATTATTCACGCCTTGGCATTATGGAGCGTGATCCGTTCGCATCGCTTGATCAACAGGGTGTGGGTGAGTTGATCCAGATTGCTGCGGAACGTGGCCGCCGTGCACGTAGCACCCTCAAGCTTGGCATTTGCGGTGAGCATGGCGGTGATCCAGATTCCATCGGCTTCTGCGAAGGGGTGGGGCTTGATTATGTTTCCTGCTCACCATACCGGGTGCCGATTGCACGTCTGGCAGCTGCGCAAGCGGCTTTGCGCCAACAAGCGTTGGCGGTAAAAGCGGCTTAATAAACATGCCTTACTAACGCCAAGGTTGTTGGTATATTACTGACTCCTCATTCAAGGAACAAACGGATGGTCAATTCTGTAATAGAAACTCAAACCGTTGCGAATGAAACGCTTAAGGAAGCCAAAGGCAGACGTGCGGCCATCACGCCGGTAACGATGCTGTGGTTTCTGGTAATTTTGGGTGTTGCGTCGACCGGATTTTCGATATGGGGTTTGTGGCGCATTACCGATTTGTCGGTACAATTCCAGAATAAGGATGAGCGCTCGCTGGTGCTTGCGGTTAATTTGAAGGAAGAAATCGCGTCTTTTTCACGCCTGACATACGACTTCCTGTTACAACAGGATTTCAACCGCATGCTGCTCAAGGAGCGTCAGTCCAACAAAACGCGTGATGATATTACGCAGAACCTTGGCAATCTTGCGCTGCTTAGCACATCGGGCTCGGCTGGTACGGTGATTGAAGCGATCCGCTTTAATGTAATGCAGTTTTTAGCGCTTTCGGACAAGGCGCTGGAAATGGCCGTGGAAGATGGCAATGCCTTAAAGGCGCGTGGCGTATTGCAGGACGAGGTCGACCCGGCGCTGCGCACGGCGGAGAATGCACTGAACAGCCTGATTAACTCCCGTCAGAAATTTGGTGATGAGCATTATAAATTTGTACGCCAGCAATCCCTAATGATTGTGCTGTTGCTGGTGGGCCTTAGCGCCATGGCGATGGCAATCATTCTGAGCCTTCGCTCCAGTGTCTTGCATGGCGTGATGAACCGTGCAAAAGCGCCTGAGAAGTTTGAAGAAGCGATCATCAAGCAACCGGTGATTGAAGATAGCGAGCAAGCGCGCAAACGCATTCTTGAAGCACGCTCACTATCGACACTCGCGCTTATTAATCGCCTCAATCGTTTGCATCAGGATAGCGAAGACCTCAAGAAAGATGTGCAGGCTCTGCAACGTCATGCCGATAGCGCCATTGCCCACCCGGCGCGCGTGGATGTTGCACAAAAAGAAGTGGAAGCGCTGCAAACACAAGGCGAAAAAATCGCGATGTCGGTTGGCCGCATTCAGCATGTCAACGATCAGACGAAACAGTTTGTCGATGCCATTGGCGAGTTGATGCACAGCATGCAGGGGCTTGCAACCGATGGTAATGTGGTGGCACTGAATGTAACGATTGAGCTTGCCAAATTACAGGCGCATCTGGGTGTGCAGGTGCCTGATGACAAGAATGCAAAAATCTCCGATCAGATCCGTGGCCTTGCAACCGCTGCGGCTGGTATTACCGGCAAGATGGCGATGGTCCTAAGCCAGTTCCGCTATGCGCAGCAGGATTTTGAAAAGCAGGCGGGAGAACTTGCGCTTATTCAAAATGGCAGTGCGAGTGCGCTACAAAATATCAAGAGCAGCCTACATTCACAGCAACAGCAAAATGCGCATCTGTTTGATGAGCGTACCGCGATGCTTGCGCCGCTGCCAGGGCTGATGGAAAAAGTTGCGTATCTGGAAGAGCAGATCACGCAAATTCAGGCCATGACCGATGATGAAATTGACGAGATCGTTGATACCTCAACCGGCAAGCAGTTTAAGATTATTTCCGGCGGCGCTGCTTAAGTTTTTAATAAATAAGCTACTTTATCCGTCATGCCCGCGAAGGCGGGCATCCACGAGTTTACTTTATTGAATTCTGTTACATTTACGCTTTTAACAAACTACAGCTTTTTTTTCTTATAAAAAATCAAAAGCAAGTAAGTTCGTGGATGCCCGCCCCAGAAGTCCCTTTGGGCGGGCATGACTACTTTTTCTATATGCTTTTCTTAGTTTTTATTGCGCGTCTTGAGCAGTGAAATCAGAACACCGCTGGCAATCAGTGTAAGTACAACCGTCAGGCTGATCTCTGTTGCGATGTGATAGTGCAACATCTCCGCTGCGGTAATTTTTCCGCCAATAAACACCAGAATAAATGCAAGTGCTTTGGATAGATATTCAAAGCGATGCACCATATCTTCCAGAAGGAAGAACAGGGAGCGCAGACCGATAATTGCAAAAATATTGCTCGTATAAACAATATAGGGATCTTGCGTTACGGCAAATACGGCGGGTACGGAATCTACTGCAAAAACCAGATCGGCAATTTCCACCAGTACCAGGGCGACAAATAGTGGCGTTTTAAAGCCTGTGAAGAGCAGGAAGAGACCGAATACCAGCAAGATCCAGCTAAATTGCGCAATCATCGCAGCGCCAAGGCCGATCATGATACCACGCAGCAATAACACACCAAGAATACCCCAGAAAAGTACGCGGTGACGGCATTGCGCTGGGATCGAAAGCGATGTGAAGATCAAGGAAATGACGAAGATATTATCAATGGAAAGGCTGAGTTCCATCGCATAGCCGGTAAAGAATTCCATACCTGCTTTTGGCCCAAGATCCGTCCAGACGGTCCAGCCAAACCACACGGCAAGCAGAATATAGATAAGCGTGTTGATTAGGCTTTTTTTAGCAGACGGTGCCTGGTTTTTCTTTTTGCTGAAAAGGCCGAGGTCATAGATCAGCACTGATAAAATGATGCTAAAAAAATTCAGCCACATGATCATGGGATGGCCAAGCCAGTCTGCATTCATCCAGTCAGGTAAAAAAACGGCGAGGTCGATGTCCATGATGTCCTAAAGGGTCAAGAGGCGAAAAAGCTAACGGTAATCGATTTTTATTTAATTACGAACATATTTTTTCAACAGCGCGGCGATGACTGGATGGTCATCAATCGTTTGCAAGGCATGATAAAAAACACGCCCCTGCGAGGATTGCATAAAGCGTTTCATAACGCGCGGATTGCAGCGGTTAAGGCAATGCTCCGCCAGTTCCTGCCGAAGCGTATCAAGCAATGGTTTTGCTGCGTTATCGCCCTGCATGTTCATGCAAAAGGCAGCAAGGCTGTGCATACCGTTATCGAGCTCCAGCATTAACAGGCGCGTACCTGTGCCATTAAACGGGCAAGAAAATTTTAGCGGCTGCCCATCATCATCGCGCGCTACAGACGCAAACGCACCTTTGGATAAAGCATTGATCAGGCCGCGATTAATGCCCTGCGCGGTTATTGTTTTTAACAGGTCAACCGATGGCTGCTCCAGCTGATGGGCGGCGATGCCGGGGAGCAGGAATATCGGGAACAAGGCTTTAATGCATACGCGGCTTAGCATATCGGCGTTCTGGCGATAGATGCCCAGCCAGTCATTTGGGTAATCACCAATGCGCTCGGTTGTTGTATCAAACAGGGCAGCAAACAGTTGCGAGGTGGTGAATTGCCATGCCCACATACCCGCCCAGATTTCAGGATGAAGGATGCCATAGAGATAGGATGCAATCATATCATCCTGATCCCATGGTGATTTTGGAAAACCACGCAAGGCAAACAGATCAATCTGGTCGGTGCGTTTAATTTTGGATTCAAATGCACGGCGCAATTCTTTTTTTGAAAGCCATCCCTGATGGAACGGAAAATAGGGAAGGCCATAGATGATATTGGCGTGAACATCCTGCGCAGCTTCACTAAGGCCACATAAGGGTTTTTCCAGCGCCTCTTCAAGCCATGCTTTGGGCAATTCATTAAAGCCTGATAATACGGCATCAAACGCTGCGGTGAAATTTTTGAAATGTTCTTCTACGAAAGGGCGTAAAGGCGCGTGTGCTTTTTTCGGCCAATTACGGAACGTCGTTTTAAAAAAATCGATGCCGAGCAGTTCAAATGCCAGACTGCGCATCGGGCTTTCATGAACAAAGCTGCGTTTGTCTTTTACAGCGTAAGCAAGGTTGTCGGGGCGAGTAATTGTGCCATCGGTTACAGGATGAAACGCGCTGCTTTGATAGGATTGGTCGATACAGGCGGATAGTAAAGAATCCAGCTTTTCAATGCGCTCAGGTATCAATATTCACGCTCCAGCGTAAAATCGACAACCGACAGCAATGCCGATTTAATCGGATGTTCGGGGAATAATCCCAATGCATCGCGCGCAATGGCACCGTAATGCTTTGCGCGATCGGCGGCGTCTTTGAGGGCCTGACTTTTGGTTAGCAGGTCGATCGCTTTCTCAAGATCGCCATCCTGCTGTTCGAGATCTTCAAGCGTGCGGCGCCAGAAAAAGCGCTCCGCTTCGCCGCCACGGTTATAGGCAAGAATAACGGGCAGGGTGATTTTTCCTTCGCGGAAATCATCGCCGATGGATTTGCCAAGGCGTGCCTGTTCAGCGGAATAATCGAGCACATCATCAATCATCTGAAAGGCAAGGCCAAGATTTAATCCAAAGGTACGTAAAGCTTCTTCTTCAGGGGATGGGCGGTTGGCAACAACAGCGCCAATGCGGCATGCGGCAGCAAATAGCTCAGCCGTTTTGGCGCGGATGACTTCAAGATAGGCCTGTTCGCTGGTGCGTATATCATTGGTGGTTGTAATCTGCAGTACTTCGCCTTCTGCGATAATTGCCGAAGCGTTGGAGAGAATGCGCAAGACATCGAGCGAGCCATCTTCGGTCATGAGTTGAAAAGCGCGACTGAACAGAAAGTCGCCAACCAGTACGGTTGGTTTATTGCCAAACAGCGTGTTAGCAGCAGGCTCCCCGCGACGCAGATTGCTGTCATCCACGACATCATCATGCAGCAAAGTTGCGGTATGAATAAATTCAACACAGGCCGCAAGCTTGCGGTGCCGTGCGCCATCATAACCACAGAGGCGAGCAGCAGCCAGGGTGAGCACAGGGCGCAAGCGCTTGCCGCCAGCAGCGATTAAATGCCCTGCCAATTGTGGAATAAGCGCAACGGGCGATTGCATGCGCTGCAGGATCACTTCGTTGACGGCGTGCAGATCATCCTGAACTAGCGCGGTGAGTTCGTTCAGCGCATCGCTGCGGTTTTTACGTTTGCTGGCATCAAAAGAAACGACTGTTGACATATGAGGCACTTTATTGTGAATGGACGCCAAGCAACCTAGCGCAAACCATGCCAAACGAAAACATCGAACTTACTGAAGATAAACTGCTGGGCGGAAAGGTTATTATCTTTCAGCCAAAGAAGGGGTACCGCGTTGCGGTTGACTCCTGCCTGTTGGCGGCAGCGGTGCCAGCACGCGCGGGGGATAAAATTTTGGATCTGGGCGTAGGGACCGGCGCGGTGAGCCTGTGTATTCGCGCGCGGGTGCCACAATGCAAAATTACCGGGATTGATAAGAACACCGGCTATCTAGGCTTAGCGCAGCAATCGGTTGATAAAAATCATTGGGAATCTGCGATTAGTCTTCATGTGGGGGACGTATGTAAGCCGCCGCGCATTCTGCAACCCAGTAGCTTTGATTATGTGGTGGCAAACCCCCCTTATTTTGATGAGGAAGCCTATTTTAAATCGCCCCATGTCGGTAAAAGCGAAGCGCATGCCAATCATGGCTCAAAACTGCCGGATTGGGTGAATTGCGCAAAGGCATTTTTAAAGCAAGAAGGCATTTTTTTCGTTATATTTCCGAGTGATAGAGAAGAAACCTTGCTCAGTGCACTAAAAGCACAGTTCCGTGACATCGGCATTTTCAGGGTATTTTCGAATGAAAAAGACACCCCAATTCGCCTGATTGTGGCAGCAAAGGCTGGTTTGGAGCACGAAAACCGTGTTTATGAGGCTGGAAAGCTCGAAATAAGGGATGAAAAGGGCGATTATACCTCTGCCGCGCGCTCGATCCTGTGGGATGGGACGGCGCTTAATATGGCGCTTGAAGGTAGTATTTGACATAGCCCCATAAATCCCTATGTTTGCGCCATTCCTAGAGAATGTGGATGGGGAAGATTATCTTTTCCATCACGGTTCCGGTGTTTATCCGGGGAGGCCTATCGGGACAACATCGCTCACATAAGTGGGCATATAAAAACAAGGACTGCTTACGATGACAAAACGCGCACCTGCGAAATTTAAATCCAACCGCCGCTTTGGCTGCAACCTGTGGGGCCGTGCAAAAAGCCCGCTCAACAAGCGTGACTACCGCCCAGGTCAACATGGCCAGCGCCGCAACAAACTTTCTGACTTTGGCCAACAATTGATGGCGAAGCAAAAACTCAAAGGCTATTACGGCAATATCGGCGAGCGTCAATTCCGCCGTTATTATTTCGAAGCACTTCGCCGCCGTGGTGACTCGTCTGAAAATCTAATTCAATTGCTTGAAAGCCGTCTGGACACTGTTGTGTACCGCATGAAGTTTGCAGCAAGCCCGTTTGCATCACGCCAGCTGATCAACCATGGTCACGTAAAGGTCAATGGCAAGCGCGTTAACATTGCAAGCTATGCGCTTAAGCAAGGTGACGTTGTTGAACTGCGCGAAAAATCACGCCAGCTCACTGTTGTTCTTGAAGCAAGCCAAAGCCAGGAACGTGAAGTTCCTGAATTCATGGCGGTTGATCACAAGGATATGAAGGGTACCTATACCCGCGTTCCAGCAATGAGCGATGTTCCATACCCTGTACAAATGGAACCAGCGCTGGTTATCGAATTCTATTCACGATAGTCTGCTTATTACGTTTTACGAAAAAGGCTCCCTTCACCGGGAGCCTTTTTTATTTAGCAGAGTAGGGGGTAAAACGTTTCTATATCGTTCTTAACTATGATGCGTTGGCGGCCTTGTTATTTTTATCACGCTGGATCTGAATTTTATTAGCCATATTTTGCGTTTTTGAGAAGCGTTGAATTGGTGAAGCCTGTGGATAAAATCTGTTTCGTATCAAGGGAATAGCCAAAAAACATTGAAGTGTTTCGATACAAAAATACTTAATGTTTTCAAATGTTTAACGTAAATTAATGATGTCATGAAAGTAAAAACATTCTTGTTATTTTCAAACATAAAATGATACTATTTGAATCATATTTGATGTAATTTTTACCGACCTAATTGTCAGGCAACGATAACATTCTAAATAAGCTGACATCACGGTCATCAGGACGGGAAATAATATATGAAAAGCATTTTCAAAACATCATTAGCCTTAGCTGTTGCTTTGACATTGAGCGCAGGTATGGCTCATGCGCAAAGCTGTAATCCCTATACCAAAGCCGATGCAACCGATGTTTTTTCCGCTTCTTCCAGTTCTGTTGTAGCGATTGAATCCACCAATGGCGGTAGCGAACTTTATGGTTCGGGCTTCTTCTGGGACAATCAGGGACATATCGTTACAAATGTTCACGTTTTGGGTCAAAACACCACTGTGATCTTGGCCAATGGTCAACGCATCACTCCTGAAGTAGTGGGTGTGGATAATAATTATGATATTGCGATTTTGCATGTGCCAACTGCCGGCAGTTTAATGGCGCATGGTAACAGCAAGGCATTGCGCGTTGGCGAACAGGTTTACGCAATTGGAAATCCATATGGCGTTGGCATCAGCCTTTCACGCGGCATCATCAGCGGCCTCAACCGTTCGATCGAAACAACCGAACGTCGCAAGCTTGCAAATCTTGTGCAAACCGATGCTGCTTTGAACCCCGGTAATTCCGGCGGCCCATTGATTGATCAGCGCGGTTGTTTGATTGGTATGAATACCGCGATTTTATCGCCATCAAGCACATCATCGGGTGTTGGCTTTGCGATGACCGTTGAGCAGCTTGCGAGTGTTGTTCCAAACATTATTGCTGGCCGCGCAAGCGTGGCGACCGTTGCAGGAACTGCACCGATGGTACAGCAACCGATTGCTCAGCCTGTTGGCGCACAAGGCTATCGCTCATTGCGTGGCAATTACGCAGGGTTCTAACTAATTCTTTGTGACTCAAAAAACCTAACTACCTCCAGGGTCACAATTTCTACCCCCGCTAACGCAAGTTGGCGGGGGTCTTTTTTTGTGATAGAGTGATCTTCACTAAAACACGGAGATAGTTATGACAGGCATTCAATTTCTGACTGATGAAAAAGGCCGAAAGGTTGCTGTTCAGATTGATCTAAAAACCCACCAGGATTTGTGGGAAGAATTTCAGGATATCCTGGTATCCCGCTCACGTAAAAGTGAAAAGCGTATTCCGCTAAGCAAAATTAAAGCGAGCCTTATTAAGCAAGGTAAGTTACGTGGCTAATTATTCAGTTAGTCTTACCTCAAGTGCTGCTAAAGAGCTCGAAGCACTTCCAAAAAAGCTGTTAGCTAGAATTTACAAGCATATAGAAAATCTTGAACTATCGCCAAGGCCTACTGGGCATAAAAAGCTCAAAGGTGGGGATAAGGAATATCGTGTTCGGATTGGTGATTACCGCGTTATTTATGAAATTGATGATACCAAGAAAACCGTTGATGTTACGCGGATTGCGCATCGTAAAGACGTATATAGATAAAAAAATCCCCGCCGGACGCGCCCGGCGGGGTAGTCCCCATGAAAATCTTATCGTAGCTTAGTGTGCATATGGCGAATGAGCCATGCCCAGGATAGGCTGCATGCCTACAACAGGATGGCTGGTGTAATAGCCGATTGACGTTGCATAGATGCGGCCATTGGATGATACGGGCATCGCGCCATTTTTACTGCCGAGCAGGCTTGCATGAATAGGGATATCAAAATTCACCGTGCTGCCATTGGTAATGCCTTTGCTTACGGTAATAACGCCATACGCATTCGGGTTATTGATGAAGTCAGCGCGGGTATCGGCAAATGCTGTACCGCTGATCAGGGTAATGGCAAGGGTAGCAATGCTAAGTAATTTTTTTGAATAATACGTCATGGGGAATGTCTCCTAAAAAAATGGTCGTGTTGTTATAGGAGTACTATCCGCCAACATCCTTTCCTGATGCTTAATTCTCGTGGTTAGCGATTGGTAAATTAACTATAAAATGCAAGCATTTTCAGCGTTTTATAAGGCTACTTTCATGTGCGCAAATGCTCATGGATAAAATGCCATGCAATGGTATTTTGCAAAATAGGACAAGATGTTAGCGATAAAGCGCGGATGCTTAAGCAGCGTTTTCCTGAAATGGAACGCCCTTATCCTTAAGGATTTGTTGTAATTCGCCGCTGGAATAAATTTCACGAACAATATCACAGCCGCCAACAAATTCGCCTTTTACAAAAAGCTGTGGGAAGGTCGGCCAACTGGTGATAGCGCGGACGCTATCGCGCAATTCTTTATCCTCAAGAATATTCACGCTCTTAAAGCTAACGCCAACCCGTTTCAAAATCTGGCACACGGTGCCGGAAAAGCCACATGCCGGATAATCAGCGGTGCCTTTCATATAAAGCACAACGTTGTTTTCGGACAGTTCCTTGGTGACGTGTTCGGCGTTTGACATAAGAGCTCCTTCTAGTTTGGTACGGATGTATATAGCGCAAGGGCGTGCAATCGTCCACCCATCATGCCATTCATAGCGGCATAAATCATCTGGTGCTGCTGCACACGAGATTTACCGATAAACGCTGTGCTTTCAACATAGGCTGCATAATGGTCGCCATCGCCGCGCAGATCCTCGATGCGTACTTTTGCGCCGGGCAGCGCCTTGCGGATCAGTTCTTCAATTTCTTTTGCTTCAACGGCCATGCTCTATGCCTATTTTGATTTTATAGGCATGCCGAGCGCTGCTTTGGCAAGGCCATTGAGCCATGTCTGCCAGCCCTTATGCAGGCGCAATTGCGCAAGTACATCGGCATCAAAGCTGACACTTGTTACTTCTTTGTGACGACCTGCAGGGCGACCACGACGGATGGCGTCTTGAAATAGCGTGAGATGCTTGCCTTGCAGAGGGCGTGCCGTTTTTAGTTCTGCGATAGTCAGTGGCGCATCATCTGCACGTTTAGTCTTCTTTTTTGATAGTTTTTTCATAATCTTTTTCCTCTCTTCGATTTGAGCGTCGCAAGCTAATGACCCGAATATCTGCGCTGCGCGGGGTGTAAATCATGGTATGTAGTTTGCCATAGATAAATCCCACTGCAGCAAACCGTTCTTCTTCATCGGCCATCCTTGTGCGATTGAACATGATTACGGAGTCATTTTCAAAATCATACGCTGCTGCAAAAGCAATACCGTGTTTTTTGATATTTGCATCTTCTTTTATCTTGTCCCAAACGAACATATATTAAATGTATATATAAATAATAAAGAAGACAAGGGGAATTTTAACTTTCCATCAATGCTGGCAGTGTACCTTCATGCGCTTTACGTAAAGTTGCAAGCGAAGCAATCGGCTTATCATCAAGCTTGATATCCTGACCGCTCATGAAGCCCAGGAATTCAATTTCAACACCAGCTTTTTCTGCGGCATCGAAAATCGCCTGCTCATTATATTGGTGTGCACGAATGGTGATGATGTAACGACCCTGATCTTCGCCAAACCAATAGGCGGCGCTGTTCTCGGCTTGCTCGAGTGCAATCCCAACATTTGAAGCAAGGCATATATCAGCGAGTGCAACGAGTAATCCGCCATCCGCCACATCATGGCAGCATGGAACGGTTTCAGCATTAATCAGCGCACGAACAAAATCACCGTTTTTCTTTTCAGCATTTAGATCAACCGTTGGGGCTGTGCCAATTTCCTTGCCATGTAGTTCACGCAAATAGAGCGACTGGCCGATATGCCCCTTGGTTTCACCAACGAGGAGCACAACATCGCCTTCGCGTGCGGCATTAATGCGCGCAATTTTGGAAACATCTTCGACCATGCCAACGCCGCCAATGACGGGGGTTGGCAAAATACCTTCGCCCTTGGTTTCGTTATAAAGCGATACGTTGCCGGAGATCACGGGGTAGGTGAGAGCATTACACGCAGCAGCAATCCCTTCCACGCAACCAGCAAACTGGCCCATGATGCGTGGTTTTTCGGGATTACCAAAATTCATATTATCCGTAATGGCCAGCGGCTTTGCGCCAACCGCCGTCAGGTTGCGCCATGTTTCGGCAACAGCTTGCTTGCCGCCCTCAACAGGGTCAGCAAAGCAATAACGCGGGGTGCAATCCACCGTCATCGCCAAACCACGTTTGCTGCCGTGAAGGCGGACAACGCCAGCGTCACCGCCAGTTGCAATCGTATCTGCACCAACCTGACAATCATATTGTTCATAAATCCAGCGGCGGGAGCATAGATCAGGACATGCCAATAATGTTTCCAGCGCTGCGCCAAGCGTGCCTTGCAATGGATAATCGGCAGCATTCACTTCCGCCTGTTTTGGTGTTGGTTCCCACGGGCGATTATATTGTGGTGCGTTTTCTACCAGTGGCTCAACTACGATATCGGCTTCCACATTGCCCTTATGTTTGACGACAAGGCGGCCTGTATCGGTCAGCTTGCCGATCACAACGCAATCCAGATCCCATTTTTTGAAAACGGCTTCGGCTTGTGCTTCGCGGCCGGGCTTCAAAATCATCAGCATGCGTTCTTGCGATTCCGAGATCATCATCTCATACGCATTCATGCCGGTTTCGCGTTGCGGCACATCATCAAGGATGAGTTCCATGCCAAGGCCGCCCTTGCTTGCCATTTCAACAGAGGAAGAGGTGAGGCCCGCTGCGCCCATATCCTGAATAGCAACAATCGCATCCGTTGCCATCAGTTCAAGGCATGCTTCGAGCAAAAGTTTTTCAGTGAAGGGATCGCCAACCTGTACCGTCGGGCGTTGGCTTTCCGCATTGTCATTAAATTCGGCCGACGACATGCTTGCACCCTTGATGCCATCGCGGCCTGTTTTCGAGCCGACATAGCAAACAGGATTACCAACGCCTGCAGCTTTTGCGTAAAAGATTTTATCCTGATTGGCTACGCCAACCGTCATCGCATTCACAAGGCAATTGCCATTATAGCTAGGGTGGAAATTGACTTCGCCTGCAACCGTTGGAATACCCATGCAATTGCCATAGCCACCAATACCCGCAACGGTGCCTGCAAGGAGTTGCTTGGTTTTTGGATGTTTGATGTCGCCATAACGCAAGGCATTGAGGTTTGCAATTGGCCGCGCGCCCATGGTGAATACATCGCGCAAGATTCCGCCAACGCCGGTTGCCGCGCCTTGATAGGGTTCAATGAATGATGGATGGTTGTGGCTTTCGATTTTAAAAATCGCGGCCAGTTTTTCGCCATTGGGGCCAAGGCCGATATCAATCACGCCTGCATTTTCACCAGGTCCACAAATAACAATATCACCTGTGGTGGGAAGTTTGCGCAGCCAGACCTTGGATGATTTGTAAGAACAATGTTCTGACCACATGGCGGAGAAAATGCCGAGTTCGCACAAAGACGGATCGCGGCCCAGCGTTTTGACCATGAGCGCGACTTCATCGGGCTTCATGCCATGTTCGGCAGCGGTTTTGTGAAGATCGAAGGAAGCGGGCATATTCTTTTCTGCAATATTGGTTTTCATTATAAGTTTTCCACGATCGATTTAAACATCCCCGCGCCATCGGTGCTGCCAAGCACGCTGTCATTGGCGCGCTCAGGGTGTGGCATCAGGCCAAGAATGGTGCGGTCTTTGTTGAAAATACCTGCGATATCATTGGCTGAACCATTGGGATTTTCGGTATAGCGCAAGGCTACCTGACCATTGCCATCAAGCTGCTTAAGCGTTTCAGCATCAGCAAAATAATTGCCATTTTCACCTTTTTTATAGGCTTTGGTAAAAATGCTGTCGTTATTTTCAACTTTGAGTGTTGTGGTTTTGCAAATAAATTTAAGTGTTTTATTGCGCAGTAATACGCCAGGCAATAATTGCGTTTCGCATAAAATCTGAAAGCCGTTGCAGATGCCTAGAACGCGCACGCCTTTTTTAGCAGCGGCAATCACTTCGCCCATGATCGGGGAGTGCGCGGCCATCGCGCCAGTGCGCAGATAATCGCCATAGGAAAAACCGCCGGGCACAACAATGATATCTGATTTTGGCAAGGTGCTGTCGCCATGCCAGATCATGGCAGGCTTTTTGCCGGACGCTTTTTCAAACGCTATGGCAACGTCGCGATCGCAGTTGGAGCCGGGGAAGACGAGGATGGATGCTTGCATGAGAATTCAGTAGTGAGTAATGAGGATTGAGTAGTGAAAAAGCACTCCTCACTACTCACTACTAATTACTCATTACTTGCTTATTTTGCAACAATATCCAGCATTAAGATGGCTTCGTCGTTAAAGTGGCTGTTCTCACTACTACCGAGCGAAAAATCGCTGCGTTTAAAGGTGGTGTGGATGGAAAAGCCAAGGCTCTGCGTGCCATCATCATATAAATCGGTTGTTTTTGACATGCGACCAAATTTATTAAGGGTGGCTTCAAAGCGCGCATCCTTGCGGATGTTGTGGATCACCAGCTGGCCTTTGATGATTGCTTTGCCATTTTCAAATCGCACCGGATCGCTTTGCACAAAGCCAATTTCATCTTCGCTGTTGATGCTGAGCGGGCGGCGTTCAAACCATTCACGCGTAAACGCAGGTGATGAACTGATAAAGCTTTTCATCAGCAATGCGAATTTCAGATTATCCAGCGTTTTGGTTGCATCATCATAATGCATACGCGCGACGCCGCTGGTGAACAGACTGTAGGTTCGGGCGTAACCGCTTTCCTCGCAGATGACCATTGCGCTGACTTCGCCAGCAGGTGCGAAGAACACTTTGGATTCAGCGAATGAGTGTTGAGTGATGAGTATTAAAGTGATGAGACAGGAAAGGAAGCGCAGAGAAAATAAGTTGCGCATTAGCACTTATTCCCAATATCCGGGAACAAGCGTCCAGCCATAGGTGCGTTGTAGCCACATATCCTGCTTCCATGAAGCAGAGAAGGCAGGTTTGCGCAGCCAATAACCATTCTTCCAGTTAAAGCCCTGGCCATCGACATAGCTCCAGTGGCCATTACGCCATGTATATTCATCGGGGATGTTGCCGGGGGGATTGCCTTTGAATTCACTGCGTGCAGGAGGCGGAGCATTGGGCGCCATATTTTCGAACGGGAAGCTTTCGTATTTTGCTTTTTCCACTTCATTGATAGGTTGCATGCGGCTGGATTCAAACAGCTCATCCAGATCACTGCAGGCTTGCAGGGTAAGCAGAAGGAGAAGGGCGAGCGCGAACTGTTTCATGAAATCCTGTACTAATCCTGAAAGGTGATGCGGTAATTTTCAATGACCTGGTTGGTCAGCAATTTTTCAGCCATTTCCTTAAGGCTGGTCATGGCCGTTTCCTTGTTAGTTTCATTGAGTTCAATTTCAATCAGCTTGCCCTGACGCACTTCCTGAACCTGATTAAAGCCAAGATGATGCAGGGCCTGATTAATCGCTTTTCCTTGCGGATCAAGAACACCATTTTTTAATACAACGTCAACACGGGCTTTCATGTGTTCAAACTACTTTCTATTATTTTGCAAAAGGACTTACGTTTTCAGATTCCAAACCGCTCTCGGTTGAGGTTTCAGGAAGAATGCCAAGGCGGCGCGCTACTTCCTGATAGGCTTCTTCAACCTTGCCAAGATCGCGGCGGAAGCGATCTTTATCAAGCTTCTCGTTGGTTTTAACATCCCATAGGCGGCAATTATCCGGGCTGATTTCATCAGCCAGAACAATGCGCATTTCTTCGCCCTCAAACAGACGGCCAAATTCGAGTTTAAAATCGATCAGCTTGAGGCCAATGCCATAGAACAGGCCCGAAAGGTAATCGTTGCAGCGCACAGAAATCGTCACGATTTCTTCCAGCTCTTGCGGGGTGGCCCAGCCGAATGCGGTGATGTGTTCATCGGAAATCATCGGATCACCGAGCGCATCATTTTTGTAATAGAACTCAACGATGGAGCGGGGGAGTTGTGTGCCTTCTTCAATGCCAAAGCGTTTGGCAAGTGAGCCAGCAGCGACATTGCGAATAACCACTTCAATCGGAATAATCTCAACCTGTTTGACCAGTTGCTCGCGCATGTTAATGCGTTTGATGAAATGCGTTGGCACGCCAATTTCGCCAAGCTTGATCATCAGATATTCGGTAATGCGGTTATTGATCACGCCCTTACCTTCGATCGTACCTTTTTTTATATTATTAAAAGCGGTTGCATCATCTTTAAAATATTGAACGATGGTTCCCGGTTCCGGGCCTTCGAAAAGAACCTTTGCCTTGCCTTCATAAATGCGGCGGCGTTTCATTGCGTTGACCTTTCTAATGTTCATTCAAAAACTTCTTCGGCAATACTTCTTTGGCAGGCGGTTTGTTAACCGTATAAAAATTAGCGAAAATGCAATGCATTATTTGCGAAAAAAACTCCTGAAATCGCCCATTTATATGTCGGATTATTCAGTTGTTAACGAGGATCGTGTAGAACCATTTTATACGCAAAATCTAACTTTATTAAATTCAACATTACAAATTTTTGGAGATATTTCAATGACGACATTTGACGAACGCGAAAAAGCTTTTGAAAATCTCTATGCGCATGACGAAGAATTAAGATTTAAAGTCAATGCAAAAACCGCGAAAATGCTTGGCCAATGGGTCGCCAAGCTGGTAGGGCTTGGCGAGGACGTTTATTCAAACGAGCTTGTTAATCTTGTCGCATCTGGTAAAGATGAAGATTCGGTTCTTAACAAAGTACAGAAAGATACCGTAAATAAAGGGCATTGCGTATCAAAGGACGCTTTGTCGGAAAAGTACTCGCAGCTTCATAATGAAGCCCGCGACCATATTATGTCTTGTTAGACCATTCTTGATACCTTCTACGACTCGTTAAGACCTCTTGGTAATGAGTCATTAATGTTTGATCGGTAACGCTGTTCCGGTGTTATTTAATTGATTCCGAAAGTAATTCTTCTATTGTAATGAAGTTTGCTTTTGGGAACAATGCACCAACCGCTTCTAACATTAATCAGAAGGTTATCATGATCCGGAATAAATTTTTAATATCTTCGGCGCTTTCGCTCTGTCTATTTTCGACAAATGCTATGGCGGATGGTGCCCTTGCGTGCAGCGACATCACACAAGTCCGTTACATGCTGCAAAAATACGCAGTCAATGATCCAGATAACTATTGTATCCGCGCAACAACACTTGCGGAATCAAACCCTTCGATGCGCGAAGAAGTTTTGCGCGAAAGTAACGCCATTGCCAAGAAGCATGGTCTTGCCGCTATAACCGCAGGCTGCCCGCCGACCGTTGTGCAGGCGGTTCAACAACAGGTTTATACACCACCCCCGCAATATGTGCAGTATCAACCTGTGCAGCAGGGCATCATTTATCAACAGCCAGCTCCGGTCATTCCACAAGCGCAAGTTATTGAACGCGTTGCGGGTCCGGTTATCGAGCAAGGCTCACGCGTTTCCGGAACGCAAGCAAGCTTGCTTGGCGGTAGCGCATTGCTATGGGGCGGTCTTGGTCTGCTCGTTGCTGGCGGTACAGCCGCAGCGCTGATCAGCAGCACAGGCACCAGCACGGGTACTACCACAATTATTCCGCCGGATGAATTTATCACCGACGAATATACTGCACAATACAGCTTGACCACCATGGATGCTGCTAGCGCATATCGCCGTGGCTACACTGGCTCAGGTGTTAATGTTGCTGTTCTTGATACCGGTCTTGATCTATCGCACTCTGAATTTGCTGGCCGCGTTGCAGCTGGCAATGGCGCTGACTTTGCTACTACCAACTCGGGTACTGTAACTGTTGCGGGTCAGCCAGCGGCTGGTTCACTTAACGCGCACGGTACGCAAGTTGCCGGCGTGATTGCTGCAAACCGCGACTTTATCGGTATGCATGGTGTTGCCTATAACGCACAGATTGTTCCATTACGTGTGTTTGATGGTTCGGGCGGTGCTGTTGCATCCTTTGTGACCGCGATCAATTATGCAACGAGTACCAATGCAAGAATTCTGAACGGTAGCTATGGCCCGGATGATGCGTGGCACAACAATTTCGAACCGCTTGGCTATCAAGGGATTGTGACCAATCCTGAAATTGCTGAAGCCGATGCCTATAAGTCATATGTGGCAGCAGGCGGTATGCTTGTATTCCCAGCCGGTAACGCTTATTTGATTGCACCAGGTCTTGCGAGCAATCCAACCGGTCCTGGCTTCTTGCCTTTCATCAAACCAGCTAATGCGAACATTGTTGGCGCAGCTAACGGCGCATATCGCGATGAAAACGGTAACGTGCTTGCATCTGCCGATTACTCAAGCCTGCAACCAAATACTATCGTGGTCGCTGGTGTGGATCGCAATAACGTGATTTCCGCTTTCAGTAATCGCTGCGGTGTGGCAGCGGCATGGTGTATGGTTGCGCCTGATGAAGATATCTTCACAACGACCGTAGATAATCCAAATACCTTGGATATTGTTGAAACCTATACCACTGTGACCGGAACATCTTTTGCAGCGCCGCAGGTTGCGGGTTTGCTTGCTCTTCTCAAGCAGCAATTCCCTAACTTGACGCATCCACAAATTGTTGCTCGTGCGCTCAATACTGCTACCGATCTTGGTGCGGCAGGCGTGGATGCAATTTATGGTCACGGCTTGCTTAACGTTGCTGCAGCTACGAACCCTGTGGGTGTAACCGGTATTTCAACCAATGGCTTGTTGGGCGGTAATTACAGGTCACTTGCCAGCTCAACCATTTCGTATGGTTCAGCATTTGGTTCCAATGCAGCCTCAGCGTTCAATAATGTAGGCGTTGTATTCCTTGATCAGGACAACGCAGCGTTTTTGGCCAACATGGGCAGCATGACACGATCCACTGCGCAGCAGTTTAATACAAACGAAGCGTTTGACAGATTTGCACGCCCAGCTGAACGTCAAGAAATCGATATGGGTTCAAACACAAAGGTTGGCTTTTCAACTGAACGTAACACAGTAAGTGATCACGTTGTTGGTGATAATCCGCGCGAAGAAGGTAACACAGGCTTAAGCTTTAGAAGCTTCTCCTTGACGCAAAGTGTTTCAAATGAAACGCAAGGCTCTGTCCACTATAAGGATAGCTCAGCGTTGATGCTTGGCTTTAGCGATGGCGATCGTGCTCGTGTTGATCGTGCGATCAACAAGAATGCGCTCAGCAATCCATACGCATCCTTTGCAGGTAATGGCTTTGCTTCTGTGATCAAGACCGAAGGTCTTGGCGGTACCATCAAGGTTGCTGGTTTCTTTGGTAACAGCGAAAATGACAGCGAAGCACGTAACTTCGGTACGCAAGCTGAACTTGGTTATAATCTTGATAAGGGCGCAGATGCCTATGTATCGTTTGGTACCTTGTTTGAAGGCAACCGCGTTCTTGGCAGCAAGGGCGAGGGCGCACTTGCATTCGGCAATGGCACTGGCACCGTGTATATGGGTCTTGGCGGTAAATATAGCCTTGATACGACCACAACACTCCATGTTGCAGGGTATGCGGGTATGACCAACCCAAGCGTTGATGCGGATAACTCCCTCATCAAGCAAGCAAGTGAAATCATCACATCATCCTTCAATGCAAGTGTTGAGCGTGCTGGCCAATTCACCAAGGGCGACAGCGTCGGCTTTGGTATTTCACAGCCATTGCGTGTTGAAAGCGGAAATATGCAATTCGCAATTCCTGTAGCCTTGGCTGTGGATGGAGATTACTCCTCATTGCTGAGCAGTAACTTTACCCAGGATCTATCCGCACAAGGCCGCGAAATGGATTTGCAATTCAACTATGCTTTCCCAATGGGCAAGGATGAAACTATCACCATGGGCGCACTCTATCGTATGGATGCTGGCCATGTTGCTGGCAAAGACGATATGCTTGGCCTAACGCGCTGGTCCAAGAAGTTCTAAACAGCAAACATTAGTTTGAAGTCTTATAAAATCCCGGATGCTTTGATTGGTTTCCGGGATTTTTTTTCGCGCATATTTCAATGAAGTAGCGCACTATCATCCCCCTGAAGGGGAGGGGGATGATAGTGCGCTTTTTATTGAAGTTATTTCTTATTTTTCGAATACCAATTTCTGTTTTCCTTGACCGGAATCAACCCATCCTTCATCCTTTACGCGATAGGTTATTCCCGTTCCTTCTATCCGCTGCAAAAGGCCATTATGACAGACATCGTATGGAAACCCGATCCTGACTTTATCGAGGCCACCAATCTTGCTGCCTTGATGCGGGAACAGGGGATCGACCCTACAGCACTGAATGCCTATGAACAATTGCATGCCTGGTCGGTGAGCGAGCCATCTTCATTCTGGAGACGCGTGACCGAGATTTTAGGTATTCAGTTTGATAAACCGTTTATGAGTGTTTTGGAAACCTTTAACCGCGTGCTTCACCCAAAATGGTTTGTGGGCGGCACCCTTAACATCGCCAAAAATTGTTTTCGCGGCAGTGGTAGTGCAACGGCGATTATCACGCGCCGTCATAATGGCGTGATTGAAACATGGACGCACGATGCGCTTGATAAGCTGAGTAACCGTGTTGCAAACAGCTTTATCGCATTGGGTTTAAAAAAAGGCGATGGCGTCGCGATTGTGATGCCGATGACAGCCGAAGCGGTTGCGATTTATCTTGGCATTATCAAAGCCGGGATGGTGGTGATCTCGGTTCCCGATAGTGTGCCAGCAGAGCAAATCGGCTCACGCCTGCGCATTGGCGGAGCAAAGGCCGTATTCACGCAAAGCGAAATTGTACGCGAAGATAAACGTATTCCCATGTATGAGCGCGTGCGCGCCGAGGCAGCAGCCGCGCCGCAGACGATTGTGCTTGCGCCCTATGGCGAAACGCTTTCCATGCTCTTACGTCAGGGTGATATGGATTGGGTTACGTTCTTAAAAGCCGATGATACGTTTGATGCGGTGAGCTGTGAGCCCGATGATGCGAGTAATATTATTTTTTCATCCGGTACCACGGGTGACCCCAAAGGCATTCCATGGACGCATATTACGGGGATCAAGGCGGCATCAGATGCGCGTTTTCATCAGGATGTGCGGGCGGGAGATGTTGTGTGCTGGCCAACTAATCTTGGCTGGATGATGGGGCCGTGGGTTGTCTATGGCAGCTTGATGAACCACGCAGCGATTGCGCTCTATGAAGGTACGCCCGGCGAGCGTTCATTCTGCCAGTTTATTCAAGATGCAGGCGTAACGATGCTGGGGCTTGTGCCAAGTATTGTAAATGGCTGGAAGAATACCGGCCATGCTGATGGCTTGGACTGGAGCAAAATCCGTTGTTATAGCTCAAGCGGTGAAGCATCCAATCGCGAGCTGTACTCATGGCTTATGACGTTGAACCAGCCATCGGGCGATATGAAACCAGTGATTGAATATTGCGGCGGAACGGAAGTGGTTGCGTATATTTCAAGCGTGCTGCTCAAGCCCATCAAGCCTGCGCAGTTTAATGTAAAAACGCTCGGCGTTGATTTTGAAGTACGCGATGATGCAGGCAAGCAGGTGAGAGCAGGGGAGATGGGTGAGGTGTTTCTTACCGCGCCAGCCATTGGTCAATCCAACCGTCTAGTCTCCAAAACCAATCATGATGAACTTTATTATCCAAATGGCCTTACCGGCGGACGTTGGCATGGTGATTTGATGACCGTGCTGGCCGATGGTAGCGGCTGGGTATCCAATGGTCGCTCGGGCAATGATCTTAATCTGAATGGCGTGAAGTTTGGCTCAACCGAGATTGAGCGCGTGGTCAATGAAGCGGAAGGCGTGAAAGAAACCGCTGCAATTGGCGTGCCGCCACCCGAAGGTGGCGCCGATCGCCTCGTGATTTATGCGGTGATGAAACCGGATGTTGCAGGCGATGTTCAGAAACTGAAAAGCCAGATGAAGACGCTGATCAAGGAAAAACTCAGCCCTAATGCAAGCAATGTGTTTGATGTGGTGCTAATCAATGAGTTGCCGCGCACGCCATCATTCAAGGTGATGCATAAGGATTTGCGCCAGGCCTATCGCGCCAAGGAAGCTGCTTAAACCTGCGGTTCGACAAATTGCGGCAAGACATCGTGGAAGCGGTTGAAATCAACATGGGTGAGGTTGCCTTCGCGCTTGCTCATAATATCGACATAGCTATGATCCCACTTGATATCAGGCACCGAATAGACCTTTGAAATATGCATTTCGTTCGCTGCATCCTTGTCATAGCCATGCACTGAAA
The DNA here is from genome assembly GCA_010031785.1 of Alphaproteobacteria bacterium. Taxonomy (GTDB): domain Bacteria; phylum Pseudomonadota; class Alphaproteobacteria; order UBA9219; family RGZA01; genus RGZA01. The sequence goes on from RGZA01000014.1 coordinate 25,874, forward strand.
TAACCAGATTGCTTTCATTATCGCGCTTTTCATCAGCGGTCATAGTGTAAAACGGGCTGGTTTCATCAATCACATGCACAACGGTCCAGCTCAAAGCAAGCAGCGG
>RGZA01000131.1 GCA_010031785.1 Alphaproteobacteria bacterium
GCGCCCAGCCTTGATATTTTGCCATTGTTGCAGGAAGCGGGCGCGAGCTTGCGCGCATTTGATCCGGCAGGCATGAATGAGGCCAAGAAGCTGCTGCCCAATATTACATGGTGCACAGATGCGCAAGATGCGCTGGGTGGCGCGGATGCCGCCGTGGTGCTGACCGAATGGAATGAATTTCGTGGTCTTCAGCCCGAGAGCATTGCGCAAAGTTTGAAAGGCAAAGTGCTGGTTGATTTGCGCAATATTTATAAGCCAGCGGATATGCGCGCTGCTGGGCTTACCTATGTGTCAGTGGGACGCAAGTAGAATAAGAAACCAACGTCATCCCGCAAAACGCTTTGGCGTTTATGCGGGATCCAGATCTTTATATATGCGTGCAGACGCACGCAAAGCTGGATCCCGGGTCAAGCCCGGGATGACGTGTATTTTTGTATCATCGTTATATTTCCAGCCATTTTTTCGCATGTAAATCCCAATTATAATGCCTATTCACAAAATCAATTTGTGCATTGAGCGGCGTTGGTTTTATTTCAAATGCACGGATCGTGTCGATGGTTTTTGTAATAAAGGCATTGATATCAAGCGCATCTTTTTCATAATTCACGCTATCGGGATTAGTGATGGGAACGAGCGCACCAAAGCCATGCGCGGTTTCGGGTAACGCCGCGCGCGCGGTGATAATCGGCACACATCCCGCAGCCATTGCTTCGGCCAAGCAAATGCAGAATGTTTCCGGATAGGGGTTGGGGCTAATGAAATAACGCGCGCGTTTAAAGCGCTGCGGCAATTCGTTTTGTGATACGCCCCCGACATGGGTAACGCCGGAAATAGCCAGCAATTCTGCGCGTAAGGTAGCTTGCGCCGCTGCATCATTATCAACATTGCAATCGGAATAAATCTCAAAGGAAAGATCGGGGATAGCCTGTTTAAGCGCGGGTAAAATCTGCGGCAGATAAAACAATCCACGCTTGCTGCTGCCGGCATAGATTACAATTGGTGCTTTAGATCCCGGATCAAGTCCGGGATGCGATAGTTCCTGAAAGCCGGGCGCAATGCCATTGGGAATGACGACAGCTTTGGCGTGCGGCGGGACAAGCGGCGCATTGATATTTTTTTGCCAGTTACTGACAAAAATAAATCCATCAAATTCTTGAAGCGGTAAAATCCACGGATCATTGAAGCAGGCTTCATGCATCCAGCCGTAAATTTTTGTTACGCGCCGCTCTGCGCCATCTTTTAAAGAAGATGTCGCAACCGCCTGCGCGTTAGTCGCGCAAGTCTTCCCGCGCAAGGTCTGCACCAGTTTTTTGGTCCAGCGGCCATTGATGATCAACGCATCAAATTGCGAAAGAAGCTCTGCATCATCAAGTTTTTCCGGCGGGATACTGGCAAGGTCAGAAAACACCCCTGCTTCCCGGTTCTGATTAATGAGGGTTACGTTGGCGCCCTGTTTTACAAGCGCAGCGCCCAAATGGCATACGGCCGCCTGGGTGCCACCCAGAGCGTCTGTTAACGGGCTGGACCCCGTGTAGCTGGCAGCAATGTCGATGAAGGCGAAATGAGGCATAAGGCTAATAGGCCATAGGCGATAGGCGATAGCAAATAAAACAGTGTTTTCTGATGCCTATCGCCTGTGGTCTGAGGCATTTTTTCCCTGTTGCCACTCTCTTTGCGGCATGCTAAATGACGCCCGTCTTTTTACTTCCCCCCTCTTGTCTGTTCTTAGGGTTTTATTTGTGAGCAACACGTCTTTTTCTGGCCTTTCGTTTTCTGGAAAACCACTGCCCGTTGTCGCAACGCGCTATGCCAATGCCCTTTATATGCTGGCAGATGAGCAGGGGCAGGTTACAGCCGTTGAAAAAGAAGTGCGCAATGTTCAGGCTTTGCTGCAATCCAGCGCTGAATTAGCGCGCTTTGTTGCCAACCCATTATTGCGCCGTGATGTGATTGTAAAAGGGCTTGATGCTTTGTTTGCAAAAGCAAACATCTCTGGCCTATCGCAGCAATTTTTCCATGTTGTTGTCAAAAATGGCCGCGCCGCTGCAATTGCTGTGGTTATTCAGGCATTTTTAAACCTCGCTGCTGAAAAGCGCGGTGAAATTGTTGCACAGGTTACAGCCGCCCATGCGCTGACTGATGCGCAAAAAGAAATGATTGCATCCGCATTGCAGCAGGCACTGAGCGCGCGTGGCGTAAAGAAGATTGTGATTGCAGCAACGGTAGATGCAAATGTACTGGGCGGGATGATGGTGCAGATCGGCTCCTCGCTTTATGATGGAACGATCAAGGGTAAGCTTATGAAGCTGTCACAGGCTTTAAAAGCGAATAAGGCTGCGTAGAGCCTATGTGAGGTGCGGCTTTGCCGCTGAGGCGCGCTTCGCGCGTGAGAAATTCTCACTGGCGAAGCCAGTCTCATGTGCGTAGCGCACCTCACATAGGCTCAATTAACTACTAACTACCTACTAACTTATATCAGGGAACTAAAATGGAACTAAACGCTGCTGAAATCTCCAATGTGTTGAAGAACCAGATTGCTGCTGAGGAGCAACATGCCGATTGGTCTGAAGTGGGTCAGGTGTTGTCTGTGGGCGACGGCGTTGCCCGCGTTTATGGCCTTGCCAATGTGCGCGCTGGTGAAATGGTGGAATTCATCAATGCATCAGGCGCGGGCATTAAAGGCATGGCGCTCAATCTTGAAACCGACAATGTGGGCGTAGTTATTTTTGGCTCCGATCGCGATATTAAAGAAGGCGATAAGGTCAAACGTACCGGCGCGATTGTGGAAGTGCCATCGGGTAAAGGATTATTGGGCCGCGTCGTTGATGCGCTTGGTAACCCGATTGATGGCAAGGGTCCGCTCAAAGATGTGAAGATGACTCGCGTGGAAGTAAAAGCTCCGGGCATTATGCCACGTAAATCGGTGCATGAGCCGATGCAAACAGGTTTGAAGGCGATTGATACGCTGGTTCCTGTTGGTCGTGGTCAACGCGAGCTGATCATTGGCGATCGTCAAACCGGAAAAACCGCCGTTGCCATCGACACGATCTTGAATCAGAAATCAGTCAATGCTGGCAGCGATGAATCCAAAAAGCTTTATTGCGTATATGTGGCAATTGGCCAAAAACGTTCAACGATTGCGCAAATTGTAAAGACGCTCGAAGATGCAGGCGCATTGCAATATACGATTATTGTTGCAGCATCGGCTTCCGATCCTGCACCGATGCAGTTCTTGGCGCCTTATACTGGTTGCGCTGCTGGCGAATATTTCCGCGATAACGGCATGCATGGGTTGATGATCTATGACGATCTTTCCAAGCAGGCGGTTGCATATCGTCAAATGTCGCTCTTGCTTCGCCGCCCTCCTGGCCGTGAAGCATATCCTGGCGATGTGTTCTATCTTCACTCCCGCCTTTTGGAACGTGCAGCGAAATTAAATGATAAGATGGGCGGTGGTTCATTGACCGCGCTGCCGATTATTGAAACCCAAGCGGGTGACGTTTCGGCCTATATTCCGACCAACGTGATTTCGATCACCGATGGTCAGATCTTCCTTGAAACCACCCTGTTCTATAAGGGTATTCGCCCGGCGATTAACGTTGGTATTTCGGTATCACGCGTAGGCTCTGCTGCGCAGACCAAGGCGATGAAGAAGGTTGCGGGTTCGATCAAGCTTGAACTTGCGCAGTACCGCGAAATGGCGGCCTTTGCCCAGTTCTCCTCCGATCTGGATGCAACCACGCAGCGTCTTTTAAATCGCGGCGCACGTTTGACGGAATTGCTCAAGCAGGCGCAATATTCCCCGCTGCCCTTTGAAGAGCAGGTTGTGGTGATTTATGCAGGCGTGAAGGGCTATGCCGATATCATCGCAGTAACCGATATTGTGCGCTTTGAAGCAGCCCTGTTGCGTGAAGCACGTGGCCGCGGCGCGGATATTCTAACCGCTATCCGCAATGATGCCGATATTAAGCCGGAAACCGAGACCAAGCTCAAAGCGTTTTTGGAAGAAGTTTCAAAGAACTTTGTGTAATACAACCAGATCCCGGATCAAGTCCGGGATGCATATGGAATAAAAAAGGGCGGGGGAATTTCCCCGCCCTTTTTGTTTGATAAGGCGCAGTATCAATCTAGACGGGTAGCTCTAGGTGGAGAGCACCGCTAATTTACCTCTTTTGTAACCATAAACCGGCCGTTCTTGTTCGACGACTTTTTTCTGATTTTCTGGTACGAAACCTTTACTCTTCAGTTTACTTAGAACTTTAGCTTCTGTTCCTACAGGGACAGTTATGCGGAAAGTGTCATCAAAAAACGGACTCTTTGGTGTTCCTTTATTAACAAGGGTTACTCTTCCACCAAGTTCTGTATCCCCTTTTCCAACGTACTGACGTAACTCTCCATAAGAACGGGCTTTAATGATAAGATTAATCATTGTTTTATCTCCAATAATAGATAGGCGCGCTTCTTTATAGGGTGAAGCGCATGGCCCTTTGGAAAAAACAGCAACGAAAAACCATGTGTTTTAAAGCATGGCGCAATAAAACGATGTTTTCTGTTGTCACGGATTTTGGAAATTTTGATCTGCCAAACGCCCGCGCTGTCTTTGTCATCTCGTTCTTCCAAGAAGCTAATGAAACCCTTGGTCAAACGGGGGACTACAGCGGCGTTGAGATCACGTAAGACTCAAAGTCTGTAGCGCTTTAGCTATGTTTTACGCGGTGCAAGCTGCCCCTCGTTATCTTCTGCTACTGATGAAATAGCCCTTGAAAATAACTCAAATTCCGCGTGAAAGACCTCACTTTGGTCAATCAATAGGGTCATTTATACAAGATTACGCTGACGAGTCAATTATTTAAATAGTTGCAGCGAGATGAATTTGGTCTGATCGTCTCTTATATATAGCATTCCCAAAATCGTTAACGAGGTTCTTCATGCCTATTTCCATCAATCTTGATCCTGTTGCATTAGCCAAAGAGCTTTCCGGAAAGCTC
>RGZA01000132.1 GCA_010031785.1 Alphaproteobacteria bacterium
CGAAAAAAGTTGCAGTTTATGGTTGCGCTATTTTATTTATGATCTTTGGGAAGCGTATAGCTACCCAAACCGCCCGAAAGCCAGAGACGATAGCCATGGCAACTTTCGTCTTTTTCTTCGTCGCTGCATTTTGTATTCATATCAAACACAAAAAGGATCGTTGGCTTCTTTGCCTGCGGAATGGGATTAGCACTTTGATCATCCACCTTGCGCAGTGTCCAACCAGGACTGTAAAGGCTTAGATTCGTGCGCCATTCCTTATAGCCATAGGCATGATAGGCCGTCAAAAGACAACCATCATCCGTGCATAAGGGCACGGCACTACAACGCGCCGTAGGCTTTGATGCAAATTCAGAAAAATCAAGGAAATAGTTGGGTGATAGATTTTTTGAGCGTATTCCATCGGACACATAACTATACGCCTTGATATACCCAAGATCATCTTTAGCTTCAGGGCATGCAGCAAGCGTTTGCTCAAGATCAGCGCGGATAGTTTCCGGCAAATCATTGTAAGGAACATCAAGCATCACAACATTCTGCGCATGGCGATATTCAACAACAGTATCAATCGGCCTGTTAAAGCGCTGCCATCGGTCATAGGCGATGGGGCCATCAGGGGAATTGCGCGCAGCTTTTGCAGCAGGCTCAGGCTTATTAATTACAGGCGCAGCAACTGGTGTTTCTTCGATTACAGCTTCCGCTGCAGGTTCCGCCGTCTGCCCCTCAATTACTACAGGAGCTTCAGCGGGCGGTTGCACCTGCGCCTCCTGTGCAAGCACAGGAAGCGCGAGGAAAACAAATGCAACGATTAGAAAGGACTTCATGATACTCAGTTCAACAATGATACATACAGATCATCATGGCCCCTACTTCACAAGTTCAGCAGGAATGGCATATTGCATAACCCGCAGACCATCGGCGATATAACCATCAGCATTTTCAAGCACAAGGTTATAGACCGTTACGGGTGGAAGATCATGCGTAACCTTGGTGACTTCCATAAAGAGACCATCACCTTTCAGGATGCTGTCGCCAACCTTGACTTCCTTGGCCATAACCGCACGGCCATTGGCAAGGACTACTTTATGTAACGGAGTGATCTTAAGATCATTCAGCTGCACAAGCGCCTGGTTTTTGGTTACAGCGGCTGCACGAACTTTTGCGGTTCGCAGCGTACCTCTGGAAGCTTTGGCATCAAAGGCCATTACTTCATCACCCGCCTTAACATCCTGCACCGGCTTCTCCTTGCCATCAGCCATAGCGATCTTGGTATCTGCGGCAAGGCAGAATACGTGACCACCGCTCACAAGGCCTGGGCAAACATTACGGCTGTAGCAGTATGCTTTATAGTAGCAAGCATTGGTACCGCCATTGGCATCAGGAATGTCATAGGATGCAATTGATCCACTTACACCTGGCGTAAGCTTATTATCCACCTCTGGCGAGTCAAGGCATTCATCGCATGTTCCAAGGAAACCCGAGGAACGTTGGCAATAACGCTGTGCAGAGATTGCAACCACCTGGTTACAGGAAGGCGCCGTGATCTGGCTGCAATCTGTTTTGCCATACCATGTCTTCGTACCATTCGGGTTGGTGCCCTTGCCATCGCTTTCATAAAGCTTGAAGCGCGATACGCATGGGTTTGCCGTCACATGCACACCGCTCATACCACCAACAATAGCATCTAGGAAGGATTGATATTCCTCACGCGTTTTAGTTGGTATAAACATTGCTGTAGGAGTTTTACCGTCATTCATGGGGTGATTAGTGAGCTCCATACAATTCACATCTCTGGGCACCCCCAATTTGTCTGGCCACTTAACCGTCTCGTTATGCAACTGCACAGCAATCGATGTACCAGGCGCGAAGGTAATACCACTTCCTGTACCGTTTTTCACACCTGGGCGTGGCTTTCCATCAACGTCAACCGCCTGAATATTTTCTACAATATTTTTCCCATTTGCAAATTTAGCTGCTGTATCAAAGAAGCTGACATTTGTAGGGCTGCCAAACGTACCATCTGCATTGATATTGTAGTCATGCTTGACCACATACGTCGCGGCATTATTCTTAGTACCAACGTCATTGGTCGGATCATAAAGATCGATGAATTTACCGGCCAATGTGTTCACTGAATCGCTGGTATATTGAACATATTGAATACATGGCATATCCGTCACACTCTTCGTAGGACTGGATGTCATTTCTTCATAGTTGCAATAGGATGCTGCGCGCTCAATCATTAGCACCGGATTGCTATTGTATGGCTGTCTATAAAGGTGGCTACCATCGATGCTAACGCGATCCTTAACCAGGTCCCAATATTGATCGGACTTGATAAATGACCATTTCTTAACATAGCCCGACCACAAGATCGGGAAATTACGCGAGGTAAACTGCTTACCGCTCTGACCCGTCAAGGTTGTTTCAGGACCTACGCCATAGATTGGAAGATTACATCCAGCCTTACCAGTAGGATCACAGATACCGCCATACATTTTCAATCCAAGAACTGGGCAATTGGTGAGCGGCGTGGGATTATCTTTGTATTTCAATAAGTCATAGAACTGACTTGGATCCACAATCACAAAGGAATCCTTATCAGCGGTATTCGCAATCGAATAGGCTTTGATATTAGCAAGATCATTGCTGTAGTTATCAACAACCTTCAACGTACCATCCACATAATCGCCCACCGCAGGCGCAATGGATGAAACTATCCACTCCCCTTTAATAATTTTTGGTGTAGCGCCTTCTGTATCATTTGGTTTAGCGCCTTCTGTATCAACAGTCTGTTGTTGATAATAGTAATAGGTTTCCGGCAATTGATCGCCAGCCTTCAGACCTTTTGATGTCGCATCCACTTGCCAATTGGCTTTTTCTTCAGGAGCAAAAACGTGGCTGATCGGCGAAAATAGACCTCTTCCTGGATCTTCAGCATGAATATCACGGATACAGTTATTGGTGATCAGCTGCTGATAGCCAAGAAGAGCATCCTTACCATCCCTTCTGTTATCAAGGCTACGTGGGTCATAGTATGGCATGTATACAAGGGTGAAGGGATCGCCATATGCTTTGCCGCGCGTATTACCTTTAGTATTCTTACTTGATGGGCATACATATCCATCCGTATAGGGACCACGCAATGTCGGGTTGTTTGCAGGCGCATGAAGGCAGCCTGTTGAATCGTTCTCCACAGCACAATTTGGCAGTTGAGAAGAAACGCAATTCAGGAATGAATTTTTAATGTCATATTTAATACCATGAATGATCGCGCCACCTGCGATACCGCCAGGCGTAAATGCTTCACAGTTGCTGCGCGCTCCCGCAGCTGTGCCTTTTGGATCAGGCGCACACGCCACCACACCGGTTGAACTTGCAGGAATGCCGGGATCGTTCAATCCATCGGCAGCAGAGTTCATGTGAATAGAGCCCCATTCTTTTTGCCAATCGAATGGATTTGCAAGATTAGCTGGGAAGGTCACCGTGACAGTCGGCACCGGATCCGCAGTCACTACCGGTGCCACTGGCTGCCTAGGCCTTCCGCCTACCGCTAATGCGGGCGAAGCAATCAAGCCAGACATCAATACTAATGCTAATGCAAAAAGGTCGAAGCGCTTGCTCATAGGATATCCCACATGCTAAAGATTAAGATGTGACGTCATTCTATGGTTGATAAATAAATCATTTATTAATGAGCATAACTAATAATGTATTAAATTAAATTACGCATTAAATTACTTATTAATTAGTAGTGCTCATGCTACCAATATGAAAATAACATTCAGGGTCATGATGCAGGCAAGCAATGATAACACTATGAAACTATGGGGTTTTCTGATGGCCGGGTGGCTGCTACTCGCCACCTCTTCTGCATTCGCCGAAGAAAGAAATGATATGCTGGATGCGGCTTCCATCCCCAATGGCCATACCCTGTCGATGGTTTGCGCCACATGCCACACTTTTGATAAGGGGGGGCCTGTTGAAAGCGGACCTAATCTGTTTGGAATCATGGGCGCCAATCATGCCCGCGAACCTAAATTCCCTTATTCACAAGCGCTCAAGCAAATGAAAAAGAAGATCTGGACGGTTGATGCAATGGATGCATGGCTAAAACAACCCAATGCTTATGCACCGGGAACAAGCATGCGCTTTGGTGGCCTGCTTGATCCGCAAGATCGCGCAGATTTAATCGCTTATCTCAGAACGTTGAACGACCCTCTAAAAAAATAATGTAAAAAATAATGATGTAAACATCTTTCATGACTACGCTAAGCTTAGAATCTAATCGAAAGTGCCTCCTTATGTCTTTTTGTTGTTGAACATTGCAGCCTATTGCGTTCTGCTTATAGAACGCATCGCTTACTCGTTCAGCCGCCCTGCTTTCCACAATAATGGAAAGATCCTTTTGGAGACGTAATGCCTACCTCTTCCCAATCATCCATCCTTGATCTTATCGGCAACACACCCATCGTGCGCATCCGCGCGTTTGATACAGGCCCATGCGAGCTATTTGTAAAACTGGAAAGCCAAAATCCTGGCGGGTCAATCAAGGACCGCATTGCGCTTGCAATGATTGAAGCCGCTGAAGCCCAAGGCAAACTAAAACCCGGCGATACCTTGGTTGAAGCAACCGCTGGTAATACAGGGTTAGCCCTTGCGCTCGTTGCTGCGCAAAAGGGATATAAACTGATCCTTGTCATCCCTGATAAAATGAGTCAGGAAAAAATCTTTCATCTCAAAGCCATGGGCGCAGAAGTTGTCATGACGCGCTCAGATGTTGAAATCGGTCATCCCGAATATTATCAGGATAAAGCCCAAGCCATCGCCCAGAAAACACCCGGGGCGTATTATGTCGATCAGTTTAAAAATCCTGCTAACCCCAAAGCACATGAAACCAAAACCGCCCCTGAAATCTGGGCACAGATGGAAGGCAAGCTGGATGCCGTTG
>RGZA01000133.1 GCA_010031785.1 Alphaproteobacteria bacterium
AGGAAGCTGAGCCGTACGCCCGATGGGGTACCACCGCCATGTGAAATAAACGCGAGAGATTTGAGCGCGAGCACTGGCAACACGCACGGCATCAGATTTAAAATAAGACCACCGATTAGCGCAAACGCAATCATTATCCAGATATTTGCCTTGGGCATCGGCTGGATGGGCATAGGCGACGCCGCATTGGTAATCGTGAGTTTTTTCTCAACCGCTGTTTGTGTGCTATTATCCACCAGTGTGAAGGTGATTTCCTTACCGCCTAAATCCTTTGGTGCATCTTTGGTAAGTTGCACCGTGATGATTTTTCCCTGCACATCATTGGCAAGATCGGTATAGGGAATGGTGGTGGTATCGCCCACTTCGCCAAGCAATAGCACATCATTTATTGGTGCTGGCGCGGCGTAATGGACTGTAAGCGTTTTATCGGCAAGCGCAGCGGATATAAGGCTTAACCCCTGCCCGTCATCCTGTTTAGGAACCTTGGCAAGGTAAGTTTTGATAAGAACTGTGGCTTCATCACCATCAACTGAGGCAAAGCCTGCAGGAACGCTAAGCCCGAGATTGAAATCAGCAGGCACGCAAATATCAGAACATACAAGCAGCGTGAGCTTTGCCTTGAGATCAAGCGCAGCAGCAGGATCTTTTTTGGTGATCTTTAAAGGAAAAACAATTTCCCCTTCATAGCCATTGGTGGTGAGGCCCTGTTCATTATACCGGTGGGGATAGGGAAATTGCAGCTCAGCCTTATCAAGATTAACGGAATCTTTCCAATCGGGCGTTGGCGCAAGCCCTGCATCACCAGGGGAGCGCCAATAGGTATGCCAGCCCGGATTAAGTTTTAAATGGAGTGCCGCAGTAAGCGCACCATCATCGGTTGCCTTCGTTGAAGCGATCAGGCGCATCGTGCCCGCATCATGATGCTGCCATTCACCGATTTGCGCATGCAACGGCAGGCCAAGCAACACAAGGAATGCGAATGCAATTCGGGCGAGAAGCTTCATTATCAATTTCCTATAAAAGCGGTCAATAACCGTAGCATTCAATTAAGCACAAATTATGTTGCCGCATGAATGGGTTTCATTTAGGATTCGAAGCTATTAACGAAAGAGCAAATGTGAAAGCCACGCCCCTTACCGGCCAATTTCTGATTGCCATGCCAACCATGTCTGACCCACGCTTTTCACATGCGGTGGTGTTTATATGCACGCATAATGAAACAGGCGCGATGGGTATCATCATCAACCGTCTTTACGGTGCGATTGATATGAAGGGTTTGCTTGAACAGCTTTCCATTCCCGTGACCGATCAAACACCGGAACCGCCGATTTATTTTGGCGGCCCCGTTGAAACCGGACGCGGCTTTATTTTGCATAGCGATGATTACACGCTTGATGCATCGATGCGTTTGGAAAATGACGTCGCGCTGACGGCAACGATCGATATTTTAAAAGCGATTGCAGAAAATCGCGGCCCGCAACGTTGCCTTGTTTCGCTTGGCTATTCCGGTTGGGGCCCGGGGCAAATCGAACAGGAAATTCAGGCGGGTGGCTGGCTCACTGCGCCAGTGGATCTTGATATTCTGTTTGGTACAGATAATGAAACCAAGTGGGAGCGCGCCATTGGCAAGCTTGGCTTTAATCCATGGTTGTTATCAACCGAAACGGGCCACGCTTAAATGAGTGATGAGCGTTGAGTGTTAAGTGATGAGCAAGGCAAATGAGTAGAAACGCTGAAGATCTCATTGTTTGGCAAAAAGGCCGTCTCTTCGTAAAAACCATTTATGAAATAACAGCATTATTTCCATCTTCAGAATTATACGGCTTGGTTTCACAAATGCGCCGCGCGGCGGTATCTATACCTACAAATCTTGCTGAGGGATGTGCGCGCACTTCTACCAAAGAATTTGTGCATTTTGTATCCATTGCTTATGGCTCAGCGATGGAATTAAAAACATTGTTAATGCTGAGCAGCGATCTGAGTTTTATTGAACTATTAAATGTTCAATCCAAGCTTGGCGATCTTGAAGAAATTATAAGAATGCTTGGAAAATTACGACATAGCCTTAAAGAAAAAATTGCTGGCTGACACTCAACTCTCATCACTCGACTCTCACCACTTATTTCGCATCACTTCATAAATCGCCACGGCTGCTGCATTCGATACATTTAAACTGCCGACCGGCGGCATCGTTGGCAGCTTTGCGATTTCATCGCAGCTTTCGATCGTAAGGCGGCGCAGCCCCTCACCTTCTGCGCCCAACACCAGCGCAACTTTTGCGGGCATTTTGATTTCATGCAGGGCGCTCTTGCCCGTTTCATCAAGGCCAATGCACCAATAGCCTGCGCCCTGTAATTTTTTAAGGCTTTGCGAAAGATTACCGATACGCACAATCGGCGTGTGCTCAAGCGCGCCCGATGCGGTTTTAGCCAGCACCCCTGTTTGCGAGGCGGCGTTACGTTCGGTTACAAGTACGGCGCCAATTCCAAATGCGCAGGCAGAGCGCAATATCGCGCCGACATTATGTGGATCAGTTACCTGATCAAGGACGACCAATGCAGCAGGCAAGGATTGCATCGCAAGCAAATCATCCAGTTCCTGTTCAGGAAGATTTTCCGTTTCGAGCAGAATGCCCTGATGCACCATGCCAGCCGCGAGCATTTTTTCAATCACGCGGCCATCCACAATTTCTGGTGCAGGGCGTTTAAGGCCCAGTTTTTTTGCTTGGGCAATAATTGTCTCGAACTGGCGAACGCTGGCTTGGGTCAGCAGCAGGCGCATGCAATGCCGCTTTGGGTTAAGCCAGGCAGCCGATACCGCATGAAAGCCAAAAAGCGCTACCCCGCCGCCGCCAGATTTTTTATAGTCGCCGGACGCTTTGCTGCGGTGATCGTTCCGCGAGTTGTTTTTAGGGCCATTTTGTCTGGAATTACGCACGCAGCTTCACCTTTTTAAGTAACAGATGGGTATAAGCTACTGAAAAAATAGTAATTTTGCTACAATCCTTCTTGACCTGAAGCAAAACAGCTTTTAAGGAATGTGCCTCTAAGTCACTAAAAATCATGGATGGGTGGCCGAGCGGTCAATGGCAACTGACTGTAAATCAGTCGACTCACGTCTACGTAGGTTCAAATCCTACCCCATCCACCATTCTTCGCTAAAGCTACGAATGGCGCACCATTTTTTCTCATTATCTTCCGGTTTGGTATAGGCCCCGTGTCGTGGCACGGAACTCTCGGGTTTTGGATTGCCAGTTGCAAAAGGAAGGGGCTAGGCTTTGCTTATCACTAAACGCCGCTAAGGACACAAATATGACAAACGTGAAAACCTCACCACCTGCAAATTATGTCATTTTGGTAGGTCTCTATATCACTATTTTGCTCATGGCTATCCTGAATGGCGTGAAGCTTTGTAACGTATTTGGTCAAGAATTCGACGGTGGCTTATTACCATATGCATTCACGTTTCTACTTTTAGATACTGTAAGAGAAGTTTATGGCCGATCCCATGCAATCCGAATGGTGGTCGCTGGCTTCTTTGCCCTCATTACCATGTCAATCGTGAATGCTTTGGTAATGTTAATTCCTGCCTCTTCTGCTTGGGAGCTGGCTAAGGAACATCAAGCCATCATGGGTTTTGGATTGCGAATTACATTGGCAGGGATCACCACGTTTATTGTCACACAATCACTCGATCTATTCTTGTTTTCATGGGTGCGTGAAAAAATGCAAGGACGGCATTTGTGGCTTCGCTATCTTATTTCTAATGTATTTGGCGGAGGGCTGGATGCATTTATATTCACCTTCATTGCATTTTATGGTGTTTTTCCTGTCGTGCCAGTGATGATCTCGGCATGGATCGTGCGCACAGTCTTTGCTGTGGCTGGAACACCTGTGGTTTATATGTTGGTAGCTATGACCCGGTCATGGGATGCTGAAAAACTAATTGGAAAAATTTTCAAAGACTAGTTGCTTTAGGACTAGCTGCGTCTGCTCAGATTTTTTTCCGCAAAATCCCAGTTGGCTAGATGTTTTAGAAACGTGACGAGGAAGTCTTTCCTGCGGTTCTGATAATCCAGGTAATAGGCATGCTCCCATAAATCAGCGGTGAGCAGCGCTTTTTCGCCACTCGCCATTAGAAGATCGGCATTGCCGGTTGTTTTAATCGCAAGGCCCTTATCCTTATCCGCGATAAGCCATACCCAGCCGCTGCCAAATTGCTCAACGCCTTTATCCACAAACTTGGTGCAGAAATCATCATAGCTGCCAAAGGCATCATTGATCATGTCCGCGATTTTTCCTGTCGGTTTACCACCGCCATCAGCGCGCATGGAAAACCAGAAAAATTCATGGTTCCATACCTGCGCAGCGTTGTTAAAAATCTTCTTATCTTTAGCGCTTTCCGCTGTTTCAATAATAATATCTTTAAGGTTTTTCTTGGCGTACTCGCTCTCCGCAACAAGCTTGTTCAATTTTTCAACATAGGCCGCATGATGCTTGCGATGGTGAAATTCGAGCGTATCTTTGCTGATGTGCGGCGCCAATGCATCATAGGCATAAGGCAGTTCGGGAAGCGCAAAAGGAGCGGTCTGGTGCTCAAGCTTTTTTAGTTCAGCTAGATCTTCAGTCATTATAAATCCTCAGCGAAAAAGTGGTAAAATAGCCAGAGATCAGGCTAAGGATCACAACATCAAAAAGAAATCAGGTATGAAGTGAAAATAATCAAAACCCACACCCTTCCCTATAAATAAAGAATAAAAATGTCATATTGCACCACCGGATAATGTATATTATGGTGCTCCTTGTGGGACATGCAGCGGGTGTAGCTCAATGGTAGAGCACCAGTTTTCCAAACTGGCCACGAGGGTTCGATTCCCTTCACCCGCTCCA
>RGZA01000134.1 GCA_010031785.1 Alphaproteobacteria bacterium
AAAAGATCATGAACAGGTTCTAAGAAAAGTGCGAAAGTAATTACACAAAAGATCTGATCGTGCGGAATGGGAAAATAGCATCTATATCAGTATGTTAAGGCGCTTTTTGCCCGGACGGAGTTTCAAAAACTCTAAAGAGGCTGCCTTGTGGTGTTCAATTATTCCATTTTTAATCAATACCTTAGAGAATAAATCCCGCATCACTCATCTCTTATCGTCCATTACTCTGTCATGCTCAAAAGCCTCAACATCCATCAGTTCATTATTATCGAAGATCTCGCGCTGGAGTTTAAGCCGGGCATTACGGTGCTGACTGGTGAAACCGGTGCGGGTAAATCGATTTTGCTTGATGCGCTTGGCCTGATCCTTGGCGATGTGGGGGAGCCGGATTTAATTCGCAGCGGATCGAATGAAAGTTTTGTGCGCGCGAAATTTAGCGCAGGGCCAAAGCATCCTGTGTGGAAAGTACTTGCGCCGCACGATGTTGAAATTGGCGATGATGTATTGATTGAGCGGATCTTAACGCGCGATGGGCGCAATGATGCGCTGATCAATGGCAAGCAGGTGCCGGTTGAGATTATGCGCGATGTTGGTTTTCAGCTTGCTGAAATTCACGGGCAATTTGCCAATGCTGCCTTGCTTGAGCCTGCTAATCAGTTGATGCTGCTTGATCTGGTGGGTGGTTACCGCGTGCTGCTGGAGCAGACGGGCAAGGCCTGGACGGATTTAAAAGATTTTGAAAAAGCGCTTGAGGATGAGCGCAAATTCATGGCGAATTCCGCAACCGAGCGCGAGATTTTAAGCAAGGCCGTGGCGGAGTTAAAAGCACTGCGCGCTGCACCCGGTGAGTTTGAAACGCTTGATGCAAAATATAAAGACCTTGTGCGTATTCGTACCATTAATGAAATGTTGCAATCGATCCAGTCGCAACTCGTGGCAGGAACGGGTGCGCAGCGTTTGCTGGTATCTGCAAACCGTGTTCTAGAAAAACAAAAAGATCTTGATCCCGAATTGCTCGCTAATCTGGTCAAGCATATGGAAGATAGCGTGCGCTCCTGCGAGGCAGCATCGGATGAATTATTGGTGTTGATGCCCAAATTTGAATTTAATGCCGAAGAGATGCACAAGATTGAGGAGCGCCTCAACCGCTTTGATGATCTGGCTGAACGTAACGAGGTTGAAGGCAATGCATTGCCAAAGCTGCTTGAAGATCTGGATATAAAGCTCAAACGCATTTTGAAAGCGCCCGAATATATCAAGGAAATTGAAGATAAGGTGATGGTGGCCAAGGGCGAGTTTTCGCGTAAAGCGCAGTTGCTTTCCGAGGCGCGCAAGAAATCGGCCAAGGAAATCAGTGAGCAGATTACCGCAGAAATGCCACCGCTTAAACTTACGCGCGCGCAATTTGTCGTGGAGGTTAGCGAGTTGCCAAGCAATCGCTGGTCGCAGTTGGGCATGAATGAAGTGTTGTTCACTGCGCGCATCAATCCGGGCATGCCTTTTACCACCATTGCCAAAACAGCATCGGGCGGTGAATTGGCGCGGATGATCTTGGCGCTCAAGGTGATTGTGCAGCGCGCGCAATCAACCGGCACGCTGATCTTTGATGAAATCGATACGGGTCTTGGTGGGCCAACGGCATCTGCTGTGGGTGAGCGCCTGGCGCGGCTTTCCGATCAGACGCAGGTATTTGTGATTACCCATAGCCCGCAGGTTGCAGCGCGCGGCGAGCAGCATTTGCAGGTGCTTAAAACAGCCGATAATAAAACCACGACATCCAATGTACGCGCACTCAATGATAATGAACGGCTTGATGAAATTGCACGGATGTTAGCGGGTGAAGAAATTACGCCCGAAGCAAAAGCTGCTGCGAAAAGCCTGATGGTGGAAGCGGTGCGTGCATCAGAAATCCGCCGCAGGGATATGCAGGCAGTTTGAGCCTTTGTGAGGCTATGAGAGCCTATGTAAGGCGCGCTTCGCGCGTGAGTAAAAAAAGCAGCGCGATATTATCCTCACGCCGAAGGCGGCTCAGCGTAGCGCCTTACATAGGCTCGTTATCCCTTAACCCCAAGCGCTGTGCGGATTTGCCCAAGCAAGGTAAGCATATTGGTCAGATAACGGTTTTTTGGCAAGGTAGCGATTTTGGTTGCATGCACTTCAATCACTTCTTCTTCATGAAACAGATGCTGATCAGGATTTTTGGTTTGCCAATGCGCTTCTTCTTCAGTCAGTTCACGCGCAACAAAAGTGCGCTTGATGCGGCATAATTCATTATGGATGGGGTTATAGGCATTGGCATCCTTGATGATACGTTGCGCTTCATTGCGCCAACCATCTTCGCGCCATTTATCGAGCGTGCCTTCGCGCAAGGTGGTGGGCAGCGGCCCCAGCAAACGTTCGATGGATTCGTTATGCAGATACATATCCAGCGTCACAAACGGATTATCCAGCTGCGGCACATGCGCGCGTGAAATGCCGGTTAGTACTTTCTTGCGGCCATCATAGCCGCCTTTCATGATCTGGTATTGGGTTAGTTCATCCGCGGCTTGCGTGCTGTCATAGACATGCAGGGCAAAGCCATCTTTGGGATTGATATGCGCTGAAACGCTGACACCAAAATCTTTGCCAACATCCGGGAGCTCCACACCGTTCAGCGGGCAGCGATCCTTGAATAGTTCATGAGCAGGGCCTTGCCCGCTTTTATCTTCCGATGCGCCGCCGCGCAACTGGCCTTGCATCAAATCAAACCGCGCTGCTGGTTTGGCAGCTTCTGCGTGCGTTGCGGTAGGCGTGTGTACAGCATCCACGGTTTCGTAATTGGTCGGATTGGCCATTTAGGTAGGTGCCTGTTATTTTGGAAAAGATGGTTAGCGTTGGTACAGTATAGTATTAACACATTAAGCTAAGGATAAGCAAAATGGTTAAAACATCAGCAAAATAAGGCAGGAAAACGGGCTGATCAGGGACACAGCAAGGCGGATGCGCTGAAGATTTTGGCATCTTGTTCGTTGGGTCTTTGTGTATGTAGCTGTAGCATGCGCTTCACCACTGCATTGGCAGGCTCATCGTTATGGCATTTGATATAGTTGTTAAGCTCTGCGTGCTGGTCTGATTTTAAATCGCGCGCATAAATTGCCAGATGGATCAGCGCATACCGATTGCCATTTTCTACCAGCGCTTTCAACGTTGCGATGCGTTCCTGTGAATCTACTAATGAGTAGATTCCTGCCGCGAGTACCCCGCATATTTCCGGGTCGGTCAGATTTTTCATGAATTGAACTGGGATTTCACCGATAATTTTTGTGGCAGGGCAAATGCCTAGTCCCTTAAACAGACGAGCTGCGGCATTTATTCCCAGATTAAGAAATTTGCCACTCTGACTTTTTGAAAAATGAAAATGCATAATCGCCAAGGGCTCTAACATAAACGCTTCGAGCTGATCACCTTCGCCCAGCAATGTTTCGATGCATTCGGCCAAAGCATCATAATCATGCTTATAAATTGCGCGTTCGGCTCTTTGCAGCACGCCGAACATGCCGGGTTTGGATTTTTCGGAATTGCCATGATCATTGCCAGAACTGCCGCCTGTTGGAGCATTGTTCATGATCTTATAAAATAACGGTTCGGGGTTGCGCATAAAAAATTTCCTTAGATTATATATGCGCAATAATAACTATGGATGATGAAACTAAAAATGGAATATGGCTGGAAGTGTTAATCTTAAGCGTTCATATCGCCTTTTGCAAGCATTAGGCGCGTAAACATACCGATTGCGTTAATCTGGCGGAAGAAAAGATCGGGGTCTTGTGTATCCCAGACAAAGCCCATGGTGGCGGCATGTTCTGCTGGAACCTGTTTCACATAATGCTCGATCGCGCCCTTGAAAATCGCAATCGCATTATCGTTTAAGGTATAGAGCATCTGATCTGACGTTGCCTGCCATGCGCTCCGCTTCCTGAACCATGCATGGGTCAGGCGCGATGCGGGAATGGTATGGATTGCCTGCGCGTTTGGTGCATAGCCAACCGCATGGCCCATGCTTTTGATGCGGCGCTGGCAATCGGATTCCTCGCCGGATAATAAATTATGGGTGTCCATGCCAAGACGGCCAAGCGATGGATTAAAGCCACCACTTTGTAGAAGAATTGCGCGGTTAAAGGCGATGTTCGCGCCAACCGGTTCATCGCTGCCTATCAGAAGTTTTGTCTCATCGCCAAAATTGCACAGCGAGAGATACGTGAGCAGGCGATCATCCAGCCAGCTGGGTTTTGGGATCGCAAAATCGGGCAGTACTTTGCCGCCAATCACAGCCGCATTTAATTGTGTGAAAGCAGTTTTATATTCCTGCAATAATGTTGGTACTGCTACTGCATCATCATCAAGATAAACAATGATCTCGCCCTTGGCATGTTGCGCGGCAAGATTGCGCGCATTGGAAAGGCCGGGGCGGTCAACTTCCGCATAATAGAGGTTCGGGATGTTGGCATAACGCTGCGCAAAGGCCTTGCGCTGATCACTCGCGGGCGAGTTATCCATGATCCAGATGTCATAATCATCTGCCGCAATGGTTTGCATGCGCAAACTTTCAATCGCGCGTGGGAGCAGATCATAGCGGTTAAAGGTGCAAATGACGGCGGAGAAGAGTGGCATGTTATTTTTCTTTCTC
>RGZA01000135.1 GCA_010031785.1 Alphaproteobacteria bacterium
AAAGCTTTATGCGCAGTCGCGGTTGCGGCCCCTAAAGGGGGTGCAGAGCAGTCGCGCGAAAAACAATTTAAAGGCGAGCGCCTTGCCAAAGTCCTTGCACGGGCAGGCCTGTGCTCCCGCCGTGATGCGGAGCGCTGGATTGAAGCGGGCCGCGTCAGTGTGGAGGGCAAAAAAATTACCAGTGCTGCATTGAATGTTGAGGATCATCAGAAAATTGCCGTGGATGGCAAACCTATCCCGCGCGCTGATACAACGCGGCTGTGGCGTTATCATAAACCGGCTGGCCTGATTACCACGGCAAAAGATCCGCAAGGGCGCCCCACCGTGTTTGAATATCTGCCTGATGAATTGCCGCGCGTGGTCAGTGTCGGGCGTCTTGATTTAAACAGTGAAGGATTATTGCTGCTCACCAATGATGGCGGCCTTGCGCGGCATCTTGAAAAACCATCGGAAGGTTGGTCGCGCTGTTACCGCGTGCGCGTGCATTTGCGCAGCAAAGAAATTGATGAAGAGGAATTACAATCCTTGCAGGATGGCATCCGTGTTGAGGGTGTTAATTATGGCCCGATCAAAGCGGAGCTTGATACGATCAAGGGCAGCAATGCATGGATCACGATGGAATTAAAAGAAGGCAAAAACCGCGAAATTCGCAAAATTATGGAGCATTTGGGGTATGAGGTGAACCGGTTGCTGCGTGTATCCTTTGGGCCGTTTCAATTGGGCCGATTGGAAAAGAACGAAGTGGAAGAAATTCCGCAACGCGTGCTGCGCGATCATCTTTCTGATTATTTTGGCGGATCATTTTAAATGAGAATAATTTCTGGCACCCATCGCGGACGCGTTCTTGATGCACCGCTTGATGAAACCATCCGTCCCACATCGGACAAAACACGCGGTGCCATTTTTAATATTCTGGAGCATCGTTCTTGGCCTGAGCATCCGCTAATGCCGGATGCACATGTTGCGGATGTGTTTTGCGGCACTGGCGCGCTGGGGCTTGAAGCCTTGTCGCGTGGCGTAAAGCACGTAACCTTTATCGATCACGCGCGGGAATCCCTGCAGCTTACCAAGGCCAATATCGCCAAGCTAAAATGTGCTGAGCAATGCACGCTGATCCAGAGTGAAGCGCATAAAATCACGCTGACCAGCCCGCAGTTTGATCTGGTGATGCTTGATCCGCCCTATCATAAGGCGTTGGCTGAAAAAGCCCTGCTGCATTTTGAAAGACAGGGGCTTTTAAAACAACATAGCGTGATTATGATTGAAACCGCGCGCGATGAGATACTGACATTGCCGCCCGTATTTGAACGGGTGGATGAACGGAGCTATCGTGACACGATGGTTCGCTTTTATGTTTATGGAACGCCATAGATGACAACACCCGCCTGCAAATTATGCGCAGCTTCTTCGGTTTTTTTTGACCGCTGCAATTTTCATAACAATGCGCAAGTGCATCTTGGCTATTACCACATGCCATTACCACCCCATGAGTTGATGGTGGATTATTACCGTTGCACGGCATGTGGCTTTATGTTCACGCCGCTCATGGATGAGTGGGGCAAGGACAATATTTTTGCAACGCTGATCTATAACAAGGATTATCCGCGTATTGATGGCACCTATAATGGTGCGCGCGCTGGGAGGATCTGCAATTTATTTTACCTCGCTTTTCACGATTATTTTAAGCAGCTTGAGTTTCTTGATTATGGCGGTGGCATCGGCTTGCAATCCGCGCTGGTTGGTGCATTTGGTGCCAAACGTTCGATGACCTTTGATCCCTTTGCACAAAATGCCCGGCGCCCTGATGGTCAGTTCCATGTGATCAGTTGTGTTGAAGTACTGGAGCATGCGATTGATCCGCTCGCGATGGTTGCGGATCTGGTGAGTTTTAATCATCCGGATGGGTTGATTTTTCTAACCACTGAATGTCTTCCCGATGATATCGATGTGCAGAAAACCAAATGGTGGTATGTCAATCCGCGTGTTGGGCATGTATCGTTTTTCCCCAAAGCAGCGCTTGAAAAAGCATTTGCAGCGCATGGTTATAAAATGACGCATATCGCCAGCCACACCCACATTGCCTATAAAACATGGCCGATATGGGCGGATCATTTAATATCCGAAGAAGACCGGTCTTAGAATTTCAGCAATACCAATGCTTCAGCGAGGCGATCCTGCCGCATGGTTTTAAGCGTGAGCAGCGCGCGCAACGTCGCATCGTTGCCATCACGCGTTAAGTTGCTGAGTAGCGCGACGATACTTTTATCCGTCGCATGAAGCGTTGGAAAAACATTTTGTGCAGCAAGCTGGCTATCCACATCGCTCGGTAACATCACACCAAGAATTTTCACAAGCGCAAGATTAAAACTTTTCTTTTCGCCAGATAAAGCTTGCGTGCGGCCATAGCGTTCAAACCATAGCGCGCGTTCATCCTCGCTTAATGCATCACGCAATAATACAAGTGGAAAGAGCGGAAGAACATGTTCGCGCATTGCTGGCGCAGCCCCGGCCATACGCCACCAATTGACCCCATCCTTATCACCGCGCAATAATAACAGGCGCGCAAGCGCAGGTGCGGCGGCAGCATTATCGGGCAATGCGGCAATGCCTGTACTATTGGCAATCAGCACATCCCCTACAACACCAAGCAAATCCGCATTGGTAAAGCCGGGCAGGGCTGCAGCAATAATATGCGCTTTTTGCGCGCTATTTTCCTCCTCGGCAATGGCGCGCAGAGCTGCTGCGCGGCGCAAGGGTGCAGGCCATTCTTTTTCCGGTACGGTTAACAATGTTTCAGGATTGCTGCGGAATTGCGTAATTGCTTTGCCAGGAAATTTAAGACTGGTAAGTATCGCATTATAATCAGCGGTTGAAATCAGGCGTGTGCGTGCAAAACCTTCAGCAAATTTCATGCGCTGTGCATCGCTCATACTGATATCCAGAAGCAGTGGCGCAGGCGGGCTCATCAACCCATCAATCATTTCCGGTTTTAATTTGATTTTTCCAAGCGCAATGGTGGCAAGATGCAGTGTGCCAAGATTTTCAAGTTTCTGTGCCTGTTTTGCTTTTGGCACAACGGATGGATTGAGGGCGCGCTCGGCAAGATCCAGAAATAAACTATCGGTCTCGCCAGCTTCGCGCAGTACATCAAGGTGCAGGCGCGCTGCATCCGGCTTACCTGCCTTGATATCGCACAAAACGCCTAGTTTTTGGGTATAACTGCTGTTATCTGCCACTAGCTTTTCGGTCATCAATGCGCAGGCCTCATCATAGCTGCCCATACGCAGCATGTTATCGATGAAGTTTTGCCATTCTTGAAGTTTAAAGGCTTCAGGGCGTTTTTGTAGCAATGCGAGTGCGCCTTCGCTATCGCCCGTTGCTTGCGCTGCAAAAATCCGCGCATTGAAAAAACTATTGGCGTTTTCAGCCCCACTATTTTCTAAATTGCCGCTCGGTTCATAGGTTTTGCTCAGTGCAGCCGCCCGCAATGCATTTTTTAAAACAATAGTGCTATTACCACTAAGCATGTTCTGCGTTGCGTTATGTAACACAGCTGTTGCTTCAAGATACGAAAAGGGTTTCCAGATATCCATGGGCATGCTGCCGGAATTTTCATTCAGTACGCCGTAATTGGTAAGCACCGGCGCAGCAAGTTCGTTTTTTTCAACATCATCATCGCGCCGCGCGGGAGCCATGGCAGGAACACGCAAGCCTTGCGGCGGGCGCGCCAAAACAGGCGTTTCATCATCACCTATATTATCATGCACAAGCGCTTGCGGAATGCCTGCGGCATGAAGCGGCGCAGCAAGCAACAAGCCTAATATTAAAAAGAACAAACGTAGGAAAAGCATGTGGGATTTTTTCTTTAATTATCGTGTGAATTATCGGTGGTCATACGCCCATTCTTTATACTAAAATAAGTGTTAAAAATTAAGGCAATGTTTTGAAATGAATAAAACGGTTGTTCTGGTTGGCATGATGGGGGCGGGCAAGACCGCATTGGGGCGGCAATTGGCGCAGCGCCTTGGCATGCCTTTTTTAGATGTTGATGCTGAAATTGAAAAAGCGACCGGCATGCGTATTGCCCATATTTTCGAAGAACAAGGTGAGCCGGCCTTTCGCACCTATGAGCGCAACAAGATTGCCAAATTGCTCGCGGGCGAACCTTGCGTGCTATCAACGGGTGGCGGCGCTATTCTGGATGAAATAACACGCACGCTTATTGCAGAAAAAGCCATTGTTATATGGCTTAAAGCGCGGATTGAAACATTACTGGGGCGTGTTGCCAAAGATAAAAACCGCCCTTTGCTTAAAACGGATGATCCGGCAACGCGCATGCGCCAGTTGCTGGAAATGCGCACCCCTTTTTATGCGCTGGCCCCCATTCACATCGATACAGACCTAAAACCCTTTGAAGAAACGGTTGAAGCAATGGTCAATGCCGTGCAGAATTATAGAACCTGTCCATAATACCGATTACACTGGCTGCTTTTCGCGTTTTTCTGCGCTTTCCTCCTTCGCCAAGGCTACGGAGGACAAAGCGCTTTACCATCCGAAGCTTTAGCGTAGGATGGCCGGTA
>RGZA01000136.1 GCA_010031785.1 Alphaproteobacteria bacterium
AATCTCTTACTTTGGTTCAATTACAATCCCACAAACAAATGGAGAGAAGAATGACTGACTTGATGGAAATCAAGGCGGCGACGGGCGAACTCGCCCACGCTTTTGAAGCCTTTAAAGATGCTAATGATGAACGCATCGGCGCGCTCGAAAAGGGCCGCGGCGATGTTGTTCTGGAAGAAAAAATAAACCGCATCAGCAGCGATGTGAGCAAGTTACAGGATGCAGTGTCATCCTTTAAAACCGCGCTTAAACGACCATTAATGAGTAAAGATGGGATGGGCAAGGAAGGCGCGCCTGAATTTTCCGAACATAAGCGTGCATTCTTGCGTTATGTGACCAAGGGAGCAGAACAGGATCTTTCCGGCATTGAAGCAAAATCAATGAGCGTGATTTCTGATCCGGATGGCGGTTATCTGGTGCCAACCGAAATGTCGGATCGTATTATAACGCGCCAGTTCGATACAACGCCGATGCGTCAGTTGGCGGCCGTGATGACGGTATCATCCGATGCTGTTGAAATGCTGCGCGATACGGATGATAGCGATGCCTTGTGGATGAGCGAGCTCGATAGTCGCGCGGATAGCGAGCCAGGCCAGTTTGGCCGCATTCGCATTTCAGTGCATGAGTTGCATGCGCAACCCAAAGCGACACAGAAACTACTCGATGATGCAAATCTTAATGTTGAAGAATGGATCGTCAATAAAATCGCAGCGCGCTTTGCACGCCGTGAAAATGCAGCCTTTGTAGCGGGTGATGGCGTTGCACAACCACGTGGTTTTACAAGCTATAGCGTAGCAGCAACCGCTGATGCAAGCCGACCTTGGGGCACGCTTGAATATTATCCATCCGGTGCATCGGGTGCCTTTGCATCCTCTAACGCTGGCGATGCGATTATCAGCCTGATGCATAAGCTCAAAGCGGGTTATCTGCCGGGGGCCGCTTGGTTGATGCCGCGCGCAGTGTCGGAAGCAATCCGCAAAATGAAGGGTACCACCAATGATGCGTATCTATGGCAGCCAAGCTTGCAAGTAGGTATGCCTGCGACCTTGCTCGGCTTCCCTGTGTATCTGGGTGAAGATATGCCAGCGGTTGCATCGAACAGCTTATCGCTTGCCTTTGGTAATTTTGCAGAAGGCTACACCATTGTTGACCGTATCGGCATGCGCATTCTGCGTGATCCGTTTACGGCGGCGCCGTTTGTGAAGTTCCGTTGCACCAAGCGCGTAGGCGGTGATGTGACGAACTTTGATGCGATTAAGCTGATGCGTTTTTCCGCATCATAAATTCCGATCAGGTTCGGCTGCAAATTGCATTTTCCTGCCTGTCCTCCTACGGAGGACAATAGAACATTCCCGCAAAGCGGGGCGGTGCTCACGTACCCAAAAGTACGCTGCGCGCCGGTTCTCGAAAACTACAATTTTTGCCTGAACCTGACGAAATTTTCATATCCATAAATCAAGCATAAATCAGGAGTAAACAATGGCATTACGAGATATTGAAAATGAAGTAAGTGTGGCGCAAAGCCTTGCGCCTGCAGCGCGAACCGCATCAGCCAATGGCACGAGCGTTGATCTGCAGGGATATCATTCTGCGATGGTGGTGTTTAATTTTGGGGCATGGACTGATGGGTCTCATACACCATCGCTTGAGCATTCCACCAATAACTCAACGTTTGTAGCGTGCGATAGCAACTCGCTCAATGGCAGTTTTGTTGCGGTATCGGGCAGTGGTGGTTCAAACACAATCCAGAAAATTGGTTATACCGGCGGATATCGTTACATCCGCGCGGTGCTTACCGTGTCTGGTGCAACAACCGGTGCGCTTGCTAATGCGGTTGTGCTTCGCTCCGATGCAGCGGTGCAACCGGTTTAAGTATTTCCCCTTGACTATTCCTCTTGACTATTCCTCTTGGCGGCTTCCCAGAAGCGGCGCAGCCGCTATCTGGGATCCCTTTGTAATGATGGGATCCCAGCTCAGCGAACAATACCTTTAAAGAGGTATTGTTTTTGGCTGGGATACCTGCCTAGAGGATTTTTATTAATGAGTTTTTCATGACAGCTTTAACGCGAACGCTCCATCCCGGCAGCGAGCCGATTACACTTGATGAGGCAAAAGCACATTTGCGCATGAGTGTCAGCGATGATGATGCGTTGATTAGTAATTTAATTACGGCAGTGCGGATGGTGTGCGAGAAATTTACAGCGCGCGCGTTGATTACGCAGGAATGGCGGTTATGGCTTGATCAATTTCCCGGCGACACTCTGCCATGGTGGGATGGGATGCGCGAAAGTGCCGCGCGTCTGACGATTAAGCGCTTTATCGCCTTGCCGCGCGCGCCATTGCAAAGCATTAGCGCGGTCACGGTTTATAATGATGATGATAGCAGTGTAGTGTTTTCACCTGCGCTTTATTTTGTCGATAGTGCAGCGGAGCCTGGGCGTTTAGCGTTGCGCAATAATGCATCATGGCCGGTGGCAGCGCGCATGAGTAACGGTATTGCGATTGATTTTACCGCAGGCTATGGCGATGCGGGTGATGTGCCGCAAGCTCTGAAACAAGGGATGCTTGCGCACCTTGCGCAGCTTTATGAGCATCGCGGCGAAGGGCTGCGCCTGAATGGCGATAGCTTAAGCGTGAAGGCGCTGCCCGACATGGTGCAGGCATTATACCTGCCCTTCCGTATTCAGCATTTGCATTATTAGGAGCGCGCCGATGTTTGGAATTGGAACCTATCGCCAGCGGCTTTATCTGCAGCAGGAAAATGCAGTTGCGGATACTGGTGGCGGCAATGCGCTTGGCTGGACGACACTTAGAATTGTGTGGGCATCGGTGGAGCCATTGCGTGGCAGTGAAAATATACAGGCGGGTGGGCTGACTGGTAATACGGTTTATCGTATCCGCATGCGCTATGATGCAGACATTACATCTGCGATGCGTTTGGTGCTGGGCACGCGCGCGCTTAATATACGCTCGATCCTGAATGTGCAGCAACGCAGCCGCGTGCTCGAAATCATTGCGCAGGAAGGAGTTGCAACATGACGACATCGTTATTTGCAGTGCAGGAAGCGGTCTATGGCGCGTTGATGAGCAGTGCGGTGTTGCAGGCGCTGATTGGTAGTCCTGCGCGCGTTTATGATGTGGTACCGCCATCATCACTTTTTCCTTATGTCACGCTTGGCGATGTGGTGATCAAGCAATTTGATACCAAGGATCAGACAGGATTTGAGCAAATGCTCACGCTGCATGTCTGGTCACGCTATCGCGGGCGCAAGGAGCTCAAGCAGATTACGCAGACTATTTATGATGTGTTGCATCATGCAGCGCTGACCGTGACAGGTGCGAATTATGTGTCATGCCAATTTCTGGCAGCGAGCACGGCGCAGGAAAATGACGGTTTAACGTTACACGGAATTTTGCGATATCGCATCGTCGTTCAACATTAACAGGAGAAGCTTATGACCCAGAATGCCCGAACAGGCCGCACGCTTTTAATCGCCGATGGCACCGGTGGCGGTGCAACGGTGATTGCCGCAATGCGCTCAACCAATTTTACCATTCAAGGCAAGGCCGTGGATGTAACTGATAAAAGCAGCAGCGGACAGTACCGTGAATTACTCGCTTGGGCTGGCGTTGTGAGCGTAACCGTTGGCGCAAAAGGCTTACTCAGCGGTGCTGCGCAAACGCAAACACTGGTTTCGCGCGCGCTTGCACGTAGCATCGATAATTATCGTATCACCTTTGATAATGGCGATGTGCTGGAAGGACCGTTTCAGCTCGTCCAGTTTGAAGCAGCCGGTGATTATAATAATGAGCAGACCTATCAGCTCAGTTTTGAATCCGGCGGTGCACTTACATTCACCACGGCATAAGCCATGTATAACCCCGCACGCGGTGATATCAAAATTGCATTGCTGGATACAGAAGTGGTGCTGCGTCCAAGTTTTCAGGCGATTGCACTGCTCGAAGAACATTTCAAGCGCGGCATTATTGATATTGCGCGCGATTATCATAATAGCAAAATTACCCATGCGGGTGATTTTGTTGCGATGATCAGCGCGGGTATGACCGGCGCTGCGCAGGAAATTCCTGCGGATTTACCAGACCGGGTTATTACACAAGGCCTGACGCAATTGATTGAACCATGCGGGAAATTCTTAGCGCATGCCTGCGGTATCAAAGGGTAATGGACGGGTTTGTTAAAAACGCATTCATTTCAAATGCGATGGGTGCTGCGTGCGGGGTAATGGGTTGGGCTGCGCAGGATTTCTGGCAGGCAACCCCGTTTGATTTTATGAATGCCTGGCACGGGTTTGAAATGTTTCACGGATTAAAAAAGGCGGATGATTTATCGCATCACGATGTGCTGCGTTTGCGTCAATTATTAGAAGAGAATAAAAATGGCATTCGATGAAATTCAGTTTCCGCTGCGGGTTGGTTTTGGCAGCTCGGGTGGTCCTGCTTTTTCAACGGAAATTATCACCGTGGATGGCGGCTATGAACGCCGCAACCAGAATTGGAGCCAGGCGCGGC
>RGZA01000137.1 GCA_010031785.1 Alphaproteobacteria bacterium
TTCAGGAAATTGATGGCGTTGCGTTGGCAAAGCCGGTGTGTGTTTTATCGACTCTCATGAAAGATGTGCTGCCGCAAGACCAGTTTATTGCCATGGCAAAAGCAGGTAGCACGGGGCGTAAAGGCCCTGTATTCATTGAACTGCCGCTTGATATTCAGGCGCGTAATGTCGATGAAACACTATTTAATACAAAGACTCCACCGACAGCACCTACTGTTACGTCTATTGCCAAGAGTGATCTTGAAAAACTTGCAGCGCAGATTAAACAAGCCAAACGCCCGGTTATTTTGATCGGCGGTGGCGTTGATCGCGCAACTGCTGCATCCATTGCATTTGAAAAACTCGGTGTCCCTGTAACAACGACATGGAATGGTGCAGATCGTATCAGCGCTGATACGCAAAATTATTTTGGTCGCCCGAACACATGGGGTATGCGTTATTCAAATTTAGTCATGCAGCAAGCCGATCTATTAATTGCGCTTGGCACGCGCCTTGGCATGCAGCAAACCGGCTTTAACTGGCAGGAATTTGTGCCAGTTGGAAAGGTTGTTCAGGTGGATTGTGATAAGGCCGAGCTTGAAAAAGGCCACCCGGTCGTGGCATGGCCCATTTGCGGTGATGCTAATGAAGTACTGCGCTATCTGGCTTCAGCAGATCTTGGCGAGCATGCAGAATGGCTTGATTATTGCCGCGTCATTAAAAAAGAAATCCCGATGGTGGAAGAAGGCAACACAACCGGCGAAGGGTTTATCTCGCCGTATCATTTTGTACAAAAACTTTCCATGCTATGTGAAAAAAATGATGTGATTATTCCATGCAGCAGCGGTAGTGCCTTTACGAGCATGATGCAGGTGTTTGAACTCAAGCAAGGCCAGTTGATGGTTACGAATAAAGGGCTTGCCTCCATGGGCTATGGCCTGTCGGGCGCGATTGGCGCTGCGATTGCTGCAAATGGTCGGCGTACCATTCTGGTCGAAGGCGATGGCGGCTTTTCGCAAAATATTCAGGAAATCGGAACGGCAGCTGCTAACAAACTCAATCTCAAAATTTTTATCTATGATGATAATGGTTATGCGTCTATTCGCATGACGCAGAGTAATTATTTTGGTGGCCGGTACGTCGGCTGCGATGGTGAAACAGGTCTTGGCTTGCCGCATTGGGCAAAATTATTTTCTGCCTGGGATGTGCCATGTATGAATCTTAAACCTGGCTTTGAAACCGACACTGCGTTTAAGGAAGCATTTGCCAAGCAGGGCCCAGCTGCTTTTATTGTGCCTGTGGACCCTAAACAGACCTATTTCCCGAAAATTACTAGCCGCGTTACCGAAAGTGGCAGCATGGCGTCCAATCCGTTGCACCGGATGTCACCGGATCTGGACGATGCTTTATATGTCAAGGTTGCGAAATATCTGATTTAACAGAAGAAATCAGTGCTAATGAAAGTATAAGTGTGCTTGGCTAGATGTTGAAACAATGCTAAAACCAGATGCACTATCAGGGAATATTGAAGGCAGAAAATATGAGCAAGTATAAAGGCATGAAGGCAGTTATTCTGGCAGGGGGCAAGGGGACTCGTCTGGCGGAAGAAACCGTGTCATTGCCAAAACCATTGGTGGAAGTGGGCGGTCGCCCGATCCTGTGGCATATCATGAAAATTTACGCCGCACACGGCATCCGCGATTTCGTGATCTGCCTTGGCTATAAAGGGTTTAAGATCAAAGAATATTTTATGAATTATGCACTGCATAATGTCGACATTAGTATCGACACACGTGGTGGCATCGAAGTGCATCAGGAATCCCAAGAAGACTGGCATATTACCCTTGCTGAAACAGGTGAAGAAACCCAAACCGGTGGCCGTGTACGCCGTGTACGCCATTATCTTGATGAGGCGCAGCCCTTTTGCCTGACCTATGGTGATGGGGTAGGTGATGTTGATATTTCCGCAAGCATCGAATTTCACAAATCGCACGGCAAGCTTGCAACCGTCACCGCAACGCAGCCGATGGCGCGCTTTGGTTCGCTTGATATTCAACAGGGAATGGTGAAGCAATTCGTTGAGAAACCGGTGACTGAAAGCGGCCTCATCAATGGCGGCTTTTTTGTATTGAACCCCAAGGTGATTGATTACATCGAAGGCGATGCAACCCTTTGGGAAAAGCAACCGCTTGAAAATCTTGCGCGCGATCAGCAACTGATGGCCTTTGAACATCATGGCTTCTGGCAGCCGATGGATACGCTGCGTGATCGTCATCACCTTGAAGCCTTGTGGGAAAAAGGCCAAGCGCCGTGGAAAATTTGGCAGGATGCATCACCGCGGGATATTGCGAGCAGAAGGCTCGCGTCACTTGCTAAAAAAATAGAAGCAGATGATGATATGGAAAATGCAGGTGGCAAAAGGCGCGTTGCATTGTGATTAATTTTAATCCTGATAAAGAATTCTGGCGTGGTAAGCGTGTGTTCCTAACAGGTCATACTGGCTTTAAGGGCGGCTGGCTTGCGCTATGGCTCAAACAGCTTGGTGCCATCGTGCATGGGTTTTCATTGCAGCCGCCAACAGTTCCAAATCTTTTTACGCTTGCAAATGTGGAGGGTGCGCTTACTCACCAGGTTGGTGATATCCGCGATGCAAAAGTGCTCAGCGATGCGATCCAGAAGTTTAAACCCGATATCGTTCTGCATCTTGCTGCGCAACCCATTCTACGTTTGTCCTATGATGAACCAGTTGAAACCTATGCAACCAATGTGATGGGCACGGTGCATCTGCTCGAAGCGGTGCGGCATACACCATCGGCGCAGGTGACGTTGGTCATTACAACCGATAAATGCTACGAAAACCGCGAACAGATTTGGCCCTATCGCGAAGGCGATGCAATGGGCGGGCATGATCCCTACAGCAGCAGCAAAGGCTGCGCAGAGCTTGTTGTCTCATCCTATGGCCATTCTTATTTCAATAAGGGCGAAGCTGTTATTGCATCCGCGCGCGCGGGCAATGTGATTGGTGGTGGCGATTGGGCGCGCGATCGTCTGATGACCGACATTGTTGCAGCAGTAGCACGCGGACAAAAACCGGTGATCCGCAATCCACATGCGATCCGCCCATGGCAACATGTGCTCGAGCCTTTGTCGGGTTATCTGCGCGCCGCTGAAGTGCTTTGGGAAAAGCGCCCAGCGCATGGTTCTGAAGCCTGGAATTTTGGTCCCGAAAGCGAAAGCGAAGTATGCGTAGGTGATGTGGCCAATACCGTATGCGAATTATGGGGTTTCAAATCCGGCCTTGAAATTATCCCCGATGCACGCCGCCTGCATGAAGCAACCTTGCTGCGTCTTGATTCAACCAAGGCAAAAATTGAACTTGGCTGGAAACCGCGCCTGTCCCTGCGCGATGCGCTGAGCATGACTGTTGAATGGTATAAGGCGCATCTGGATGGTTCCAACATGAACCAGATGACCCTTTCACAAATTCAGAATTATCAGACACGAAATAGCTCTTGCGCTACCGAGCTTGCCCGTCCTCTTGCAACTGCTTCTAATTCATAAGGAAAAAATGATGAGTAACGCTACTGCCAAACTGTCCCCACAATTTGCAAACGAAAGCAGCGAAGCTGAAGCGCTGCGCACACAAATTCTGGAGCTGACCGCACAATATGCCGAACTTGCCCATGCGCCAAAAGCCTTCGTGGCTGGCAAATCATCAGTGCAGGTGTCGGGCCGCGTTTATGGCGCAAAGGAAATGACCACGCTGGTGGATAGCGCGCTCGAATTCTGGCTTACCACTGGCCGCTATAATGATTTGTTTGAAGAACGTTTTGGAAAAATTCTTGGCGTCAATGCCGTGTTGACGTGCAACTCCGGCTCTTCTGCCAATTTGCTTGCAGCGACAGCGCTCACCAGCCATTTACTTGGCGCAAAAGCATTAAAGCCAGGTGATGAGGTTATTACCTGCGCTACCGGTTTTCCCACTACCATTAATCCGCTGATTCAAAACGGCTTGGTGCCAGTATTCATTGATGTGGATATTCCAACTTACAATATTCGCGCTGAACTGATCGAAGCGGCAATTACACCAAAGACGCGCGCCATCATGGTTGCGCATGCGCTTGGTAATCCGTTTGATCTTGATACGGTTATGGCCGTTGCCAAGAAGCATAAGCTCTATGTGATTGAAGATAGCTGTGATGCCCTGGGTGCAACCTATAA
>RGZA01000138.1 GCA_010031785.1 Alphaproteobacteria bacterium
GGCGCTCTCGATGAAGCCATCAGATACCTCGCCATTATCCTTATTCCAGCTTGCGGGCTTATTATTGACTACAGCAACTGTGTCGAACATGGCTTTGAGAAAAGCGTCAGCTTCTTGTGCAGATATCACAATTCTTTTTTCAGATTTTGGAGCTAATTTTGGTTCAGTGGCTACCGACTTGGAAATCCAAAGCAATCCTGTTGCAGCCAACACAAATGCTGCTTTTCTAAAAACTGAGGCAATCATGATAGGTTGCTCAAACAGAGTGCAATTACTTTGGTGTAAATGTTACTGCCGCTGTTGTTGTGCCTGCTGCTGCAACTGCTGGGTCAGGTCTTATTGGATTTTTTGTTGTATAATCTGTCCAGCCACTGGCAGCAGCATCAACAGCAGCATTCATGGCATCTATTTCCGTAGCTTTTCCTGTTACAGCATCAACAAAAGCCGCATTTGCTCTTCTTTCTCCAACTGAATAAGCTACAGGGCTTGCTGTAAGGAATCTCAAAGCATCATAAATATTGGGAGCTTTTTGTCTTATTTGCGTGCCAGCGACAATTAAAGTTGCTGCATCTGCAGGAGTGGTAATATCAAAAGCATAGCCTGCGGAATTAGGCGTTTCTAATTTATCGCCATTTGCAGTGCTATAAGCAGGCTAGCTGCTACTGCATATGTTGCTGCTTTTCTAAAGGCTGATGCCAACATGTAAACTCTCCCGAACCACAAGACATTCGCTTGTGAACTTCTGTGTAAACCTAAGTAAATAATAATCTTTTACTATGGTTACTGCCATAAAAAAGTGAAAAGCCAAGTCATTGGATTCTTTACTGGTTTCATTTCTTATTAGTTTCAATTGACCAAAATGGTCATATTTACTGTAATTCATACTAACTATATTGGATATGTAAGTAATTACAATTCAAAGAATGTGCGCGCGCGAAAATTCACGAATTTCTTGCGCATTTTTTTCGCAATTTTTTATGTGAATGAAGTATTCGATGCGGAAAAAATTATTCCCAAACAACCGGCATCTGTGCGGTGAATTGTTTGGTGCCATCATCATCAACGACGCTGAAAAAAAGTGCAGCGGGTTTATCGGTTTGTAATGCGGCGATATATTGGCTGGATAAAATATTCTGCAGCAGCATTTTTGCGGAGGTGCCTTGCACGATCAGCGTGTTACCATCAATGCTCGCATACAGTTGCTGCATGGGGTTATCAAGGAATGCGGCCGGTGCTTGGGATACGATTAAAAGCCATTCGCCCTTCGCATTGCGGACAAGTTCAAAATCACTCAAGGTGATTTCCGAACTCTGTGCCGCAAGGGAAGGGCGTGTCATGGTTTATCCTTTAGGGGCGTTAGCCTTCAGCTTTTTCTTCAGCTGGGGCAGCTAGTTCTTCAGGTGGTTTTTCAAAGAATGCTTCAGCATTGATTTCAGCTTCAGCCTTCTTGTCTTCAACCGCAGTTTCGCGTGACTTTGCAGCCTTGCCGGTCTTTTCCTGAATCTTCGCTTCGTCTTCGGTGCGTGCGATGTTGAGCGCAATATTTACGCTCACATCCGCATGCAGACGCACGGGGATCTGGAATACACCAACGGTTTTGATCGGTGCTGCCAACAGAATGTATTGGCGTTCCACATCAAAGCCACCAGCTTTAAGAAGTTCAGCGATATCGCGCACGGTAACCGAGCCGAACAACTGACCAACTTCAGAAGCCTGACGAATGGTGGTGAATTTTTTACCATCCAATGTCTTGCCGGATTTTTCAGCTGCTGCGCGTGTTTGCGCGTTTGCGGCTTCGATTTCCGAACGCTTGGCTTCAAAGTAAGCGATGTTGTCCTTGGTTGCGCGAAGTGCTTTCTTCTTTGGCAGAAGGAAGTTACGTGCGTAGCCAGGCTTGACCTTTACCACGGTACCGATTTGACCGATGCGGCCAACTTTTTCGAGTAGAATTACTTCAATCATGAGAAGTCTCCTGATTCACGAGCGTAAGGCAACAGCGCCATGAACCGTGCGCGCTTAATAGCGTTGGCAAGGTCACGTTGATGATGCGTGGATACGGCGGAGATGCGGCTAGGCACAATTTTTCCACGTTCGGAAATATAGCGGCCAAGAAGCTTTACATCTTTCCAATCCAGCTTTGGTGCTGTGATGCTGTTGAAAGGGCATGTCTTGCGACGGCGGAAGAAAGGGCGACGACCGCCACCACCTGCACCACCGGTTGCGCCAGCTGCGGCGCCTTCTTCAGCGGGTAAACCACCGCGCGGGCTTGTTTCACGTTCGCGTCTCATGCTGCATCTCCTTCTTCGCTACGTGGTGGACGTGGACGAAAACCACGGTCTCCGCCACGATCACCTCTGTCACCACCCCGATCACCACTGCGGCTGCTGCGATCACCGCGATCGCCAAAACCACCGGATGGACGTTCATCGTCGTTTGCACGACGAAGAATAGCCGATGGGCCTTCTTCATGTTCGTCAACGCGGATGGTTATGTAACGCATGACGTCGTCATGAATACGCATGGTGCGTTCCATTTCAGCAATGGCTGCTGCAGGCGCGTCAATGTTGACGAGCGTGTAATGGCCTTTTTTGTTTTTATTAATACGGTAAGCAAGCGTACGAAGACCCCATTGTTCGGTCTTGGTTACTTTACCACCTTGTGCTTTTAGTGTTGTTTCGATTTCGCCCGTAAGCGTCTCGACTTGTGCAGGCGTTAAATCCTGCCGTGCGATAAACACGGTTTCGTATAGAGGCATGTCATATTCCCTATGGATGCTCAGGTTAGTAGATTACTCTCT
Organism: Alphaproteobacteria bacterium; assembly: GCA_010031785.1. Taxonomy (GTDB): domain Bacteria; phylum Pseudomonadota; class Alphaproteobacteria; order UBA9219; family RGZA01; genus RGZA01. Next base: position 2,798 of record RGZA01000138.1, read on the forward strand.
AACCATAGCCAATCACGACCACCGCGACTGGCAAGGATGGCGTCGTTATAGGGGAGAAAAGCCAGGCATGTAAAGGGTATTTATCCATATCCATCAGCGTCATTGCGAGCGACCGAAGGGAGCGTGGCAATCCATGTTTATTTCCTGTTATCTCAATGGATTGCCGCGTCGGCCTAAAGGCCTCCTCGCAATGACGCCCCGGTTTTGGACAAAACGGGCATTTAACAAAATATTTTGTTATTTCAATGGTTTATCGAAAATGTTTCACGTGAAACACATACCATCGTACTAATTTTTTTAAAGCAAGAGAAAATTTGACAAAATATTGCCAATAAAGGCGATTTTTGGGTTTTTTCAAGCCTATTTTTGGTTTTTGGGATTTTTGTAAAATGCCCAAAATGGCTATATCGCAAACAGCTCCCCACAATTAATCGTTCTTTATCCGGTAACTATGAATCCATGAAACATACGGACGTTATTATCATCGGCGCGGGCGCTGCGGGATTGATGTGCGCAGGGAAGAGGCCAGTGACAGTTACTTTTTTAAGAAAAAAGTAACTGTCACTAGATTTCTGGACTTTAAGACGACACGTCATTCTATAAACACTGAAGCATTAAGTAGGAGAGTATTGCCACAGTTTGCGAGTTGGTGCTGCGTTTGCAAGCGGTGGTGATGTTTGGGGTGAAGTAGAAGCGCTACGTTCTCTATCTAAATTGGCCTTGCGTTCATAATTCAAATCTCCGGTCGTATTATTTGTTGTGCTTTTAGGCACCGGTAGCTCGCGGATTAGAGATTCATCATATGGTGGTTGTGGGTGTTCTGATTTTAAAGAGGTTGGTAAGGGACTTGAAGCATTCCTAATGTTCCTTAGGCCGCCGGTTACCTGGCTCATCTCCGTGTGTAAAAGTTCTGATGCAGTACGTTCAATGGGATTATTATTGCCATTATTAGGAGGGCGTTGCGCGTCTATATAGGATCGGTAAGTAGAAGGCTGATTATTTGCCTCTAGTTTAGCCCTTGCTTGCTTGTTCTGATTTCTTAATGCTAAGTTTTCGGCTTTAGCAACTAGTAAAGCATGCTGCTCATTGGCTAGAGCAAGTTTCTGCTGAACCAGAGCGCGGCGTTCTGCAATTTTTTTAGCTTTTTCTTCAGCTGTGGATAATGGCTTTGGCTTTTCTTTAGCCTGTGCAGTGGAGTCTAGGTTAGGGGTGGTGGAACGTGTTGCTGTGCTGGACGCAGACGGAGAAGTCCTTTCCACAGTAGTGGTGGGTGGAACTGAAGGAATAGTATTTGAAGGAGAAAAGGTTTTATT
>RGZA01000139.1 GCA_010031785.1 Alphaproteobacteria bacterium
CAGAAATCCTTTTGGGCGGGCATGACTAAGAATTTGCAAGTGAAACAGTGAATTTACGCCGCGCGCGCAGGGTCTTTACTAGTAGCTTTATCGGCAGCTTTACCTGTCGCTTTTTGCGCCTTACGAATACGCGATGCTAAGCTAAACCATGCAAGTTTTGCAGCCGCCTTGGCAACCAACCCTTGCGTATCAAGGCCGCAAGCTTTCAATACCATTGAAACCACCCGGTCCATGTGATGCGCACGGTATTTGCTGTAAGCACGCACGGTATATTCTTCGGTGATCTGCTTGCGATCATATGCAACGCCGCCATTATCATTCGCTGCACGATATTGCGCTAAACCAGTAAAATTGGCCGAGTAATAGGCAAAGGCCAATTCATCATCTTCAGACTCTTTAATCCGGCCCAGACCGATTTTAAGGCGTTCCATGGGCGATAATTTTTCAATCTCCAGATAACGCTTCATATTGCTGTAAAACAGCTTGTAATGGCGCAATTCATCGCCAGCAATTGCCTGGCAGATATATTTAAGAACCGGCTCATTCACAGCATCCGCAAGCGCGGTGTAATAAGAACTAGTTCCTGTTTCAACAATACAGCGCGAAATCAATTCGCCCGAGCGTGATCCGCGAATGGATTCCTTGGCATTAAGATCAATGCGATAACCGGCTACAAAGTTTTTAAAGCTTGCTTGAAAATCAAAGGTTGGGTCCGCCATCTCTGCCCAGCGGCCCAGCGCTTCGCCATGCTGCACTTCTTCAGCAGCCCATTGCTGAATGTCAGCAAGGAACACTGGGTCATCATGAAAAACATTTGAAAGATATGTCGCATAATCATGTGCGTTATATTCAACCAACGCTGCAGCCTTAACGACTTTCAGGAGTTCAGGACAAACGCGGTTATTATCAAACTGCGCCCAAGGCACATCGTTTAACGACCAGTTCTTCTTAGCTTTATGTACTTCTTGCGAAGCCTGTTCAGTTGCAGCGAGATTCAAAGTGCACCTCTTTGATAAAGTATGTCTGCCTTCTTACATTGCGCGCTGCAGCATTGTCAATCAGATGAATTAATTTCTATTGTAAAACAATCAATTAAGTGATTTGTCGACTATTGCTTTTTATGTTATAGTGTTAATGATTATTATCAAACTTAAGGAATAGTCATGACGACCATTATTGAAGTGAAAGCAAGCGAAATAGCCGATCGATTAAAACATCTGGGCATTGGATCAGATGAATTAGTCAAGTTAACGATTGAACCAGAGAAAGAACTTATTCCCGGCAGGAGAGAGTCCCGTGCAAAAGTAGTTGCAGCAGGCCTTACAGATATCGCTATCGATCAGATCATTAAACAAGCACAACATGACGTTGAACAATAAACTATAATGCGTATTGTTATAGATACTAATATTTTTGTCAGTGCTGCATTAAAAGACAAATCTATTCCGGCAATTGCACTTCATCGCGCACTAAGAACCGCAACGCTCTTAAAGTCATCTGCGACCGACCGGCAATTACTTGATGTGCTTTCCCGGCCTTCTTTATTACCTTTTCTTGCTCCCACCACTATACAATGGATAGAATATCAACTCAGCATAGCTGAAACAGTATCCATAACGTCAACAATCATCGCATGCCGCGATCCAACCGATAATAAATTTCTCGAACTTGCAGTAGATGGAAAAGCAGATCTTATCCTTTCCGGAGATAAAGATTTACTCATATTGAATCCCTTCGACGCTACTCCTATCCTATCACCTGCTATTTTTATTCAAGGCATAAAATAGAGTTTTCAATCATGCGCATTGCATTTCTTAACGTTTGGACAGCTACGAGCGCCGAAGAACAGGGTGCCCATGCCATGCGTAGCGCTGGCGCACGCATCGGGGTGGAGGTCATTCCCTGCTTTAACAACGCCGAGGTGGAAGCCGCAAAACCTGACTTCGTCATTGTGAATTCACGAACACAGGCAAAGCTCACCGGCTTTCCAACTTATGCCTGCCTAAATGAACCAAGCACCGTCTATTTCCGTGATCCAAAATTATTGCAATATTTTTACAGTTTTGATGGCTACGCCTCCATCTCCGATAGCCTAGTCGAATTTGCACAACACGCACTGTATGGCGTTGGTCGCCGCGAAGAAATCGCGGGCTATTTTAACACTGCACCTAAACAAACCAATGATGACAGCGATGTGCGCGCAGCGCTGCTCAGCGGCACCGCAAAACTCCCCTATTTTGGCACTAACTGGGATGGCCGCAGGCTCGATTTCTTCAAATCTTTCGGCGCATGGGATAAGGGCGAAATCTATGGCCCCGCAACCAGTTGGGCACATTATAACCTGCCATTTTACAAGGGTTCCACGCCCTTTGATGGCGCATCGGTGCAAGCCATCTATCGCAAAAACGGTATGGGGTTAAACTTGCTGGGCGATCATCATCTGGAAGAAGATGTGATATCCAACCGCGTGTTTGAAATTGCTTCGGTTGGTGCCGTGGTCGTTACGTGCCGCATGCCATGGCTGGAAAAACACTTTGGCGACAGCCTTTATTATTTCGAGCAGGAACGCTCCAACAAGCAAATTTTTGAACAACTGCAAGCCATTCACGCGCACATTCTAAAACACCCGGCTGAAGCCTTAGAAAAAGCCGCACGCGCCCGTAAAATATTTGAAGAAAAATTTGCCCTTGAAATCATGATCCAGAACGCGATCACACTGCACAAGCAAAAGCAGGCGATCATTAATGCCGCGCCGCGTGAACAAGCTCCACTCGTCAGCGTTATTATCAAAAGTGATGGCACGCGCTTGCCGCTGCTGGAACGTGCTATACAGTCCGTTATTAATCAGGATTACGCGCAATATCAGATCATCCTTGTTAAAACTAAGCCATTCGACATCAAATATAAAACCGTTGAAAGCGTGGATGGCCAAAGCCTGTGGGATGGCTTGCGCCTTGTAAAAGGCGATTATTTTGCCGTCCTGCGTGAATGCGATGAATGGTTCCCCCAGCATATCCGCCGCCTGCTCGAACTATCCGCGCCGCAGTATTTCGTGCATTGCGCAGTTGTGACCGAACATGAGCATCCCGCGCCAGATACCGCATGGATCAATAACAATGAACGGCGCGGCGTAACCCACCAACTTGATCTCAAAGAACAAAGCTATATGACAGCTGTGGAGCTTATCCACCCATCGGGTTATCTTGCGCCGCGTAGCGTGCTTGATGAAGCCTTGCTGTACTGCCCTGCTCCGCTAACGTGCGAAGATAAAGCACTGATGATGGATATTCTCGCACGCGCAACGCCAAAGCAGAATTTTGCAACGACGGTATTGGTGCGTGCAAACGAACAACCCGAAACTACCGAACCGACATCACTAGATCTTACCAAACTTATGCTGCGGCACTGGCGCTCTAATTCCCACACAGGGGCAGTAAATACCTTGTGGGACACAATGGTTGCAACCGGCCATCGCGCGCGCGCTTTCCGCTATGAAACCGTGCGCCATCATGAAAACAATGTCATCGTCGATGCCTTGAAAAATTGCCGCTTTGATCGTGCGCGTTTAAAACAAACGTGCATTCCGGCAATACGCGAGCGTTGCTTTTTCCATAATGGCATGACGCTGGAAAACGAAATTAATTTTGCTGCAACGCTGGCATCGAATGATCAGATGCGCGGCGTTGCGGGCTTCATCGCATTCCCGCAGCAGCTTGATGGCATCACGCCAACTGAATATCTGGTTGTCATTGAAGCTGAGATCCAGAGCGGATCTATCGGCATCCATCTCATTCAAAATGAAAACACGCTGGAACGCTATGCCGTTGCCCGCAACCTCACCGCGCCCCATACCTATCGCCTTGAGCTGCCCATTTATTACCGCCCGGAAATCCATGGTCTGGCAATCGACATCACCCCTAATACCAAGGGCCGGGTCCTCTCAATTACCGCCTATATTGAGGAATAAGCAATGAAGCAGCGCACTGCTATTCCTCTCCCTTTGGGAGAGGTTAGGTGTTTAGTCCCGTCCAGTGATGGAGTAATATATGGCCATCTACGAACGGAGGAACTATGGGACAGATATTACATGCACGCGCCACGACAACG
>RGZA01000140.1 GCA_010031785.1 Alphaproteobacteria bacterium
GCACCAGACCCGCCGAAGCTTTAGCGAAGGCTGGGCCCGAAGGGAGGGGAGTAAGAGCGCGCTTTTTTGTAACGTTATTTCAAATTAAATTTTTTGCTTGTCATCTCCTTGTCTGGACCAGCCATTGCTGCGTCCCTTCCAGTGCTATTGCCGTAAGGCAACCCGTTGCATAGGCGCCTGTATCGACATTAATGCGATGGGGCAGGAGCTCTGCAGTTTCGTTGATGGTGTGGCCATGCACGATCATTTTCTCAAACGGCATGCTGTGCGCTAAAAAGTCGCGGCGTATCCAGGCAAGATCCTTTTCGTTTTGTGCATCAAGGGCGATGCCGGGGCGTGCGCCCGCATGGCAAAAGAAATAATCGCCATAGGTAACGGAAGGCACCAGTTTTTTTAAAAACTCAATATGCGAAATCGGGACCTTATTGGCAAATTTGGTGAGCATGGCAACATCGGCCGTGCCCATAAAAGCGATGAGGCGAATACCGTAACTCATCAGGGTTTCGCGGCCACCAAAACGCAGCCAATCCTGTAGCAAGTCGACATCATAGGTAGTAAGCAATTCGCGCATCACCTGTTCATGGTTGCCAAGAATAAAATGCGGTTTTTGTGCATCGGTTTCTGTTGCCGACAAGTTAATCAGGTAATCAATGACCTGCTTGCTTTGTAGGCCGCGATCAATGTAATCGCCCAGAAATATTTTTTTAACGATAGTGCCGGGTGTAGGTTTCTCAGCATCAATTTTTTCCATTAATTGCTTGAGAAGATCAAGGCGCCCATGGATATCCCCGATCGCATAAATGCGCAAATGTGCGGGAAGGGCGGGGAGATGAGGCATAGTGCGTTTATAGGCCCAATAAACGCGGTTTTAAAGTGTGAATAGGGAGTTATCTTGGGGTTGGTGACGGTGCTTTTGTTATCGGCGCAAATCTATTACCAATTTTCCCTGTGCTACCGCAAGGGCGACACGAACTTAAATGCCCAGAGCAAGACTGACAGCCAACTGAAGCACTGGAGATCAGTGATCGTGTTGATTGTTGTCTTGTATTAGGCAATAAGCGTTTTACAAGATCTCTAAATGCACTAGCTACTGACATACTAATTCTCCCTTTATTTTATAGTTTTTTAGAAATAGCACACGATAGCGAAACTAAAAAGCGATTAAATAAGGCAGTATTTACAATTAGCTAAAGTGAAAATTCCGCCATAATTGGCGTGTGATCAGATGCTTTTTCAAGGCCGCGCGGGGCTTTATCAATCCAGCAGCGCGTGAGGTGATCGGTTGCTTCGGGTGAGGTGAGCAAATGATCAATGCGAATGCCATTATCGCGCGGCCAAGATCCTGCTTGATAATCCCAAAATGTATAAGCGCCCGTTTCGTTTGGATGCAGTGTGCGGAATGCTTCGCTATAGCCCTGATGCAGAATGCTGCGAAAATGCGCACGGGATTCCGGCTGGGCAAGCGCATCATTGCGCCATTCTTCCGGATTGCGTGCATCGGCATCGGCTGGAATAACATTGTAATCACCGCCCAGAATAACCGGGCGTTGTTCGTGTAGTAATTGTTTGGCGCGTTGCTGCAGCCGTTTCATAAAGCCAAGTTTATAAGGAAATTTTTCTGTGTCGAGTGGGTTGCCATTGGGCAGATAGATCGTGGAAATAATCACATCCTTGATTTCCGCTTCGATATAGCGCGCCTGAACATCACTATCGTCACCATCCAGAATATCAGTGCGTAGCGTGGCTTTTTCTCTAGATAGGATTGCAACGCCATTATAGGCTTTCTGGCCTTTAACAAGCACGTGATAGCCAAGGCTTTCAATTTCCATAAATGGAAATGCTGCGGTTTCGCATTTGAGTTCTTGCAGCAGCACAACATCGGGGGCTTCTTTTTTTAGCCATTCGCTGACAATCGGCAGGCGCATTTTGATCGAGTTGACGTTCCAGCTCGCGATGATCATTTGTTACCTATGAGGGCGCGAGATAGATGAAGCAGAGCACTGCTATTCCTCTCCCTTTGGGAGAGGTTAGGTGAGGGGAGGTAGCAAGAGTGATCTTGGTTTATTGAGGTATCCCCGCCCCTAGCCCCTCCCGAGGGGAGGGGAGTTAGTATGCGCTGCTTCATTAAGTGTATTCCGTGCATTACATCTTCACGGTAAAGGAAGTGCCGCAGCCGCAGGATGAATCCGCCATCGGGTTTTTGACCTGAAAACTTTCACCGGAAAGATCAGAAATAAAATCAACCACCGATCCATCAATAAAGGGCAGGGAGGCCTGATCAATCACCAGCTTTGCGCCGCCTTCTTCAATCACAACATCGTCTGCATTAGGCGCTGTTTGCTCCAGCTTGAATTTATACTGAAAGCCCGAGCATCCGCCGCTATCAACCGCAAGGCGCAGATGCAGATCAGGCTGTGCCTGTTTTTCTGCAAGGAAACGAATGCGCTTTGCCGCGCTGGGCGTGAGCTGAAGGGATGTCATGTCATTAATCTAGTGTAGCTTGGTTAAATATTCTAGTAATGTCTTGGAAGATCAGGAGAGGGCAATTTCATGTATCAGCTTCCAGAACAGTTGAAGAAAACCACCTATGTTATTGCAGAATTTGAGCTTTCAACGCTGCTGCTTATGAATGATAAGCGTTTTCCGTGGGTGATGCTGGTGCCACGGCGCAAGGACGTGCGTGATCTTATTGATTTGTTGCCGGGTGAGCAGGCGGTGCTGCTTGATGAAATCAACCGCGTAGCAGTGTTTGTAAAACGCTATTTTAAAGCACAAAATTTGAATATTGCAGCACTTGGAAATGTCCTTCCTATTCTGCATGTGCATATCATCGCACGCTTTAACACCGATGCTGCATGGCCTAATGCGGTGTGGGGCATGGGGCAGGCGGTGCCTTATAGCGATGATGAAGCACAAAAAATCATTGCGAATATGCAAAAAGCCCTTTCACCAAGGTGATTAATTGCATTTTTCTGTGCTGCTGTTTTGCTGCGGATATAGTAAAAACTCAATATTTGCAGGCATAAACCCGATTTCATTGAACCGGATTCTAAGAAGATTCTGGGGTAGGGGTCAAAATCGGGGTCGGTCGGTCAAAAAAGAGGCAAAATATTTTCAAAGATTCCTTTTTCAATTAACCCGATATTCATCAGAAGTGCCTATTTTCATTAAGTTATATCGACGTTTATACTTTTTTTATTTTTCGCTTTACAGCTTTGAATTGGTTGGAGTATAAGTGCGTCCAACGAGAGACCTGCACGGTTTGATCGTTCACCAGAAAAGACCAAAATACTTCTAAGTGCATTTACTGCACGGGGGTGTTTTTTGCGCTTTTCTGTTGGGTTTTAGAGAAATCTAAGATTGGTTCTTTGACATTGTGAATAGAGAACGAGAGAAGGGATGCGCAGGCGGCGGTTGTCTGATGCGGTTTCGGCAATTTATTGTCAAACTGGGTCAGAATGAGATTGCACTTAAAACAGTCTCATGTTTTTTCCAGTAAAATGGTTAAGCCATGGGACACAATCGGTATCTGTCGTTTTGAGCATCCTTGATATCATGAATAATCAATAAAATGATTAATCACGTAATAAACTAAAGCTTTGAATGAATTTATTCATTCATTGCCCGTCAAGAACAATGAGGTGTCCGGAGCAGTCCGGCACCACGAACAGATGCCAGGATGAGCAAAGACCTCAAAACTTTGCACAAACACTCAACTTGAGAGTTTGATTCTGGCTCAGAACGAACGCTGGCGGCAGGCCTAACACATGCAAGTCGAACGATGTAGCAATACATAGTGGCGCACGGGTGAGGAACACGTGGGAATCTACCTTCTAGTATGGGATAACATCGGGAAACTGGTGCTAATACCGTATAGTCCCTCCGGGGTAAAGATTTATCGCTAGAAGATGAGCCCGCGTAAGATTAGCTAGTTGGTGAGGTAATGGCTCACCAAGGCTACGATCTTTAGCTGGTCTTAGAGGACGATCAGCCACACTGGAACTGAGACACGGTCCAGACTCCTACGGGAGGCAGCAGTGGGGAATCTT
>RGZA01000015.1 GCA_010031785.1 Alphaproteobacteria bacterium
AAGCGTCAGCGCATCATTATCAATCGCCAGAATATTGCCAAACAGCAGATGCAAAAGATCCACATTATTACCCTTAAGCGACAAGATCACGACGCCCGTTGCAATCGATAATAAATAACTGAGCGTAAAACTCGCATCCTCTTTCAACTGTGTGACGCGCGTGAGCAACACGGCAGCAAGCGATACAATAATACCCGCAGCGAGCCCGCCAAAGGTCATCGGCCATATGGCAAGACCAAAAAACACAAAGGCGATCGACACGCCGGGCAAAATCGCATGGCTCATCGCATCACCGACCAGCGCCATACGCCGCAAGGCCATAAAGGTACCAAGCGGCGTGCCACCCAAGGCCAAGGCCATACATGCAATCAACGCGCGGCGCATGAATGCGTAATCAGTGAAGGGGGCAATGATTGCATCATAAGCGGTCATACGTGATCCTTATGATCATGGTGGGAACAGGCTTCTGTATGCACATGCGGCTGGTGCAGATCGGGTGGGTGGGATGTATGCGCATTATCGCCATCGCAAAGCTCAGCCATATCAAGATCAAACGAGAGAAGCTTTTGGTCAAACATCGCATGCGTATGGCCACGGCCAAGGCATTTTCCGGCGAGCACAAAGGATTCAGGGAAATATTTTTTGATCAGCAATAAATCATGCAGCACACAAATGATGGTTCGACCCTGTTGATGCCACATCAACAGTAATTGCATGAGGCGCTGTGTAGTTTCTGCGTCCACTGCGGTAAACGGCTCATCGAGCAAAAGGATCGGCGCATTTTGAATAATCAGGCGCGCAAATAGCATGCGCTGGAACTCTCCACCCGATAGCTGGCTGATCTGGCGATTTTCAAATCCTGCTAACCCCACTTCGGCAAGCGCAACATTAACCTGCTCCTTATGCGTTTGGCCGATGGATTGAAAAAGCCCGGCATGGGGCCAGAAACCCGTTGCCACTGCTTGCCCAACCGGCATCGGAAAATCACGCTGGATGGCACTGCTTTGCGGCAGATACGCAATAGCTTGGGAGGTATTTTTAATAACCTCACCCTTACTAGGCTTCACAATGCCTGCAATCAATTTCAGGAGCGTGCTTTTTCCAGAACCATTCGGGCCAGCAACCGCGGTGAGCGAGCCGGGGGAAAACTCACCGCTCACATCATGGAGCGCAAGACGTCTTCCATAACGCAGTGTAATATTTTTTAAGGTAATGATCGGTTTCATCGTTTACGCCATTTTTTAATTTATTGCCCAGCATGCAAGGCCAAGCAGCACGCACGAAAAAACCAGGGCAATCGCGAGGCGCTGTGCAACATTCATATAAAACATGGATCACTCATCATTCGTGTAACTGTTCAATTCTTATTCTTTTTTGCATCAACCATGCAAAGCATTTTACACATGTATCATTGACAATGGGATACATTCATATTGATATGCCATTTTTTTGGTGGCGAGGCTATGATGAACATATGCAGGTATTTATTGATTTTAATGGTTTTTATGGCAGCGCCAGCCTGTGCCCAGAATGAACCCATCACCGTTGTTGCCAGCTTTAGCATCCTTGGCGATATGGTGGCACAGATTGGCGGCGATGCGGTACATGTCAAAGCATTAGTAGGGCCCAATAGCGATACGCATAGCTACCAGCCCGCGCCCGATGATGTTCGCACACTAGCAAAGGCTGATATTGTTTTCATGAATGGCCTTGGGCTTGAAAGATGGATGATGCGCCTCATAGAGGCATCAGCGACCAAAGCGACGATCATCACCGCAACCACCAGTATAACACCACGCAGCATCATCGAAGGGAAAAACCAACGTGTAACAGACCCGCACGCATGGCAGAATCTTGCTAATGCACATATCTATATTAAAAATATTCTCGACGCGCTGATCAAGGCAGCGCCAGCCCATGCCGAGGCATTTAAAAAGCGTGCCGCGCATTTTGATGCGCAAGTGACAGAAATGGATCAATACATTCGCGAGCAGATTGATGCAATTCCTGCAAAAAAACGCGTGATTATTACAAGCCATGATACCTTTGGTTATTTTGGCGATGCTTATCACATTACCTTCAAAGCGCCCGAAGGGCTGAGTAAGGATGCACAGCCATCCGCAGCCACCATCACAAAACTCATCGACCAGATCAAGGCCGAGCATGTGAAACAGGTCTTTATCGAAACCGTGACCGATAGCCGCCTGATCAAACAAATTGGTAAGGATTCCGGCGCAACCATGGGCGGCGCGCTTTATTCCGATGCGCTTTCCGATGCAAAGGGCACGGCACCGCATTATCTCGATATGTTCCGTAACAATGTACCTAAGCTTGTGGATGCAATGAAAGCCAATGGCTCATAAGCCACTTACTTTGTGTAATCTTTATACCTGCTGCTAGGGCGTGCCCCACCCACTACGGCCGATAAAAACGTGGTGCAGTTAAGAATCTTAATTATTAATCAATCATCTTATTAATAAATTGGGCAGTACATGGTTAATTTATGCAGCTTTTACACAAAGCGCATGCCTCCATGTCGAAAAAATATGCTTTGGCTCTTAAGTTTCTATTTAAGGTTTAGAAGAGTGCGCATCTTTTTCTATATAACAAGGTTCATATAAAAAAGTGAGCTTTGCAGAAAATGCGATGCAAACAGGAGCAGTTATTATGAAGGCGATGATTATGAAAATAGCAAAACCATTTTTGACATATGCGGCATGTTTTATGCTGGCACTTTCTTTTTTTACAGTTACGCCCACTTCTGCGCATGCGCAAGTAGCTAAAACGCAATGTAGCCTTGATCGCAGCCTTGATGCAAATTACCCGCAATGCCCCCTCACCGATACCAATAATGCATTACTAAATGCTGGCTATACTGGCGCGCGCATTGATCCTGGTAACAAGGAAAGCCGCACACCGATCTGGGTGGATGGTATATGCCATTATGTGGATGCCACCGACGCACTTACCGCATCTCTATTCATTCCATTCCAGAGCAAGGAAGAATGGATCGCCTTCGCTGCCAATGCACCGGGCGTAAAAATCGCGAATTGTTGCGAGCCACGCCCGATGATCGTCAATGATGTTCCAAAACCAAGCGCAAGCTGTGGTGCTGGCTGGGTATTAAAAGGGTTGGTCGATAGCAAAACAATCGATAGCAAAACAGAAGTAAAGCTTATCGCACGCCCAAATCTTGCATCCGCTACATCAGGTTTCACGCTGATTTCCGGTGTTGAAGATGACACCTACCCTATTATCAAATTGCCAATCAGCCGTGATGATATCAACGCATCGCTGCCAGATATAGCAAACCCCGGTAAATCATACACTGCGCAATATAGCTGTGCAGGACAGGATGACGCGTTTGTTGCTTTCAACATGCAATGCCGCGATACCTCATGGCAAAGCACAGGTGTTGATGCAGCAGCACAGCAATCCTTTGGAAGACAAACAACAGTAGTACCTGAAATTGCAGCAACAACCGCAGCACAGACCGCGGCAGACTGTAAAACCAGCGTTATCATGACCTACACAAAAGCATGTACCGATGGCACCCCTGGCAGCACCAGCTATGCAAAGGTTTATAATTCCTGTACCAAGCAGGTGTCGGTTGTCACAACGTCAAATACCTGTGGCAACATTAACGGCGGCACGAATGGCGGAATTAATGGCGGCATCAATGGCTGTGTTGACTCAACCAATACCGATACCAGCTCCTGCCCATCGGGCCAGAGCGGCACAATTGTAACCGTAACGCGTCGCATCTGTGATGGCAGCAATAACGGTGATGGCCAAACGATCACCACCGTTACAAGCAACACCTGCACGGTTAGCCCACCAACGGGAACATGTGTGCCAAGCACCGTGCTCACCACCAAGGAATGCAATAATGGTGGTGCAGGTGGTATTATCACCCTGCAACGTCGTCGCATCTGTGATGGTAGCAATAACGGGTTTGGTCAAAGTATCGAAACTGTGTTCCGCGATACCTGTGTTCCTGCTACGGCATGTCGCCAAAGCACGATCCTTACTACCAGCAATGCATGCCCTGGTGGCACTGTTGTAACACGCAAGATCTATGACTCCTGCACCAAGCAGATCACGACTGTTGTGGTTAGCAATACCTGTCAGTAAAAAATTTGGCTAATAAACACATGTTTTAATCGACTATAAAAAACCCCGGGATTTGCGTCCCGGGGTTTTGTTTAGAATGCATAGCGTATGCCGGTGAATACGCTGCGGCCATCGCCTGGATGGAAAATCTCGGTTCCGGTTGTCCGCGCATCCCTGATGGTACTGATGTCACTGATGTAATGCTCGTTCGTAAGGTTACGAGCTTCCAGATAGAGCAGCACACCATTATCAAACTGCATGCCGGTTTGCAGGCCAAACAGTACATAGCCCGGTGCTTTCAGCGTATTGGCCTGATCAGCCCATGCGCCATCGGGCACCCAATCAATACCGGGGTTAAGATAAAACCCGTTCTTGTGTTTATAGGTAAGCCCCGTGCGCAACACATGCTCTGGAACGCCAGCAATGCTGTTATTTCCATATTGCAGATCATCCACGAAATGGAAGTCACTATAATTCCACAACTGGTTGAGTGTGAGCATATCACCCGATGTTTCGCTTAAAACATCGCGCGCAAGCTCGGTAGAAAATCCAAACTCAATGCCCTGATGCACCGTGCTGCCAGCGTTGAAGGTTGCTGCTGGCACGTTCGGGTTCGTGGTGTATTGCATCAGCTCATTATCAATCCATGAACGATAAGCCGTGATATCCCACCCATAGCGCCCCGAATGGCCACGCGTGCCAATTTCAGCTGTCCAGGCATCCTGCGCTTTCAACGGAACAAACGCAGTAGTCGTGCCGATGGTCTGATTGAGATCGCTGAAATCCGGTACATCTTGGCTTCGCGTGATATCCGTGAAGATCTGGATATCTTCTTTGGGTTGCCATAACAGCCCGAGTTTTGGATTAATACCATCATAATTCTTGCTATCTTCCTTGGGCGTTGGGTTGAGCGCAAGATTACCGTGATCATGATAGGTGCGTTCATCATGGAACAATTTGGCGCCCGTCATCACTGCCGCTTGCGGTAAAAACCAGAAGCGGTTTTCAAGATAGGCTTCGGCATTGAACGCATCCTGCTGCGCATTGAGCGTTTGCGCGCCGCGTGAACCGCTATTATTCAGATATTGCAGCGCGGTGTTATTCCCGCCGTTAAATCGCGTTCCCATGATGATGTCATTGCGAAATCCGGCAAGCGTGAAGGTGTCTTTGTAACGCGAGCCAATGCCATAGGTCCATCCATCCTGATCAATGACCTGAAAGATGGGATGAAACAGGCTTTTATGAATGGCCCATGTATCAACATCCAATTGTCCACCGCCAATTTTGAACGAAGTGCGGTTAGCGATGCGCTGTGTCCGGCTATCGCGTTTTTGATCACCCGCTAACGCAGCTGCAGAAGCTTTGGTTGGATTATTCAACGCATTGGCCAGTGTCACTGTACCCGGTAATTCCTGATCCACATTAAAGCTGCCAAGATAAAAACGCGTTTCTACATCCGGGTTAAAGCGATAGCCAATATTTGCATTAACCGTTTCGGCTTGTGTTTGCCGGTGATCACGATAGCCATCCTCATGCGTCATCGTGCCGTTGATGAGGAAATCGGCATCGCCGACAACACGCGATATTTGCGCGTTAGTACGCACTGTTCCAAAACTTCCTGCATCAAGGCGAAGAATGTTCGGTGCAACCGCTGTATGGGCTGTTGGCGTTACAAAATTGATCGCACCACCCAGCATGGAGGAGCCATAAGCAAGGCCATTGCCGCCCTTATAAACCTCGACCGAGCGCAAGGCGAGTGGATCGATCTGATAATAATCGCCGCTGCCATCCGCAAGATTAGTAGAGATACCATCTTGTAAAATCTCAACACCGCGTGTGTGAAAGCCACGCGCAATGCCAGAGCCGCGTATCGAAACACGCGTTTCCTGCCCATAGCGGTTTTGCACAAACACGCCCGGTGTATCCTTCAGCGCATCGCGGATTGTACTGGCATAGCGCGTTTTATAATCTTCGCCATCCACAAACGCGATAGATCCAGCATTTTGGTTTATAACCTTACGCTGCAGCTCCACATTTGGCTGCGTAAGGGAGCCATTACCGGAAGAGACTGCCGGGATGGTAATCCGTGGGAGCGTGTCAGGCACATGTTTAGCAAGAGCTTGTGACGTTGGCAAAAGTGCAAGCGCACACGCGCCTGCAAGAAAGTGGTTTTTCATGGTCAATCCTGTTTGAAAAAAAGAATATTATTGAGCAGGTTGCGTGAGTTTCACAAAGGGCGCGGGCCGTTGCACATGATGCCATTCCTGCTTTTCAGTGGGAATTTCTACCCAGCGGTTTTCACCCTTGGCGCATTTCTGCACGGTTGGAAACCATAGGGTTTGCCCGGCACTCTCTGGCAACTTCATCACAAGGCCGAACTCGTCATACTGGTCATCAGCCAGTTTGCCGCTCCATGTGATTTCGTTCACCGCTTCCTTAGCCATTTTGCCATGACCGATATCGACCGCTGGATTGAGGGGGCGTTTTTTTATTGTAATTTTCCAACCCGCTTTGGCCTGCGGACGCACAGACAGGATACTCTCTGGAATCTGTACAGTGATAGATGTTGTTGGGCTTCCTTCACAACCATGCGAGATACGCAAGGAGGTTTGGAAGTAATTTCCGGCCACGCCCGTATTGGGATTAGCCGTTACATGCGCCATAGCGGGCATGGCGATAAGTGCCAGCATTGCTGGCACAATTATATATTTCATGGATGTCTCCAGAATAATGAAGCGATTGCGCAAGAAGGCGCACGCGAAAAACAGATTTATTTATATGAATACAAGAACAGGCGGCGCACGGGACTGTGCGCTGGAGAATAAAATTCGTGCTACAAAAAATTCCTGAAAAGCGAATTGCGGCAGCGCGGCGATGAATGACAGAACAAAAGATTGCGCTATCAGTTCCTTAACAGCAAGCTTGCAAGCCCAACCAAATGGGCAGAAACTATCGCTCTGCTTTTTCTGCTGATGGGGCTCTAGCGGTTGCCCATCTTTATCGGCAAAGATGCTTTGGGTACCATCCATCGTACAGATGGTGATTTTGAAAACGCCCTTTTCAAGCGCTTGCATATCCGGCATATAGCCAGTTGGAATAAAAGCACGGAACAAAAACGCGCACAGCACCGCCCATGCGCAAAAGGCGCGAATTTCTTTAAGACGAAAAAGGCTAAGAGAGAATGTCATGCGATAGCATAGAACCGTAAACTTCATAGGTATATACGCGGTGTTTGGGCAATGATTCCAAGTGCATCATGGGTTACTCCTTTAAGAGATGGTCAATTCACAGTCTGGATAACATCTACCACTCCAACCCTGCCTCAATCGGCATTAACCAACCATCGGCGATGGTGTGCTAAAAGATAAATTACCTATAAAGTAAGTCCAGATTTAGGCAGCAATTATATATCGGTGTATTTTTGTTTAACTGCTATAGTTGTCGCTTAAGCCCCAACCCTCACCTGTGGAACATTATGAATAGCAAGAAAAACACGATTTTGGTCATCGAAGATGAACCACCCTTGCGCAAGCTTCATACCATCACCCTGGAAGGGCGCGGCTTTAAAGTGGTTGATTGTGAAAAAGGCGCGGAAGGCGTGCGGCTTGCAGCATCGGTTAAACCTGAATTGATCATTCTTGATCTTGGATTGCCCGATATGGATGGCAAAGATGTTATCAAGCAAATTCGCGACTGGTCGCAAACCCCGATCATTGTTTGCTCCGTGCGTAGTGAAGATGATGAAATCATTCAGGCCTTTGATCTGGGCGCTAATGATTATGTAACCAAGCCGTTTAATCCTGAAGTACTCGTTGCACGGGTGACTGCACAATTACGCAAATCGGTGACAGAAGAAACAGGCGATACCGAACTTGTGAATGGCAATATCCGCATGGATCTTTTGCGTCATGAAGTGTTCCTGAATGGCGAGAAAGTTATGTTTACGCCCAAGGAATATGATCTGTTGCGTTACTTCATGGTTCATCGCGGAAAAATGCTGACCCACAAGCAGATTTTAAAAGATGTATGGGGTCCAGCACATGGTGATAACATGCAGTATTTGCGTGTCTATACAAGCCAGTTGCGTGAAAAGCTTGAGGCGGTGCAGGGAAATCATAGCTATATTGTTACCGAGCCAGGCATTGGTTACCGCATGGAAGTGGTCACAATCAAGGATGCTGATCAGGCAGCAGGCGCAGCGTAAAAGCTACCAAGTTTTTCAATGAGATCAAATGGCACAAAGGGCTTGGCCATATAACCATTGGCGCCCAGCGCATGAGCTTTTTCCATCATTGGATAATCGCGGCGGACACTGAGGATAAAAATAATGGTCTGGGGTGGACATGCTTCTTTAAGCATGGGCAATAAATCAAGCCCATCAATATCGGGCAATCCAAGATCAAGGATGATGATATCCGGCTGAATAATGCGCGCTTTATCAAGCCCGTCATGGCCCGTCGCTGACTCATGCAGCACCGCTTGCTCGGAAGCTAGGGAAATACGTAAAAAAGCACGGATCGATGGCGTATCATCAATCACAAGAATTGTTTTATTTTTAAGAAGCATTATGTTTAGAGCAGATTAAGCCGCTTCCTCTTTTTCTTTATTATCTTCTTTTTTGCGCCAATTTCTTACGATTACGTTAAAAATCGCGCCACCATCTGGATGATTAGCAACAATAATATCGCCGCACTGTTCATGCATGATCGTGCGGGCTATGGCAAGCCCAAGGCCTGTGCCAGCAATTTTGGCATCGCGTTTCTTGAGGCGCGTATATTTATCAAATATTTTTTCAATCGAATCGTCAGGAATACCAGGACCATAATCACGTATTCGTATCACCAGATCAGGGCCTGCCTGCTCTAGCGTGACATCAATTGCCGTGCCAAACGGTGTATATTTTCCTGCATTATCCAGTAAATTCTGGATGACCTGTTCGGTCATCATAACATCAGCGCACAACTCAACATTCATCATCGTATCATAGTGAATGTTGAGCTTATGGAAACGTAAGCGCTCTTTCATACGCTTTTCTACATGACGCAGAATATCCTGCGGCGGGATCCATTCTTTTCTGAACTTCACCTGCTTGCTTTCAAGACGCGTCATATCCAGGATATTGGTGATAAAACTGTCAAGGCGATAGGCTTCATCAAGCGCGTTGGCCAGCAACTCCTGGCGCTGCTCTTCTGGCAATGCAGCAAACATATTCTGATGCACGCTGAGCGAGCCAATGATGGATGCAAGCGGGGTTTTCAAATCGTGCGATACGCTGGAAAGCAGCATGGAGCGCAGTTTTTCACGTTCCGCCTCAACGCGGTTTTCTTCCATTTTCTGCTCAATCGTAATGCGCTCGAGAATAAGCGCGACAAGATCGGCAACCGAAGAAAGCAGTTCAATCATTGCCGGGTTTAAATCCATCGTGCGCGTAATGCGGATGCCAATCACGCCAATATCGGCGGTCGATGTTACAAGTGGCTTGAAACGAAATGCGCTTTTTGGATGAATATGCATTCCAAACCCTGTCGGACGACCATCTTCCCAGCAGGAATTGCACGCGGCATCATCATCCTCACTGAGATTTATTTTTTCAGGATAAGTGTAAATAAGTTTTTCAGGTTGATAGGTAGATGGAAAACAAAAGACAATTTCTGTATTTAACGCCGTGGTAATGTCGCGGTGAATACTGTGCAGGGCGGATTCATAGGTGAGCTCCTTCACGCTGTTTTTATAAACATTAAACAACGCCTGAAAACGCTTTAATTCCTTTAAAAGACGGTCTACCTGATCGCGTCGCGCGCTTACGAATAGCGCAACCACGCCCGCGAAAATCATGAATAATATAAGGCCGGCTGCTTCGGTGAAATTATCGATTGTCAGATTGTGGCTAGGATCTGTGAAATAATACGTCATCGCCATGTAGGATGCGAACGCAGTAGCAAGACTTATGATAAGGCCACTGCGTGATGCCACAAGTGCAAGCGCAATCAGATAAATGGGCGCGCGATTGCGGCTTTGAAATACCTCCGGGAATATACCTTGCAATAACAGGATCAGCAACGTCGCGCCAGCAACAGCGCCAACAGCGCATACGGCATTGAGTAGATTGCCTTCCACAAAATCGCGCAGGCTGAAATGAAGGCCTTTCAATTTCTTTGCAGGGTAATGCGAAGTAATCTGAATTGGCTGGATGGATTGCCCCACCGGCAATAAGCGTTTAAGCCGTAAAATAAAAGGTGATGTAGATTTGTGTTCGGAAACAGCACCCGTAGAGCGCGGCACGCCAGATGTATCGCCCACGAACAACGCCTTTACATCAAACCCTTCTGCTTTTTTCTGGGTAACGAATTGCGCAATGCCATCTTCAACCATAGGCGCATAGAGACTGCTGGTCATGGCGCCCAGCTCTTCTGCCAAGGTCAGGTTTTTAATCGCGCTTATGAGTTCTTTTCTGTTTTCTTCAACAAACCGCAGTGAGCTTTTCTTGGTTTCAATGTGCAGTGCCATCCATGGCACGCCAATACGCTCGGCGTAACGTTTGGTGGCCCGCAGGAGAACATAACTGCGCGGATTTCCAGAAACACAGACTACCACAAGCGGAAAGGCAAAAGGCAGTGGGTCTTTAACTAACGCATCCATCGAATGGCCTTAATAAATACAACTCATATAACTATGTTAATGAGTTTTCAGCAAAATGTCTGCTTCTCGGCATAAAAAATCCATAAGTTTTTTGAAAGTGCGAAGGGATATTTTATGAACGCGCCTGTATGAAGACACCAAGGTCAGTTTTGGGCATTAACCACCGGGTCCACCGCCTCATTAACCGATGAGATCAGATCATCAATAGCAAAGGGCTTTTTAAGATAGGCACAGGCGCCCAGTTTCTTTGCCGTTTCACGCGTACCGCGATCATCGCGTACACTGCATATAATGACAGGACAGGTAACCGCCAGGAATGATCCTTCACCTTCGGAACGGATGGCACGTAAAAATTCCAGCCCATCTTCATCGGGTAATCCCAGATCAAGGGTAATAGCATCAATCGTATTAGAGCGCAGGATGCGATAGGCCTCAAATGCTGTGCCTGCTTCAAACACATCATAGCCACTGGTTATCAAGGCATGACGCATAAACGCGCGTATGCCGTAGCTGTCTTCGATAATCAGTACCATCCGTTTCACAGTTGATGAAAAGGGCAATGGAATTGCATCATTATCTTCATAGGCTGTACTAGCCCCCATTATAGGCGGTGCAGCTAATTTCATAACTGCGCTAAGCATTTTCATAATATGTCCTCCACATTTTCATCCCCAAGGTATAGGCACAGGATACAGGATCAACATCTTAAAAAGCGCGAAGAGAAAGAGAACATTTTATCAAGAAAGCATAAGTGCCATATTGTAATTTATATAAAATTGCTAATGAATATGAGTCGTTCATTCAGATAAACATGTACAGCGCTTTGAATTCCTTGGCGTTTTATAATTGCCTTATGGTGCGCCGTGATCTTCGAACAACGAATTGATATGCGCTGCGCTTTAGTGTCTCACGACATTAAATTATTTAAAGGAAGATCTCATGCCACGTCATACTCTTTCCATCTCATCACCCTATGCTGAAAAAGCACCTTTCAGCCATTTAACCCCATGCCCTGTCGATATGATTCCGTTGCTTGACGACGGGATTGAAGATTTCTTGGGTAATGATGATGATTTTATTACCATGGCATGGCGCGATGTGAATGCGCCACATACGGGTAATTGTTAACAACGCGCATGATTCGAATGAACTTTTTATAAGTGTATGCGCTATTCCATATAGAAATTATGGCACGTCCAGATCATGATGACGCCATATCAATATAACAGGAGACCACCCATGCCACAATTTAAAGACGCCGTATTGAGCACATCGCTCATTGCATCGCTCATTGCGCTTACCATCTTTCTGATGCCCATGATTGCGCATGCAGAAAATTACAAAGACACATCCTATACCTATGGTGAGTTGCCGGTTGTAACAGGCGGCGTTGATGAAGATGACCGCAGTCATCTTGAAGCAATGCAGCATCAATATAGCTTGAAATTAGTCATGTCAGGCATGAAGGGTAATTTCCTTGCTGATGCCGATGTGCGCATTGAAGATAATAAAGGCAACTTATTCGTCCATGAAACGGTAGATGGCCCTATTCTACTCGCCAATCTTCCCACCGGAAAATATACCGTAACAGTTACCTATGAAGGTGAAGTACGCAAACAGGTTGTTGCGGTTAAACTTGGTAAATTGAAAATCATTCAGGTGCGTTTTCCAATCCCTGAAGATTACGATGATACCAACACACGCTAATTCCTAAATTCCTCCATCTTACATGATCCCCTTAGCGGCCAGCCTCATCGCTGGCCGTTTTTTATGCAGAATTACGGCAATAGTTTTTTCCAAAACAGTATTTCCATGCGTGCATCGCCCTGCAAATCATACATGCGGTTAATGCCCTGCAGCCCTGCGGGGGAGGTCACATTGATTTCCGTCAGATAATCGCCAATTACGTCAATGCCTACAAAATAAAGGCCGAGCTCTCGTAATGTGGGGCCAATGGCTGCACAAATCTCATGGTCACGCACTGTTAATTCTGTTGGATGCGCAACTCCTCCAAGCCGCCGATTGGAGAGGAATTCCCCCGTTGCTGGAATATTTTTGATTGCAGCAACCGGCTCACCATTAAATATAATAATGCGTTTATCGCCTTCATAAACTTCTGGCAAAAAGTGCTGCAGCATTAACGGTTCTTTGGTTGCTGCACGATGTTCTGCGGCAAAGTACAAAAGCTCGCTCAGTTGATGTTTTGAAAAACGATGCACATCACGGCTTGCATGGCTATACAGTTTTTTGGCAACGACATCACCATGCTGTATGGCAAAATCCATGATTGCATCAGCATCGGATGCAATCAGCGTTGACGCAATCAATTCTGGCCAACGCAGGATCAGCAGTTTTTCGGGCGCATTGCGCACCCCCGATGGGTTATTAACAATGCGTGTGTGTTTGACCTGATCAAGTAAATGCGTGTTGGTGATATAGCCCATATCAAATGGTGGATCTTGCCGTAGCAGGATCACATCGACATCCGTTGATAGATTTAAAACAGTCGCGCTATGAACGGTGAAATGATTACCTTCTTCGCGGCGTAACGAAATGGCGCTGGCCCGCGCCATCACCGCGCCATCATGCCAAAAGAGATGTTCAGGCTGATAGGCATATAAAGAATGGCCAAGCTCCTGCGCGCCAAGACCAAGTAAAAAGGTGCTGTCACTTTTGATATTGATGCCTGCAAGCGGGTCCATTTGCAAAGCAACGCGTAAGGATTTTGTCATGATCGGGAAAGGTTAGAGTTATTACTGCAATCCAGCACGCATCTTTTGCAAAATCAATGCGGTTTGATGTTTGAGGCTTTCGGGCACACCCAGTTTCATGAAGGTTTCAAGCGCAGAGATTGCGCTTTTGAAATTACCGAGCTTGCCATGAAACAGGCCAAGCTCGCGCCATAGCATCGCTTCGTGCGGTGCAAACAGCACCATGCTTTGCAACACATCAATCGCTTTTTCAAGCGCGCCATGTTGCAGATGGCGCATCTTGATATTATTTTGCAGGCGCAAAAGCACCTGACGATCACTCACGGGTTCATAATGTTCGGGAAGCAATTCAGCCTCCTCGCCTTGCGTGGATTTTAAAAGTTCGCGCAGATCAATGGTGTGGCGCACAACGCAATTATCAAACGGATCAAGGATTGCGCGCTCACCACCCGTTTCAAGGCGCAATAAAAAATGCCCCGGAAAACTAAGGCCGACCATATTCCATTTAAGTTTACGTGCGATATGCAGATAGAGGATGCCGAGCGCCACCGGCAAGCCTTTGCGCCGATCAATTACGCGCATGAGGTTTGCATTTTCAAGCGAGTTATAACTATCGCGGTCGCCCATAAAACCATAATGATGCACGAGCGTGTTACGCAATAATAAAATCTGTTCATCCAGCGTGGGGTTATCCTGGGTGAGATCACCACCCTTGCGCAACATATCGCGCACCACCATATCAAGAAACGAATGGTAGGATGGCAGCGCTGCTGTCTCATCTTCAAGGGCAGCAAGCGCCAGTGCCACCTCCCCGATAGGGAGATGATCATCAGCAGCTTCGCCTGCTGACATCAAAATGCGTAATGCCTGATCATTCTCCACGAGTTATTCCTATGGGCCTAAGCCTTAAATAAGGAGGGACGTTCTGAGTTTAAAGCAGAAGGGTAAAAAAATATTAATTAGATCAAAAAAACGCGTTTTCAATATGTTTGGGCAAGGCTTTTGGTGCAAACAGCACTGCATCAAAGCGCAAGGCTTCATAGCCCCTATGCTGCTGCTGCATGTGCTGGGCAGCTGCAATCAGGCGTTGCTGTTGTGAATGCGCAATTGCAGAAGCTGCTGCAAAATCATTGCCGCGTTTTTTTACTTCAACCACGACAAGAATATTTTTCCTCGCAGCAAGAATATCAATCTCACCTGATGGGGTTTTAATGCGCTGCCCCAAAATGCGATAGCCTTTGATGCGCAAGAGAAGCACTGCGAATTCTTCCGCCCATATTCCCCAGAGATAGGATTGCTTGCCAGTTTTTTGACGAAAGCTTTGCTTCATTTCTTGAGTTCAAGAATGCGTTGATAAAGGGCGCGGCGCTGCTGTCCTGTTTTTGCGGCAACATCAAAGGCAGCATCGCGCGGACTTAATGTTTTGAGCGCTTGCAACAATAGCGCGTCAGTCTCATCCGCATCATCATGTTGTTCTGTTTCTGGGCTATAGGGCGCAACAAGGATCACGCATTCCCCGCGAATACGCTCCTGTTTTTCTGCATCGGCAAACAGGGTAGCAAGTGTACCACGCTGAATTTCTTCATGCATCTTGGTCAGCTCACGCGCGGTTGCGGCTTTGCGATCCCCCAGTACATGCAGCATATCGCCAAGCGTTTCGCTTAGACGATGCGGGGCTTCATAAAAAATCAGCGTCGCAGGAATTTTCTCGAGCAGCTTTAATGCATCGCATCGCGCCTTGGTTTTGGGCGGTAAAAATCCGGCAAAGTAAAATGGCAGCGGCGGCAAGCCAGAAAGTTGCAGCGCCGTGAGGGCAGCATTCGCACCCGGAATACTTGTGACGCTTGCTCCAGCATCAATCATCACTTGCATGATGGTTTCGCCGGGATCCGAAATAAGCGGCAAACCCGCATCGCTGGCATAGGCCACCTGCTTACCTGCCTCTACTTCCGCCAAAATCTTGCTCGCCGCATGGCTTTCATTATGCGCGTGTGCTGCCACTAGTTTCTTTCCGGTAATACCGTGCATCATCAACAGCTTCTGGGTTTGCCGCGTATCCTCACAAAAAATGAGGTCAGCAGTGCGCAGGGTATCAAGAGCACGCAAACTGATATCGGAAGCGTTGCCAATCGGGGTCGCAACAAGCGTCAAACTACCGTCTGTTCTGGCAGTTTTTGCTAAGGTCGATTGCTTTTTACTGTTCTTCACGCTATTTCTCATCATACGACCAATCATATACGAGCATTATTGCCATGCGAAGCACTAACATGCGAAGTCCCCTTCTGATCATTTCTCTATTTCTATTGATGCTCAGCGGTTGCAATACCGCAAGCAATATGACGCATGAGGTCAGTAGCTGGTTCAAGACCGATACAAGTCGCATACCAAAAACGAACTATGCGCAGCCACGCGAGGTTACGCAGGGCATGGAAAGTCCGGGCACATCACCTACAACACCAGTGACCAGCGAACCGCTTGATACATTCGGGCGCAATAAAATGGTACCGGCAGGTGCACCGAGTGTTGTACGTGTTGGCTTGCTGCTGCCGCTTACTGGCAAGAATGCTGCGCTTGGCAAAAGTTTTCAGGATGCAGCGCAAATGGCGGTTAATGATTTATCCGCTGATAATTTTGAGTTGATCCCCAAAGATACCAATCTGCTGCCCGGCAGCGCTGCCAGAGCCGCAATCGATGAAGGCGCGCAACTGATCATCGGCCCGATTTTTTCTGATGCAACGGCTGAAGTTAAAACCGCAGTTAATGGTAAAGTGCCTGTGATTACACTTTCCAATGACACAACCCTTGGCGGCAATAACACCTATGTGTTTGGGTTTAATCCAACGCAGCAAGTGTTGCGCGCGCTGCAATACGCCAAAACCAGAAATATTCAAACGATTGCGATCCTTGCGCCGATATCCGTTTATGGTGATATCGCCATTGCCGCAGCGAACGCATCCGGCATCAAGATTAGTAATATCGAACGTTATACGAGCAGCAAGGACAGCATCAAAAAAGCAGTCGCAGCAATCTCAGCCAAACGTGGCGAAATCCAGGGCATTTTATTACCTGATGGTGGCAGCACGCTTGCGAATGTTGCTACAGAGCTAACCACCGTTGCGCTATCATCGCATGACATCCCCATCATCGGCACAGGATTGTGGGATGAACAGGATATGCATAAATATAGCGTCCTGGTGGGCGGCTTTTACGCAGCGCCCGATCCCGCAAAACGCAGCCGTTTCATTGCACGCTTTCAAAAGGCCTATGGCAGCAAACCAGTGCGCCTGGCTAGCCTAGCCTATGATGCAACAGCAATGGCTGCCGTGCTTGCCAAACAGGGAAAAAGTTTTGATGAGCAAACGCTTACCAACCCCAATGGCTTTACTGGCCTTGATGGTATTTTTCGTTTAAACACAGATGGCTTGGCAGAACGCGGGTTAGCGATTCTGGAAGTCACGATTAGTGGCACACGCCTGATCGATGCATCACCTAAACAATTTTAGGGGGCAGTAGCAAATAGTGACAGTTACTTTTTCCTTTAAAAAGTAACTGTCACTGGATATGTCACTAATTCTAATTCATGCTTAAAAAATACTAACCATAGTGCGGTCTGCCCAGCATCAAGAACAGCATCGCGATTTATTCAATAAAACACGCAAAATACCTTCTATAAAACTTGATGCATATTTAGCCTAAATCCTAAATTACATAATAATATCAATAAGATACGATACAATTTCAATACCGGCTTAATCAATTTCCGGTAGGTTTGATCTATGAGCTTTCAAACCTATTCAGCAACGCGCAAAAACTATAAGGATCTGAACGGTTCTGCAGCGCCTGTTCCGGTTATGAATTTCGCTCTTGATGCGCTCAAGCCACAAAAATCGAGCATCCGTTTTGATCATTTAAAATCGCCAACCACCAATGCACAAAAATTGCAAAAGGTGCCATTGGCAGGTGGCGGTGAATTACTCGTACAAAATCCGGATGGCACAACACGCGGTTTGATCCTGGCGGTAAAAGCAAAAATGGCTGAACTGAAAATCAAGCGCACCCCCATCATCAATGTAACCGAACGTAATGCAAATCTTTCCGGCATGAATTTATCGGGCATGACCCTGATGGGCGGTGTTGGCAGCATTAATCTAACTAATGCAAAAATGAAAGATGCAACCCTGATGAATATCGGTTGCCCATTGAACGCAGTAAATGCCGATATGCAAAACACCACCATTCATAATTGCCGCCTTGATGGTTCGGTAATGACGGGTGCAAATCTTTCGGGCGCAAATTTCATTGGTGAAAATTCTGCGATGAATATGAAGGCACGCAACATTGCCTTGTGCGGTACCAATCTGGGCGGTGCACACCTCACCAATTCTGATTTTGGTGGTGCCAAGGTTGAACATGCGAATTTTGGTGGCAGCCAGATGGCAGGCGTTAATCTGGATGGTGCAAAGGGCAGCCTTAATCTGAAACAGGTCAAACCAAACGCGCCCCGTCCTTCCGATATGCCAACCTATATGCAGCGCGCAATGCAATTACGCGCTAATTACATGCATGGCCCTTCGATCTAGGCTCTGTTTCCTTATCTAAAAAACCAATCCATATCAATAACTTATCAATTGAAACTATTTCCGTTGATGAAAGTTTTGCAATTCCTATGTTTTTGATCTAATATATGATCATAGGCGTAATAATTGACTACATATTTTGTAATTTTGGTTAAAGATCAATGGCTTGATAAGGATCGATGGATCCCCAATTAACCAAAGATCGTGTTTAAGGTGATAGATGGTAGCTTATTTAAGAAATCCACGCACCCAAAGAACTCTCGGCAGGAACGGGCCGTCGCCCGACGCTACGGCTTTAAGCGCACTCATTGATTATGAAAACAATGTCGACCCTCACAACAGGTTGAGCGGTGCACGCTTCAATACACTAAGAAATAATGGGGCAACGGTGTGGGTGCCTATGACGAGCGGGAAACCTGTGCCAGTGACAATTCGCAATCCAAAAGCCGGGAAAGATCTCCAATCTGCTATTGACGAGGGATTTGCCACTGGGACACTTAAGAAACATCAAACAGCATTAAACACCAGCCGGCGCGTTGTGAATATTCGTGGCGGTCATCACCGCGTGAATGAAGAAATACGTGCGCCGGGCGTTGACATAAGAAGCGCAAAAGGCAACTACATTGTAAAAGCAGGAGCCATTAGCGTAACAGGCAACTCCGGCACCATCAGTATTCCTGGTGCTCGCGTTGATAATGCCAAATTTGGCGGATTCAGCGGCAACCTGCGCTTTAACGGAACTGGTAATAATTGGGATTTCCGAAACGCGGCATTTACTGTTACTGGAACAGGTACGCCGGATCTATATGGCGCGAATACTGGCAATACGATGGTAAATGGAAAATCGTTTGGCGGGCTTGTTGCTGCTGCTGCACATAATGCAACCAATGAACATTTTGGCCCAACCCATAGCTTGTCAAACTTTACTATGCCATCACGCCGCGCCCTACAACATGCCGCATCTGCTCATGTAGTGCTTGGTTCAACGCCTGCAACCTTCAGCCATTTGTCAGCGAGCGCCGCTCGTCATATCCAGGCCGAGATGCATATGAATTATGGTAGCTCACGGGTTAAACCGCCCGAACTCAATTACAACTAATCTAGTAATTTTTCCGTAAGCCGCGTGAGCTTCATCATGCCGCTTTGCGTTGCGCGCAGCACATGCGCATCTTCAAAGAGCAATGCTTCGCCAATATAAAAATCCTTGTTTGTCACATTGATAAACGTATCAAGCAGTTCGCTGTAACGCTGCTGCCATGCGGCTTTATCAATGCCCGCAAACAAGCGCATATTCATCATCAGATGTTCGGTCTTTTGATCCTGCAACGATAATTCATTGTGTGTTTCAAGGCCCACCTGCTTTGCTTCCACAGTATTAAGCCACATTTCCGGCGGACGCTGCGTTGCGGTTGCTATGAGAGGTGAGTGATGAGAGGTGAGTGATGAGGTAGAACTATTTTCTTCCTTATCACTCGACTCTCGACTCTCAACTCTTACTCTCCCATGCGCACCGGGACCAATGCCGATATATTCATCATAATGCCAGTAGGATAGATTATGTCGGCTCTCTTGCCCGGGCCGTGCATGATTGGAAACTTCATAGGCCGGAAGCCCTGCATCCGCCAACATGCTTTGCGTGAGTGCATACATATCATCGGCGACCTCATCCTCGGCCGTGAAACGCTGACCCAATGTTGTTTTTTGCGCAAACACTGTTCCGGGTTCGATGGTCAGCTGATAAAGGGAAAGATGCTCGGCGGCTAATTCTAGTGCTTGCTTTAGCTCCGCTTCCCATTGCTGCAGCGTCTGGTTTTTGCGCGCATAAATAAGATCAAAGGAGTGCCGGGGGAAAATGCGTTGCGCAATGCCAATCGCCTTTATTGCTTCTTCTACATCATGCTCGCGCCCCAATGCTGTAAGCGAAGCATCATCAAGTGCTTGAACCCCGATGGATAAACGATTAATGCCCGCTGCATGAAAGCCTTTGAATTTTTCGGCTTCCGTTGATGTTGGATTGGCTTCAAGCGTAATTTCGATTGTGGGCGCAAAACCAAACAGCTTTTGCGCTTCATTAAGCAGCAGCGCAACATTGCTTGGCGCAAGCAAAGACGGTGTGCCGCCACCAAAAAAGATCGAGGTCAATGGACGTACGTCAACTCGCGCATGCCAATAACGCATTTCGCAGAGCAACGCATTAACCATGCGTTGCTCATCAATACGGGCGCGCACATGGCTGTTAAAATCGCAATAGGGGCATTTGGCAAGACAGAATGGCCAATGGATATAAAGGGCGAGCGGTTTTGTCATAGCTGTTTTTTAAGTTCAGATACAGCCCGCGCACGATGGCTATAATGATTTTTTTCCGCTGCACTCATTTGCGCAAAACAGCGCGTTTCGCCTTCAGGAATAAAAATCGGATCATAGCCAAATCCGTTTTCCCCGCGCGGCGGAAAGCACAGGAAACCGTTGATTTTCCCTTCTGCAAGCAGGGTTTCTCCGTTTGGCAATGTCAGCGACAGCACACAGATAAAGGCAGCCTTTGCGCCATGCGGCATGATACCACGCGTATTTAACTCACGTTCAATACGTTGAAAAGCAGGCGAAAAATTTTTATCTTGCGCCCAGCGCGCGGAATAAATACCCGGCGCGCCATCTAATCCATCCACGCACAATCCGCTATCATCAGCGAGCGCCGCAAGGCCCGATGCATTCGCCGCAGCGCGCGATTTGAGCGCTGCATTTTCAGCAAAGCTCACTCCATCCTCAATGGGTTCTGGCAATTGCAACTCACTTGCACTGATAAGGGTGAGCTCAGCGTGGTTAATGAGACCCACTTCTTTAAAAAGATAAACAAATTCCTTAACCTTCCCCGCATTGTGCGTGGCAATCACCAATTTCTTTTCAGGAAAAACAATGGGCATAGGCAAGGTAGCTCCAAAAACCCTTTAATCATGCATTAAAATTAACTGATTACTTAGCATTATCACGCATAATTCAAAGGTATTTTTTAGCAATCCGCCTTTTTTCGCGGAACATATTATTTTGATTGGAACGGGCGATGTCCCTTGGACCAACAAAACCACCGGAACAATCAGATCACGCCAAAGTGGCGGATAGATTCCTGCGCTCAATCGTCAGCGATTTTCATATTACCATGGCGCTTGAATCGGTGGTTGGCAAAAGGCTGCAGGAAAGGAATCCAGAAGCATTTTCTGCCTTGCTGGCCAGCGTTAAGGGACGGCTTGAACAATTGCCAGAGCAAGCACGCGTAGCATTTACACAATCGCTGCAGGATAATGCGCCGCCTATTCTTGCCGGGCAGATTATTGCAGATTCCATTGAGCAAACTCCGGAAGCAAAAAAGGAATTTGATCGCCATCAAAATGAAAGGATTGCGAAGACAAAAATCGAGGAAGAAAAAAAGCCCCTGACGATCGCCGATCTGCGTAAGGGCAAATTTAATGTCAGCAGTTCGGCTTTTATTGCAGTCTTAAAAAAGGTTTTTGGCGGGTCTGTTTCTTCTATGTATAATCGCTATAAATGCCGGATAGCCAGACGTAAAGGAAAGCTATATCAACGCTACTGTGAACTTTCCGGTGGGCAGGCAGAAGGTGGTGGTGGCGCAGATGACAACCCAGATGCAGGTGAGAAAAAGCCGAACGCAGAAAGCGCTTCAACAAAAGAAGCGCGCAGTGATGTATTAAAACTACCAGTAAGTGCAAAAACTCGATCACACAGCTGCGAAATCGACCATGGCAATCGCCGTGATTCAAATGGTGGTGAGCCAGAGCAGGTACGTAAAGTATCTTCTCGTTACGATTCAACCACATCAACAAATACCGGCGAAGCGAGCAGAAACAATTATGCAACGCTTACAAGAATGTCACAAAAGACAATGCACACTTTGCCAAAGGCTCCGACACCGACAACATTAGTAGGTCCTGCCATGTCATCTGCAAAGAATATAACCACCCCTATGGCCAATTCTCATCATGAAGCATCACTTGCTGCAACAACCAGCACGGGAACAAAAACCCCAACCGCATTTGTAAAACACGCCCCATCTCTTCCAAGAATGACGGTTTAGCGGCCTAAATCATTGAAATAGGCTCACTATTTAAGCGACTTACATTAAGTTTGTGCTAACGATCTTTGGATAGAGTGATGGGGTACAAACAAAAATTTTATAAGGAAGCGCAGTTCACAATGTTTGGTTTTGGAAGAAAAAGAGGACCAAGCGCACTTGATGAACTCAAGGAACGCCTCACTTTGCCGGATATCAAAAAAGCCGAAGCCATGGTACTTGATTTTTATCAGGGTCGTAATCCATATGAACATTTAAAGACAGAATGGCCCGGCCCTTATAATCAATTTATCATGGGATTTGCTTACGCATTACAACGCTGCCGAAAAGAAGGTATGGTTGATTTTGATCGTTGTGAAATTGTTGCATCAAGCGCTGGGATTACCTTAGCCCGCGCTGCCGTTGCAGAAAGAAAGGCTGGTTAACATGGTATACCAATCGCAATCGTCCTCTCAGCCTTATGATAAGAACCAACTTAGTGGATTTGAAAGCGGTATAGGCAATCCAGCCTTCAATGCTGCAAAGACAAAAGAACTCACTGGCGGTGCAGGAATGATAGATCTTGGCAATAGTGTTACAGGAAGCATTCAAATTAGTGCAATGGTTGCAGGGATTATGGATACCGTTAGAAGAATGCCTCAATCGGAAGTAGATGCAATGCGCCAAGCACGGCAAACCACGCCAAGAGTAGCAGTTGTTCCTCCAACTCTAACACAAAACACTTCTGCTCCGGGCACCGCTGCAGGAATACGCCAAAGAGCAGAACAGCTCGGCGCACCCTCCATAGACTACCAGCCACGGCAATAACCTAACCCAACACCCGCTTCTGGATCGCCGTCAATTCCGCCACGCCTTTTTGCGCAAGCGTAAGCAGCGATAAGAATTGCTCCTGAGCAAACGGTTTTTCTTCCGCCGTTCCCTGAATTTCAACAATCCCGCCATTGCCTGTCAGCACGAAATTGGAATCTGCTTGCGCGGTGGAATCTTCGGCATAATCAAGATCAAGCACTGCTTGCCCATTATAAATCCCGCATGAAATCGCTGCGACACTATCGGTGAAGGGCAGTTTTTTGATTTTGCCTTTGGCAAGTAACGTCTGGCAGGCAAGATGTAACGCGACATAGCTACCAGTGATCGATGCGGTGCGCGTGCCGCCATCAGCCTGCAATACATCGCAATCAAGCTTGATCTGAATTTCACCCAATGCCGCGCGGTCGGTAATGGCGCGCAAAGAACGGCCAATCAGGCGTTGAATTTCCTGCGTGCGGCCATTTTGCTTGCCTTTGGCGGCTTCGCGGTCGGTGCGCTCGAGCGTGGCGCGTGGCAACATGCCATATTCGGCTGTCACCCAGCCAAGGCCCGTTCCCTTGATAAAGGGGGGAACTTTTTCTTCAACCGTTGCTGTGCATAATACATGCGTTTCACCGCATTTGATCAGGCAGCTCCCTTCCGCATATTTTGCAAAACCGGGAATAAGTTCAATATGACGAAGCTGATCAAGCGCGCGGGCAGAAGGACGCATAAGAGGTACCAAGAGTTAAGTGTTGAGTGATGAGTAATGCGCGCAGTGTAGAGAGTAATTACTAAACTCTCAACTCTCATCACTTACCACTCAACATCGGGCCCAAAGCGCGGCCTGCCAGAATATGCACATGGTAATGCGGCACTTCCTGATGCGCATTAACCCCGCAATTACTAATTAAACGATAGCCCTGCTCATGCGCACCCAGCAATTTGGCAATTTCGCCAATGGCTTTTGTAAAGGCCGCGCTTTGCACATCACTGGCATTGGCTGCAAAATCAGCATAATCAACAAACGCGCCCTTGGGGATCACCAGCGCATGGATCGGTGCCTGCGGATGAATGTCATGAAAAGCAAGCACATGATCATTTTCAAAAATTTTCTTGCAGGGAATATCCCCGCGCAAGATTTTTGCGAAGATATTGTTAGGATCATAACTCATATTATTACTCATGGCATATCCAGTACGGCTTTGACATCGCTTGCAACAACATGTTCCTGCACAAAGGCCTGACCAATGCCGCGCGTAAGGATAAAATTCAGATGACCATTTTCGGCTTTTTTATCGCGATACATATGCGCAAGGATCTTGTCCGTGTCCCAGTTGCGACCCTGAATGCTGATCGGCAGATTAACGGACTTAAGATGCTCTTTTACGCGTTGCGTATCGCGCTCCGGGCACAGACCAAGACGCGTGGAAAGCTCAAACGCTTTAGCCATGCCTATGGCTACGGCTTCGCCATGCAGCAGGCTTGCATCATAATTGGCCATTAATTCAAACGCATGGCCAAAGGTATGACCAAGATTGAGCAACGCGCGCTTGCCGGTGGATTCTCTCTCATCCTGCGCAACAATCGCTGCCTTCATTTCGCAGCTTGTTTTAATCGCGCGGATTTGTTTCTCGGTTTTACCTGCAAGCAGGTTCTTGCCTTTTTCATCAAGCCAGTCAAAAAATTCCGGATTGCTGATCAGGCCATATTTCACAACCTCAGCATAGCCCGAGCGCAATTCACGCGAGGGCAAGGTCTTGAGCGTATCAACATCGGCAATCACCATGCGCGGCTGATGAAACGCACCGATCAGATTTTTTCCGCGCGGTGAATTAATCGCAGTCTTCCCGCCTACCGAGCTATCAACTTGTGCCAATAATGTTGTAGGGATCTGAATGAAATCAATTCCGCGCAGGGCAATCGATGCAGCAAATCCTACCAGATCACCCATAACACCGCCGCCCAATGCCACGAGCATGGTTTTGCGGTCGATGGTTTTTTGAAACAGGTGATCAAGGATAAAGGAAAGATACGAAAAAGTTTTGGCCTGCTCACCCGCAGGAATAACCAAGGGTTCATCCTTGCATAAGCCAAGCCGCGCCATATTTGCATGCAGTTTTTGTGCATAGATGGATGATAAATGACTATCGGTAATAATAATGCAGCGCACATTACCAAATGCTTCACGGATCAGCCCGGGCGCTTCATTGAGCAGGCCAGCGCCAATATGGATCGGGTAGCTGCGATCATCGAGCTCCACCTTAACCGTGTGCTGTTCGCCAGCGCCAAGAATGGTATCAAGCATATTCATTAAATTTCCTGTTTTTAGAACCTGTTCAGAATCCCGTTACGCTGAGATGATTTTCGTGTCTTTTCGAGAACCGGAACGCAAATGTACATTAAGTACATGCGTACCGGCCATCCTACGCTAAAGCTTCGGATGGTAAAGCGCTTTGTCCTCCGTAGCCTTGGCGAAGGAGGAAAGCGCAGAAAAACGC
>RGZA01000141.1 GCA_010031785.1 Alphaproteobacteria bacterium
GGTCGTAGGTTCGAATCCTACTCGAGGAGCCATTCTTCGCCTTATCAGGCTTCGAATGGCAGGCCATTTCTAGAGCATCTGTAAATGAATCACACTGACGTAGAGCTTATCGAGCGCGAGACCCTGTTTCAGGGCTGGATGCGGCTTGAACGGCTTCACTTGCGCCATGCGTTATTTCAAGGCGGCGTAAGCCAGATTTTCACCCGCGAAGTTTTGATACGCAATGCGGCGGTGGCACTGCTGCCCTATGATCCTGTTACCGATCGCGTATGTTTGATTGAACAATTTCGCTGCGGCACTTATGTGGGCAGTGATAATCCATGGTCGATTGAAATTGTCGCAGGGCTCATGGATAAAACCGAAAGCACTGAACATGTTGCGCGGCGCGAGGCACAGGAAGAAGCAGGTCTTGCTGTAAAACGCGTGCGCGCGATGCCGGGCGGTTTTACGATGCCGGGAAGCTGCGATGAATTTTTCCACTTCTTTGTTGGCGAAGTTGCATTGCCTGATACGCAATCCAAGGTCTTTGGGTTAGTTGAAGAACATGAAAATATCCGCACCCATATTATCAGCCGCGCAGAATCAATTGAATGGATGGATAGTGGTAAGATTAAAAACCTGCCTACGCTTTATGCCCTGAGCTGGTTTGCACGGTTTGGTGACGGGCTAAGGGCGGAGTGGGGTAGCAATACTTTGCCATAAACTATACGTCATGCCCGCGAAGGCGGGCATCCACGAACTTACTTCTTTGATTATTAAAAATTAAACTTACTATTTGGTATTAAGCATTTTCAAGTAAACTCATGGATGCCCGCCTTCACGAGCATAACAGATTTGCATTCTATCCACATCTTCCACAAGCTGTGCATAAGTTTGCTAATGCAATGGGAGCGGTAAAAAGTCTACCCTCCTCGCTTCTCGAATAATCGATTAAAAAGAATCCACAAAAAATACCCCCAGAAAGTACCCATTGAGCATGGCACAAACCAGTAACGAACTTGTTGTATTGCGGCCCAATACCCCTGCTCCATCACGCTTGCCACCACATAATCTTGATGCTGAGCAAGCCTTGCTCGCCGCCATTCTGGGCAACAATCTGGCATACGAAAAAGTAAGCGAATTTCTACGCGCTGAGCATTTTTATAATCCCGTCTTTGGTAAAATGTATTCCGCCGCAATCACCTTAATCGAGCGCGGACAAAAAGCCGATGCGATCACGCTCAAACATTTCTTTGCCAGCGATCCTGACATCAACCAGCTTGGCGGTGATGATTACCTTGCGCAACTGACCGGAAGCTATGTCAGCATTATCAACGCAGGCGATTACGGCCAGACCATTCACGATCTGCATATCCGCCGCCAGCTGATCAATATCGGAACAGACGTTGTAACCGATGCATTTGATGGCGCAGTGGAAACACAAGCAATCCAGCAGGTCGAAGAAGCCGAACAAAAACTGTTTCAACTTGCCACCACCGGCGATACACGCGGTGGCTTTGTCAGCCTTGGCGCATCCTTGCAAAAAGCACAAATCACCTTTGAAGCTGCCTATAAAAGCGATAGCCATATTACAGGTGTATCCACGGGTCTGCGCGATATGGATCATAAATTGGGCGGGCTTCAACGCTCTGATCTGATCATTCTTGCGGGTCGTCCATCGATGGGCAAAACTGCGCTTGCCACCAACATCGCCTTTAATGCTGCAAAACTTTTTGCTGAAACAGGCGGCAAGCAAGGTGCAGTCACAGGCTTCTACTCCCTTGAAATGTCCGCCGAACAGCTCTCCACGCGTCTGGTCAGTGAATATGCACGCATCCCATCCAATGATATTCGCAGAGGGCAAATCAAGCGCGAGGAATACACCAAGATTGTTGAAAGCATCAAAGAACTCGAACGTATTCCCCTTTATATTGATGACACACCCGCGTTGACCATCGCAGCGTTACGCACGCGCGCGCGACGTATGAAGCGCTCTGCCCATGGGCTTGGCATGATTGTAATCGATTACTTGCAGTTGATGCAGGGCTCAGGTAGCAAATCATCCGAAAATCGCGTCAATGAAGTTTCAGAAATCACCCGTGGCCTCAAAGCCATTGCCAAGGAACTTAATGTTCCGGTGCTTGCGCTATCACAGCTTTCGCGTAACGTTGAATCGCGCGAAGATAAGCGCCCGCAATTATCCGATCTTCGTGAATCCGGCGCGATTGAGCAGGATGCCGACGTGGTGATGTTTGTGTTCCGCGAAGAATATTATCACTCCCGCATGGAACCCATGCGCCGTGAAAATGAAGATGATAGCAAATTCAACCGCCGCTATACCGATTGGCAGGAACGCGGTGAAAAAATTCACAGCCTTGCCGAAGTTATTCTTGCTAAGCAACGTCACGGCCCGATCGGCACGGTGGAACTGCATTTCGAAGGCGCCTTCACACGCTTCTCGGATTTACAACAAAGCCAGTCGGATGAGCATTAAAAACTTGTCATCCCCGCGAAGGCGGGGATCCATCGTAAAAAACAAATAACTGTTTCTTATGCCCTACTACGTATATGTTATGTCCAACAAACAAAATGGGACTTTATACATCGGCATTACTTCCGATTTAGCTCGAAGAGTATTTGAGCATCGCGAAGGGCTAATTGATGGATTTACAAAATTACATGGTTTAAAAAAACTTGTATATTATGAGACATATGAAGACTCGCTCATTGCGATCCAGCGTGAGAAGTCATTCAAAAAATGGAACCGCAATTGGAAGCTCAGGGTAATTATCGATTTCAATCCCGAATGGAATGATTTATATGAACAACTCATATAATACGATGGATCCCCGCCTCCGCGGGGATGACAGGAAGGCTACACGGCCCCTTGCTACCATTGATCTGAACGCAATTACGCATAATTACCGCTTCCTGCAACATCAATGCGGCAATGTCCCGGTAGCGGCAGTGCTCAAAGCCAATGCCTATGGCCTTGGCACAATCCCGATTGCCAAAACAGTTTATGCAGCGGGATGCCGCCGTTTCTATGTCGCCCATTATGAAGAAGCGCTGGAGCTACGCAGCGTCCTTCCCGATGTCACCCTTTCTGTTTTTCATGGCGTGCCTTCCGGCGCAGAAGATGATGCGCTCGAAAAAAACATCACGCCCATTATCAATGATCTTGGCGCGCTTGAGCGCATGCGCGATGTAGCAAAAAAATTGGACAAGCCAATCGCGATCACCTTGCATCGTGATACCGGCATGAACCGTCTGGGGTTTGGCACAGCAGAATGGAACACGCTGACCCATTCCCCCGAGCTGCTCGCAGGATTGAATGTCACTACCATCATGAGCCACCTCGCCTGCCCCGAAACGCCCGCGCACCCGATGAACGAACAGCAACACGCCACGTTCATTAACGCAGCAAAACATTTTCCTGCTGCACAAAAATCCCTGTGCAATTCCTATGGAATCTTTTTAGGCCCGCATATGCATTACAATGAGGTACGGTCAGGGCGCGCGCTTTCAGGAATCATCCAGCAGCCTGAGCTGAAAAGTGCCCTTTCCATTCATGCGCCGATTGTGCAATTGCGTTTAATTGACAGTGATGGAGCCGTTGGCTACGGTGCTACGCAGAGTGTTAAAAAAGACATGCGGATGGCAATTTTGGCATATGGATATGCCGATGGCCTGCAACGTGCCTTTAGCAATAACGATCAGGACCAACAGCATCATTTTTATATTCATGGTTATGCCGTGCCCCTTGTTGGTCGCGTATCCATGGATCTGAGTGTGGTGGATGTCAGTCAGGTGCCAGAACATCTTATCCATGTTGGCGGGATGGTTGAAATTGCTGGACCACATCAAAGCCTTGATGCGCTTGCCAGACAAATTGGCAGCATCGACTATGAAGTGATGACACAAATGGGTAACCGGGTTGAACGACGTTATACTTTTTTATCCTCTCCCCCACCGGGAGAGGTTGCAAAGACTTAGGCTTAGCTTGCTAAGTCTTAGTCTTTGCTGGTGAGGGGTTGTTCTTGT
>RGZA01000142.1 GCA_010031785.1 Alphaproteobacteria bacterium
CTGCTGGCACGTTTTCCGCCTTGATCACGCCGGGAAGCTTGCGTAAGCGTTCCTGCACCAGTTTCAAACGCTCCTCTGCGCTCTTCCAGTCTTTTTGTTCCGACGTTGCGCTGAGGATTTCAACGGTCATCGATGAACGTATGCCGGTATCCATGCCATCGGCAGCATGGCCCAGAACAAAATGCACAAGCAGCGCCAGCGCGCAGACATAGAGCAAGGTTGCAAGCATCGCAGCGAGCGCGATCGACATTTTGCGATCATTGGTCGGCAACTGCACTGCCATTGGTTTGCGCAGCAGACCATGGATGCTTTGCTTTGCATCATGCAGTTTAGATTGCCAGCTTGTAAGCCATGTCGCCCATAGTGGGCGCGCCTGCGTTTCGGTAATTTCGACAAGGGAATTGACGGGTTCGCGGGTTAGCATGATTTATGCCCCCATCAACTGGCCATGCTGCAAATGCAGGCAGGGCTTATCAAGTTTTTCAATCAGCTGGCGGTTATGCGTTGCAATCACAACGGTGGTGCCAAGCTTGTTGAGTTCCATAAACAAATGCATCAGGCGAAAGCCGGTTTCATCATCGACATTGCCGGTCGGTTCATCAGCTAATAACAGGCGTGGGCGGTTAATCACGGCGCGAGCGATGGCAATACGTTGCTGCTGGCCACCGGATAATTCAGAAGGCCGGGACATAATATGATCGCCAAGCCCAACCCAGCGCAGCAATTCACCGACATAACTGCGGATTTCGCTTTCATCAATACCGCCTGCAATGCGCAAGGGCAGTGCAACATTATCAAGCGCGCTTAGATGATCGAGCAGATGGAAATCCTGAAACACAACACCAATGCGGCGGCGCAGACGGGGTAGTTCCTGCCGTCCCAGCTCATCGACCTTTTTATCAAACAGCACGACATGGCCTTTGGATGGCTTGGCGCCTAAATACATTAGACGTAACAGGCTCGATTTGCCGGCACCCGATGCACCGGTCAGGAAATAAAACGAGCCTTGCGCAAGCGAAAAGGAAATATCCCTTAGGACTTCCGGGCCGGAATCATAATGCAAACTGACGTTTTGGAAGCAAATCATAAGAGAAGAGCCAAAGGGGCGGAGTTACAAAGGGACGAAGGAATTCATATATTACTTCTTTTAAGGTTGAATTATAGGAAATAGATTTTAGAAATGAAAGACTATATGCTATTTTTGCCTTCGTCCCTTCGCAACTTCGTCCCTTCGATCCGCTCTTGATTCTTACCTGCCCATCCTGTGCCGCTCAATTTGCTGTTGCCCCAACTGCGCTTGGCGCGGCTGGACGCATGGTGCGTTGTGGCAAATGCAAACAGCAATGGCATGCAACGCCGCCGCTGATTACGTTGCCGGTTTCAGAGATTCCGGTTGCGGTGGTTGATGAGGTTGCAGATGTTACGCCTGCCCCTGAAACGGTTGCACCGGATATTACGGAAAGCGCAAGTGAAGTGGCTGCAGAAACACTCCCCGAAACCCCAAAAGGCTTTAATCAGTATTTGACCGCGGATGAGCCGGTTGAGGCACTGCCGCCTTTAAATGGGGCTTTGCAAAAAGTTGCCACGCGCAATGCGATTATTGCAGCAGTGGTGCTTGCAGCGCTTCTAAGTGTGCCAGTGTTTATGGCAACGCACCTTGCCGTAAAAGCGGAGGAAAAAACATCACCTGCCGTTGCGCATGAAACGCCGGCAGAAAAGCACGCAGAAAAGCACGCAGAAAAAATTCCTGAGAAACATGCGCAGAAAAAAGAAGGCCATGACATCGTGCTTGATGGCACGCCCACGACCCTTTTAAAGGAGGAATTGGGGCAAACCATTCTGAGCATTGAAGGCGCATTGATTAACAAGACGCCCACGATCCAGACGGTGCCGACCCTGCAGGCCCAAGCGCTCAATGCCAAGGGCAAGGTTGTTAAGGAATGGATTATCCCCATTACCAATAAGCAAATGGACCCCGGCCAGCGCCAGAGTTTCTCCTTTTCCATGCCTTTTGCCGAGCAGGGCGTGGTGGATATCGCATTCCACTTCCTGCACAAAGAATAAGGCAGAATTAACGATTTTATCGCTTTGAAACTATTATTGGATATTGCCGGGGTCATTTTAGGGGCCTAGGTTTGCACTATTAGTGATGTGTTATTTTTAAAGGAATATTTTATGGCTGCTGCAGCATTAGCACCAGAACGTTTGAAACCTTCAGATGTGCCAAACGATATATTTGCTTTTTCAAATCTTGCGGAGCAAGCAACGAAAGCATCTGCAAAAGATAAAGCTGCTAAGATCAGACTATGCCTGAGCGAGGGCATGGATCATTTGCTTGCTGAAGTTGACAAGCATAATAAGAAAAATGGTTCCAAAATCAAAATCGTTGGCGAACCTGTTATTGCAGTAAACTTGCCGCATCAGACTGAGGGGCGCAGACATCGTCAGGTAATGATTTATGTAGAAGTGCAGCCAGAAAAGGGCGCAAAAGAAGGTAAACAATCACTTCTTGTTGTTCAGCTGGATAGTAGAGGGACGCTTTCCGGCGGTGTGACCAGTACCGCACAAAAGGGACAGGTCATCCGCGATTATATGCAGGGAATAAGCTATGGCGAAAAGCCGCATGCTTGGCGTCAGGGTGAAGATGCAGGCGCCACCACATTTTCAGAAGCGATCAGTAATAGTGTGATTTCTGTTACGCCGGAAGTGAAAGAGATATCTTCCGATCGAACCTTGGCTGGTATTGCAGCAAAATTAGGTAGGGCTGGCATGAAAATACCTAAAGGTCAGGTTAGCCACAATCAACAACTGATCATTCAGGCTTGGCGTCTGGCGGCATGTGAGGTTTATAAAGATGATGCAGTCACAAGAGAGCAACGATTAAATTCCCAATTTCATATAGGTTCTTCTGACAGGAATACGCAGCTTACCAAAGGTATCAGGCAATCCACTAAGGACCCCCTGAGCCGTGTTGAAGCGCAAGCTTTTTTCCGACATTTGACCGCGTTAACCGATGCTGCGCTTGTTAGTCAGAAGAACATTACAGAGTCAGAATTTGAGACGGCACCTTTTGATCTATGTCCGGATGACAATGCAAGGCATGCAGTCAATCGCAAGGCGATTACCGATGTGCTAGAGAAATGGGTCAATCTTCAGTCGCCCAAGCCTTAAATACAATAAAACAGGGGCGTTGTGCAGGGTTGCACGAAGGACGGGCTTGGTCTAAAACCTGAGCGTGGTCCTGCAACCAGAGCTGTTTTACATGATAAATTCTTCTGCGACGAACCCTTCCACCAAATCGCCCGTCTACCGTATTCTTGTTGCCGAAGATAATCCGGCGGTGCGTGAATTTATCCAGCGCGCGCTGGGTAGCGCGGGGCATGACGTGACCGTCACTGTCGATGGCCAGCAGGCGCTCGATCAATTGTCGCGCGAAACCTATGATGTGCTGGTAACCGATATTGTGATGCCCAATGTGGATGGCATTGCGCTCGCGCTTAAAGCAACCTCGCTGCATCCTGATTTACGCATTGTGATGATTTCAGGCTATGCACAGGAACGCATGCGCGCACATAATATTGACGCATTGGTGCATAGAATTATCGCCAAGCCATTTTCGATTGTCGAAATTTGCGATGCTGTTAAGGATGCGATGAACTAACGGAACGAAGGGGCGAAGCGCCGAAGGGCCGAAGTCAAAAATTAGTAGTTAGTATTTAGGAATTAGGAATGCCACACCAAATAAATTCTGCGTCCCTTCGCAGCTCCGGCCCTTCGCCCCGCGTTAAAAAGGCCGTTTTTCCCGTCGCTGGCCTTGGTACCCGTTTTCTTCCCGCGACCAAGGCAATGCCCAAGGAAATGCTGACCCTTGTTGATAAACCGCTTATTCAATATGCGGTTGAGGAAGCGCGCGCAGCAGGGATTGAAGAATTTATTTTTGTGACCTCGCGCGGTAAAGATCCGCTTGAAGATCATTTTGATATGCATGGCGATTTGTATCGCAACCTTGAAGCGCGCGGT
>RGZA01000143.1 GCA_010031785.1 Alphaproteobacteria bacterium
TTCAACAAGTGTGCTGCCTTGTTCAATGCAACGTGCGATCTGGCTGATGGGTATGGAGATATCATGTTTAAGCGATGCGCCAAGGTGCTTTTGCGCTTCAACAATTGATTCACGAAGTGCCCAGAAATCGCGGCTTTGGGCAATAGTTTCAGCGATTGCGGCGTTTTGGATTTGATCCTTTTCCAAAAGCGGCGTGAGTATGTCGGCTAAGCCTGTATCGCCATGGGTTTCAATCAGCGCGGTCCAGTTTGCATCAAAGGGTTTGCGCATCGCGCAATGCTTTTGTGCAGCATCCACTGCAATGCGCGGCATCAGTTCAAAGGCGGCGATTGTATCGTGCGTTGTGCTGCGTAACTGTGCCAGTACATCAATTGCAGCATTGACATCGGCAAGTGCAATGAGTGCAGTTTGGGTGCGTGCAGGTTTAGGTAATAATTTTAAGGTCGCAGCAGTGACAATACCAAGCGTGCCTTCACTGCCAATCAGCAATTGTTTTAGATCATAGCCGCTGTTGTTTTTGCGCAAAGCGCGCAAGCCATTCCAGATGGTGCCATCGGGCAGCACTGCTTCAATGCCGAGCACCTGTTCGCGCATATTGCCATAGCGCAGGGTGAAGGAACCGCCCGCATTGGTTGCAATTAAACCGCCAATGCAGGCTGAGCCCTCAGACGCCAAAGTCATTGCAAATAAGCGGTTTTGCGCATCTGCTACTTCCTGCACATGCTGCAAAATGCAACCGGCCTCGGCCACCATACTGAAATCATTAACATCGA
This sequence comes from Alphaproteobacteria bacterium, assembly GCA_010031785.1. GTDB lineage: Bacteria > Pseudomonadota > Alphaproteobacteria > UBA9219 > RGZA01 > RGZA01. The sequence continues at coordinate 774 of RGZA01000143.1, forward strand.
TACTGCGGATGGCATTCATGCGTTTAAGGCTTAGACACAAAGCTGTATTAGTATCATCCGGTACGGATGCGCCGACTAATCCCGTATTGCCGCTTTGCGGGACGAGTGGAATTTTATAAGCCGCACATAGTTTTATAATTTCAGAAACTTCAGCAATATTTTTTGGCAATAACACTGCCGGACTTTTCGAAGTAACGCGCCCGCGCCATTCATGAAGGTAGGATTGTTTATCCGCATTTGCGGTGAGTACATTAGCTGGCCCCAAAAGCGCGATCAGTTTTTCTAGTAATTCATTCATCATCATTCTCTGGGTGCAGCAGCTCTGCGCAAACGGTCATTGATGGCAAGGCCCAGGCCTGTTTCCGGAATGGGCATGACCGCAATGCCTTTTATATCGGGCGTATCAAGTTCGCGCAGCATCGCGAACAGATTAGCTGCCGCTTCGTGCAGATCACCGCGATCACTTAAGTTAAGGCGTTTTTTGCCGCCTTTTATGCCCATTTCTGGGCCGAAGGCGAGGAAAGCTTCATCATTTTCTGCGCCGTTCGCATTCAAGCGCACATGGGCATTGGGTGCATAATGGCTTTGCAATTGGCCGGGTGCGGTTGGGGTTTGTGTGTGCCCTGAAAAAAGTTCAACCGTGCCGATGATGCTTTCGATTTGCGCCTGCGTGATGCCGCCTTGCCGTAAAATAATCGGCGCCTTGCCCGTGATATCCAGAATGGTGGATTCAAGTCCAATGGGCGAGCGGCCTGCACCCAGAATTAAATCAACTTTGTCACCCAAGGATTCTAAAACATGTAATGGCGATGTCGCGCTCACACTTCCCGAGCGATTGGCGCTTGGCGCAGCAATTGGGCGTCCTACTTCACGTAATAAACTTTGCGCAACGGCGTGCGATGGAATGCGCACGGCCAGATTATCCATCCCTGCGCTGACAAGCCATGACAGCTTTGCATCTTTTTTACGCGGCAAGACAAGCGTCAATGCGCCTGGCATAAAATGCGCGGCGAGATTTTCGGCCAGAGGCGTCATTTCCACGTAATCGGCCATTTGCGCAATAACGGCGACATGAACAATGAGTGGATTAAAGCTTGGGCGGCCTTTTGCTGCAAAAATCGCTGCGACGGCCTGTTCATTAGTTGCATCCGCGCCAAGGCCATAGACGGTTTCTGTTGGAAAGGCGACGAGTTTCCCAGCCCGCAAAACCTCAGCCGCCAGCGCGATAAATTCCTTATCGGGCGTGGCAGCGTGAAGGTTAAGCAGTTTGGGGTGCATATTATTTTTTCAATTTTTGTGATGCTTTCATGACTTCTTCAACATGGCCTGGAACTTTTACATTATTCCAGATTGCGCGAATGACGCCTTTGCTATCAATCAGAAATGTTGCGCGGTCCATGCCCATATATTTACGGCCATACATGCTTTTTTCAACCCATACGCCAAACGCATTGGCAGCGCTTACATCGGCATCGGCGGCAAGGTTAAAGGCAAGCTTATATTTTTTTGCAAATTTTTGATGCGATACAAGGTTGTCTTTGGAAACACCGATAATCGTTGCGTTTGTTTTCTTGAATTTTGGCAGATTATCCTGAAAACCGCACGCTTGCTTGGTGCAGCCCGGTGTATCATCCTTGGGATAGAAATAGAGCACCACATTTTGGCCTTTTAGTTTGGCCAGATTTATATCACCTTCAAGCGTTGTGAGGGTAAGCGCAGGAACTTTATCACCGATCTTTAGTGAAACGCTTTTTTTAACGGGTTTTGATCTAGCAGCAGGTTTAGCGGCTGTTTTTTTAAGTGGTTTTGGGGATGATTTCGCAACTGGTTTTGGTGCAGTTTTTTGGGCGAGCTTTTTTGCAACAGGCATTTATATTCCTTAGGACAAGACGAGGTTAAAAGTGTGGAACGCATGTTGAAAATGATGATAGCATCAGACAGAGTCAAGCTATTCCCTCGGTTCCGTTTTTCTTCGTTTCCATGCACCCTATCAAAACCGGTTTAAAACTTTTCTTTGATGGCATCGCGCTGTGTGGCGCGCTTGTCATGCTGGGCGTGATAATTCTGGCGGTACGGCTGATGATGGGGCCGCTGACCATCACAAGCTTAACGCCTGCCTTTGAAAATGTGCTGAGCCAGCCTGAATATGGTGTGAATACCAAAATCGGCCAAAGTGCATTGACGTGGGATAAGGAGCGTCGCAAGGCGGTGCTTGAGCTGCGCAATGTGCAGTTTATGGACAGGCTGCAGCAAACGATTGCAACCATTCCAGAAATTTTACTCGTGCTGCGCCCCATGGGTTACTTTGATGAGGCGCATTCGCCATGGAATGTGGTGGTGCAGCACCCGCATATGCATATGCGGCTTGACCCAAAGGGCGGGTTGCATTTGGGCGCCTGGGTTTCAGATGATGGCAATGCACTGGCGGCTGGAAAAGATGATGTCACGGCTGAAGAATTTAATAATTTTGTGCGTGATGTGCTGCGCTCACCGCACACGCGCACGGTGGGTTTTGGGTTGTTTGCCAATGTCTCGATCATTGATGCGGGCCTTACGATCATTGATGAGGGCAAGCAGATTACATGGAATATTGCCATGCCGGCGCTGTCCTTAAAGCGCTTAAAAAATGACTATGCTGGCAAAGCCGCGCTGAGCATTACCAAGAATAAGATGCAAACTGCGGTTGATTTTACGCTTGCCTATAAGGCGGCGGATAAAACGTTTACAGCAACGGGATCGTTTGATCATCTCAACCCATCCTTATTTGCGGGCAGTATTGCGCAGCTTAAACCGTTTGATTTTATTTCATCGCCGCTTACGGGTTCTGTCAATGTCAGCATTGATGAAAATATCAAAGTCATTGATGGCGGGATGAACATTAATCTGGATAAGGGCGAGATCACGCTGCCAGATCTTTATGCTGCGCCATTGCCGTTTAAATCAGGGCAGATCGTTGCGCGGTATAATAGAAACGACAGCAAGCTGCGGCTGGAGACCTTGCGCTTTGATTTTGAAAAGATGGTGTTAATCAGCGATGCATCCATTCACGTAGGATCAACACCGCGTGATGTGAGCGCGACGTTTAAACTTACCGATGTGCAGGTGGAACAGCTTCCCGCCATATGGCCGGAAAAAGCTGGAAAAAATGCCCGCGACTGGATTTTGGAAAATATTCACAAGGGCAGGCTCGATGAGATTGTTTTGAATCTTGGCCTCACGGTTCCTGAAAATGATCTGATGGCGGCGA
>RGZA01000144.1 GCA_010031785.1 Alphaproteobacteria bacterium
TGGTAGTTCCCCAAGGAGACTTTTATGACTCAATCCCGTAAATGTATAACCGCCGTTATTCGCACCGCCTTAGGCGGTGGTTTAGCTAGGATCAATTAGAACTCCTCCAACAACAACCCCATCTTGATCGCACCATATGTTTGTGTGATTATTTATGTATCTCAAAAGATAAAGTACCTAATGATCCAGGTTATTTCGAGTATGAAATACGCCCATCAACATCTCCCGACCTACAGCCAATAACTCCCAGCAGAGCTGGGAGTTTGGAGGGGAACCACCAAAGGTGGTTATCTGATGGTACGGGCGGAGGGACTTGAACCCCCACGAGTCACCCCACTGGAACCTAAATCCAGCGCGTCTACCAATTCCGCCACGCCCGCAGCAGGAGATGGTTTTATGCGGCGAACCGCGCTTTGTCTATATCGAAGTTTTCAAGGTTGGATTATTGGAAATTAAGGGCTTTTTCGCCAAAAAACAGGCGGCGCAGCTGTTCCAGTGGCTTATCAAGCCAGCTATCAAAATCAAAACTTTCCAGATGCCGCACCGGCGTCTGCTTAGCCAGATCATAGCCACGCTTGAAAATGATCCAGTGTTTGCGCCCTGAAAAACGATATTGGCGCGGATAGAAATGACAGCTGACCATTTTAAAGAGCCACAGATGAAACCCAGTCATACGTGTATCACAGCCCATAGTGAAACCGATTACAAATGCTTCGCCATCCAGTTTTAAATTTGCGCCAAGCAGGCAATGCACGTAATCATGTTTTTGCAAACTGATCGCGCCCGGCAAATGAAGTGGTGATTTTGGATTTTCAAGCAGCCAGATAATCAACGGCACCTTTGGCGCAAAGGTTGCGTTCTTGGTCATGTTAAGTTGAGCCTGGCGCAGGGTCATATCCATAGACCTGATTATAAAATAAAAAGGTTTATGAACGGTAACTTGCTGAATTTCATAAGAAATAAACGTCATCCCGCAAAGCTCTTTAGAGCTTATGCGGGATCCAGAAAATAATAAAAAAGCTGGATCCCGGATAATTGCTGCGCAATTTCCGGGATGACGTTAAATGATGGCAACATCTTCCACGACCAACTGCACATCGTTTCGCATTGCATAGGAATTGAGGCGGATATAGCCCGCAACATTCACCCGGCTACCTTTTTTAAGATTCGCCAGCGCCTGCCCTATCTCATTATCCATCGCGCGGAATGCAATTGCGCTAAGGCTTCCGCCGATCTCGCTATTGAACACAAGGCGAAGATGATTTGCGCCAACAATATCTGCGCGCAATAATTTTACATCCATGATCGCAAAACGTGGTTCGGGATTTCCTGAACCAAAGGGCGCGAGCGCCTGAAGTTTTTCTGCGAGCTCTACGTTCACACCACCAAGCGTAAGCAAACCATCAAGTAATAAGGTTGGCTCTAACGGCGTTTCCGCAAGGACCTTGGCAAGACGCGTTTCAATAAATTCTTTAAACGCTAGATAGGCTTGTTTTGCAACGGTATAGCCTGCTGCCATTGCATGCCCGCCGCCATTGATCAACAAACCTTCCTGCCGCGCAGCAATAATCATCGCGCCAATATCAATGCCTTTGATCGAACGGCAACTGCCCTTGCCCATCTCCCCATCAAACGCCGTTGCAAAGGCAGGCAGATTAAAGCGGTCCTTCACACGCGATGCGACAAGACCAATTACGCCCGGATGCCAGCCTTCGCCATCGACAAAGGCTGCATGCGTGCTGGTATGTGACACCATAGCAAGCGCTTGTTCCAATGTTTGCGCTTCAATCATGCGGCGCTCTTCATTGAGTTTTTCAAGTTGCTGCGCAATGTCATGGGCTTCGTTTGCATCCTGCGTGCTGAGCAACCGTGTGCCCAGATCGGATTTACCAACGCGCCCACCGGCATTCACGCGCGGGCCAAGTACAAAGCCCGCCGTGTAGGTATCGGCAGCGCCCTTGTTGCGCGCAACATTAAGCAGCGCATTAATACCAATATTATTGCTGCGGCTCATCACGCGCAGGCCTTGCCGTACAAAGGCACGATTCACGCCCGTTAATGACACAACATCGCACACCGTACCAAGCGCCACGATATCAAGCTCACTCATTAAATTTGGTTCCATAAAAGAAGATGCACATCCCCGCGAAAGCGGGGATCCACCTTCTTTTATGGAACTGGATTCCGGCTCAAGGCCGGAATGTACATTTTTTTTATAAAACCCCGCTTCACGCAATTTATTATTGAGCGCAACCAGAAACAAAAACGTCACGCCCACCGCCGCCATGTGGCGATGCTGGGATGTTTCATCAATGCGGTTAGGATTGACCACCGCTGCTGCTGGCGGCAATTGCGGCTCCCCCGCATGGTGATCAAGCACGATCACATCAAGCCCTGCTTCCTTGGCAGCTTTTAATGGCTCATGCGCGGTAACGCCGCAATCAACTGTAATAACGAGTTTAATTCCATCTGCTGCAAGCTGTTGCATGGCGGCGCTGTTCGGGCCATAGCCTTCCTTCATGCGGTCGGGAATATAATAGGAAATCAGAACGCCAATCGCGCGGCAAAAGCGAATGAGCAATGCGGAAGATGTTGCGCCATCCACATCATAATCACCAAACACGCAGATTTTTTCGTTATATTTAATCGCGGTGATCATGCGCGATACGGCCGCATCCATATCCTTAAGCTGGAACGGATCAGGCAGAAGCGCACGCAAGGTCGGCTCAAGAAAATCCGCCGCCGTTTCAAGGGTAATGCCACGGATTGCCATCACGCGCGCAACAACATCGGGCACAGCATGGCGCTGCTGGATTGTCAGAGCCAGCCGATCATCGCATGGCTGCACAATCCATTTACGGCCAGTGAGTGATTGATTTACGACCAAGGCTTAATTCTGAAATTATGACTTGCTTCGATATAACGCACGGTGCCGGTTTTGGAGCGCATCACCACCGAATGGGTTGCAGCGCCGCCGGGGAATTTACGTACACCGCGTAGCATCGGGCCAGTGGTTACACCGGTTGCAGCGAACATCACATCGCCCTTGGCAAGATCAAGCAAACCATATTTGCGGTTAAGGTCGGTCACGCCCCAACGTGCGGCGCGCGCTTTTTCTTCATCGTTTCTGAACAGCAAGCGGCCTTGCATTTGTCCGCCGATCGAGCGCAGTGCAGCAGCAGCAAGAACACCTTCTGGTGCACCGCCCGTACCCATATACACATCAACGCCCGTTTCAGGGGTGGTTGTTGCAATCACCGCGCTTACATCGCCATCACCAATCAGCATGATACGCGCACCAGTTTCGCGCACCTTGGCAATCAATTCCTGATGGCGTGGGCGGTCAAGAATACACACGAGAATTTCAGACAGATCAGCCTTACGAGCCGCTGCAATGTTTTTGAGATTTTGCTGAACCGAATTATCGAGATCAATAATACCTTCAGGATAGCTTGGTCCAATTGCAATCTTGTCCATATACACATCGGGGGCATTTAAAAAGCCGCCGGCCTCTGCCATTGCAATAACCGCAAGCGCGTTGGGGCCGCCCGTTGCGGTAATCGTCGTGCCTTCCAGCGGATCAAGCGCGATATCAAGCTTTGCGCCGCCACGTCCAACTTTCTCACCAATATAAAGCATCGGCGCTTCGTCGCGTTCACCTTCACCGATCACCACTGTGCCATCAATTGGCAATACATTGAGCGCCTTGCGCATCGCATCCACCGCCGCCTGATCCGCTTTTTTTTCATCGCCATGCCCAACAAGCAGCGATGCCGACAAGGCAGCCGCCTCCGTCACGCGCACCAATTCAATGGCGAGATTGCGGTCCATAAGTTTGGGGGAGGTTTCTTGGTTCATATCAGTTTCCGGTTTGCGTGCAGGTTGCATGGGTTAGCCTAATCTAGGAAATGGCGAGAATAGCCACCCCTTTTTAAGGCTTTTTTGGCAAAAAGGAACTGTTAATTATGGATGCCTTTAACAGGCGTTTATAATATGCGTATAACGCAAGGCGCCTCTAA
>RGZA01000145.1 GCA_010031785.1 Alphaproteobacteria bacterium
TGAAGGTCCGCCAATAAATAAACTTTTATCAATGCGCGCTCCGCCACTAATATGTAATACACCACCGGAAGTTAAATTTATAGCATCTGATGTTGAATAAACGGATAATGTTGTTCCATCAAACATAAAATTATTATATCCAATTACATAGCCTGATGTACTTCCAACAAGCACTTCATATTGTGTAAAATTGCCATTTAAATTGCCTCCAGTAAATTGACTTAAACGATTATCAACATACCATTTATTTGCTACATCTAAATCAACTGATGGCGCTGTAACATTTGTAATACGTTGATTATTTGCATTTATACCTGTTGATACAAATAAATTACCATTTATATGTAATGTGGCCGATGGAGTTGTTGTACCAATACCTATATTACCAGCACTATTAATTCTCATTCGTTCTGAACCAACTGTATAAAAATATAAATTCCCATCAGTTATACTTGGTGTAGAGGATGCTATTATTTTTGTTGTTTTTGCAATATCAATAACACCACCTAAAGTTCCCCAACTATTACCTGCGCCGAATCCTTCAAAACTATCAAGGTCTGTATTGTATCGAATATATCCTTTAGATGGAAATGCAGGTCTAGATGTATTATTTCCAACAGGAATTTGTAATGAAGGTCCGCCAATAAATAAACTTTTATCAATGCGCGCTCCGCCACTAATATGTAATACACCACCGGAAGTTAAATTTATAGCATCTGATGTTGAATATTGTGTGAAATTACCATGAATATTTCCAATTGTTAATTCACTAATAAGATTATCTACATAATATTTATTAGCTGCATCATAATAAGTTGTAGGAATTGCAACACTTGTTATTTTTTGATTATTCATATCAAGATAGCCTAATATATGTGCATTTCCACCAACGTATAAATTTTTATCTATACTTGTTCCTCCGTATACTTTAAATGTACCACCTTGAGATAAACTTGTTGCATCTGTTGTACCATATAATTCAAGTAAAGCAGAATTAACATCATATATAAATGAATCATATCCAGATATATTACCAGATGTTGTAGCCACAATAACTTGACCTTGTGTAAAATTACCATTAATATTCCCAGTTGTAAATAAATTAAACCTATTATCAACATACCATTTATTTGTTACATCCAATAAATTTGATGGTGCAGTCACATTTGTTATAATATTTTTATTTATATCTACATTTCCAGATATCCACATACTTCCACCTATATATGCGTCTTTTTCAATACCAATACCACCTGATACTGTTATACCTCCACCACTTGTTGCTGAAATGGCATTTTCACTACAATTTACTGATATTCCGCCATTTGTTATAATTGTTCCTGTTGTAGAATTATAACTTGGTATAGTACCACCAATATGTATATTTCCATCAATATCAAGTGTATATTGCGGGTTTGTTGTATTAATACCTACATAACCATGTGTATATATAATATTCCCATTACTTAATTGTGTCCAATATTCGTTAGAAATATATGGCTGACCGTTTTTATATAATGTTCCTGTAAAATTTATATCACCTGCTTGTACATTTCCAGCTGTTAAATATATAAAATTACCATTTGTACCAATTATATTTGTTGTTGTAATATTAGTTACTAATAAGTTATCAATAGTACTATATAATGCATTTATATTTGATGTTAATAAATTATTAATACATGCATTTGTTCCAGATAAATTACCAAATGAACCATAATATAATTCTATATTTCCTACTGAACTATAATCTACATTTAAATTTGTAATTGTCGAATAAAGAGATAAAAATGTATTATTTATTAAATTATTACTCGTTATATTATTACTAATTTATCATATACTACATTTGCTATTGTAATATTTTCTCCATGTATATTAATAAATAACGCATCAATACCATATAAACTACCAGCAGTAACACTTGTAGCATTTACAGTCCCACCTACTAATAAACTTTTAGCAATTGTTGCACCTCCAGCATCTGTTAATCCACCACCACTCGTTAAACTTGTAACATCTTCTGTGCAATTAATAGAAATACCACCATAACTAATTAATGTACCTGTAGTAGAATTATATGAAGGTATTGTTCCTGATAATAAAATTGAATCACTTGAAATATTATTTGAATATAAATTTGATATCGTTCCATTTGAAGATAACAAATTATTTATGGACGCATTTGTAATTAAACTATTTCCAACAGTTTCTTTCAGAATTCGTGCATTTATACTATTTAAATATGTTGATGTTAATTGATTATTAAGAATATTTGATACTGTTAAATTACTTAACCATAAATCAATACCATACAAAAATGAAAATGTACCCTGATTTAATTCTAAATTTCCTATAGTACCATAATCACATATTATATTTAATGAACTAATATTTGTAACAATATCATTATATTCTATATTATTTTTAACATATAAATTTCCAACTGTTAATGTATCTATATTACCAATTGAACCATTAATATTTATACTTTCAAAATTTGTTGTATTTAAATTTACAATAGTTGAATTTGCAACAAACTCATTAATTACATATGAATTATTTACTGAATTATTTGTAGATATTAAATTAGTTAATGTTGAATTTATACTATTTATATTTACACCATTAAATTGATTTGCAAAAATATCATTTGTTATAATACTACCAGATGTTAATAAAAGTATATTCGCATTTGTTACTAATAAATTATCCCCTGTAATATTTGCTGCTACTAAATCATGTATATTACTATTATTTGAAATAATAATATTTGCATATAATGTTTTTTCTACACTTGCACCACCAGAAATTGTTAATGCTCCGCCTGATGTAAATGAAACCGCATCTGTTGTATGCTTAATACCAATTCCACCTAATGAAATTAATGAACCATAATTCGCATTTATTGATGGTTGCTCATTCCATAATGTAATCATTCCACCAACATTTACATTACCATTAATACTTGCCCCACCAGTTGGTATTATTAATGAACCTGTACTTAAATTAAAACTATCACTTGTATTATTAATTAATAAACTTCCTAATAATAATGAATCTTTATATGCTGATATACCACCGTATACTATTAAACTTGAACTAGACGCATTTTGTGCTGGTTCAGTTGATGTAATTATTGCTTTACCAGCAGCGAAAATACTTCCTTCTAAGGTAACACCGATTGATGATATATCATATTCTTTTATAGTATTTACAAAAAGAGTACCTGCAGCTTCAATTGAGCCATCTTCTGTTAAATCCGCATTTGGAATAACTGAAATATTAGAAAATACAGCACCTTCTAAATACTTATAATTTGTGTTGGACATTACACACTAATCTATTTATTAAATAGAATTTATTTATATATTCTGGACGGACTCAAAAAAATAAAACAAAATTAATTTAATTAATTTTAGTTGTATAAATCTAACTAGCATGGACCATATATTTAGTTAATTTAAAAAATAGGTGAAAAATTTGCTATATAAATACTTAATAATTAATAAAATTAATTTTAAAATTTTATTTATTAAAGTATATAATATAATGGAATCCACACAACAACAAGCACCATCAACACAACAAGAATCAGTGCCACAACAAGCACAACAAAATCAACCAGTGTTATTGGCCTATTCTTCGTCAGTGTTATGTTTATTAATGCCAATAATTGTAGGATATATGACATATTCAAATAAAACAGATGGATTAATATATGGTACTATAGCAATTGCCATTTCAATACTTATACCTTATATATCTACGACGGAACCAAAATCAGGAAGATTTCGTGGTGATATAGCAGGAACGTATTCGCTAGTATTTATCATACTATTTATAACTGTTACGACCATCATTGTATAT
>RGZA01000146.1 GCA_010031785.1 Alphaproteobacteria bacterium
GCCGATCTGATCGCTTATCGTCGTCGCACAGAAACGATTATTGAAAAGCGCCTGACCATGCCATTCCGTTCAGTGTTTGGCGGTGAGTTTCAAATGCATGTCTATGCAAACCGGATTTCCTATGCCGAACATATCGCGCTTGTTAAGGGTGATCTTAGCGGTGATGAACCGGTGCTGGTACGCATGCATGCGATTAATGTGCTGGAAGATGTCCTTGGTGATGGCTCGCACGGGCGCGGCGGTGAAATTCAGGCGGCGATGCAGGCGATTGAAAAAGAAGGGCGCGGCGTAATCGTATTATTGCGTGAACCCCAGCCTAGCAGCCTTTCCGAGCGCTTGCAGGCAGAGCTTTTGGGCGTGAAACCCGATGGAAATTTGCGCGATTATGGTGTTGGCGCACAGATTTTGGTCGCGCTTGGGATTAAAAAGATGATTTTATTGACCAACTCCCCTAATAAACTGGTAGTGGGTCTTGATGGATATGGATTATCTGTTGAAGGCCACAGATCAATTAAGAGCGACACATGACGGATAAAAAACCACATATCATGATTATCGAGGCGCCCTTTTACAAAGGCATCTCCGAAGAATTGATGAAGGGCGCGTTGATCGTGCTTAACGCCAAGGGTGCGAGTTTTGAACGGTTTGAAGTGCCGGGTGCGCTGGAAATTCCATCGGCGATTTTATATGGCATCAAGATGAAGCAATATCACCCGGCGCGCCGCCGCTTTGATGGCTTTGTTGCATTGGGCTGCGTGATAAAGGGCGATACATACCATTTTGAAATTGTCGCGAATGAAAGTTCGCGCGCGCTGACTAATCTGACCACCACCTATGCGCTTGCGCTTGGCAATGGCATTCTTACCACCTATACCGAAGAGCAGGCGTGGGAACGTGCCAGCATAACGGGCGAAAACAAGGGCGGGGCTGCTGCGCAGGCCTGTCTTGATATGATTGCATTAAAAGGCAAGCTCGGCCTTTACCCTAGAGAATAGAAAGTAACAGTAATTATTATGTCTGAAGCATTACACAAAGAACCAGCTCCTTCATCCGCACAGAAATCAGCCGCACGCATGGCTGCGGTTCAGGCGCTTTATACCATTGATTATACCGGCAATCATGCGGGCAATGTTGTGCAAGATTTTCTGCAAGGCACAATGCCTGTCGATGCAGAAGCACCTGTTCCTGAATCGTTTGATAAGGAACTTTTTGCATCGATCGTGAATGGCACGTTAGCACGGCAAGCTGATATTGATGAAATGGTCAGCAGTGGCCTTGACCCTAAATGGCCGCTTGAGCGTCTTGAAAAAATCATCAAAAGCATTTTGCGCGCGGGCGTTGGCGAATTGCTGACTCATGCAAAAACTGATAGCGCGATTATCATCAATGACTATGTCAATGTGGCGCATGGCTTTTTCTCCGGCAAGGAACCTGCGCTGGTCAATGCCGTGCTGGACAAGATTTCCAAGGTGTTGCGTAGTTAATCTGGGCGTAGCTAATTTTAGGCCAAAAAATGAACGAATTTGATCGCATTGCGCGTTATTTTAAACCACTGGCGGCAGCGTTTCCGGGCGCACTTGGCCTTACCGATGATGCGGCGCTGCTAACGGTTCCGCCGGATGCAGAATTGGTTGTAACAACCGATGCGATGGTGGAGGGCGTGCATTTCAGTGCACACGATACCCCGCAAACAATTGCACAGCGATTATTGCGCAGCAATTTATCGGATCTTGCGGCGATGGGCGCGCAGCCGCTCAGCTATACGCTCACCATTGGCCTTACCAAACATATTGATGATGCTTGGCTCGCTGCTTTTTCAGAAACCCTGCATCAGGATCAGAAGAGATACGGTATTCATTTAATGGGCGGCGATAGCGTGCGTACGCATGATGCCAATATTTTTTCTATAACCGCCATGGGGGTGGTGCCGCGCGGACAGGCCTTGCGCCGCACCTTAAAGCGCGTCATGGAGCCGAATGATGTGTATGAGGTGTATGTAAGCGGTACGATTGGCGATTCCGCACTTGGGCTTATGGCATTGCAGGGAAAAAAGCTGTCCGGTGCAACCGCAGAAGATATCGAATTTTTAAAACAGCGCCATTATGCACCAGAACCACGTTTGGATCTTGCGCGCACCATTCGTCCTTTTGCGCTAGCGGCAGTTGATATTTCCGATGGGCTTGTTGCCGATGTTGGTCACATTGCTAATGCATCACAGGTACATGTAACGCTTGAAGCGGATAAGGTTCCGCTATCGGCCGCAGCAAAACGCGTGTGTGATGCAAACCCTGCCATGATCGAAACTATTCTTTCGGGCGGTGAGGATTATGAGCTCGCCTTTGTAATTGATGCGCGCGAAAGCGGCCTATTAAAAATCGCGCTAAGTAAGATTAATGTCCCATTAACCAGAATTGGTACCTTAAAAAAGGGTGCTGCAAGTGTTGATGTTCTGGATAAGGACAAGCGCGTTATGATGCTGAAACAACAGGGCTGGCAGCATTTTTAGCACGCCCTTATGTGCTTGTCATTTATATCAAAAGCTAAGCAATGTTAAGCAGGTCTTATTGCATTGCAGCTTATGATGATCTCATTCAGACGATATATTTTATTTATATTTAAAGAGCGAGCATTCATGCGTAAGTCGATGTTGATTTTAAGCCTGATCTTTTCAATGGTGCTGCTGACCGTGCAGCCTGCCTATGCGAGTGGCCATGGTGGTGGCGGCGACAAAAAAGCAGAAGGCGAAAAGAAAGCTGAAAAGAAAAAAGGCGGCGCTCCCTCAATGCTCACACAAGGGCCAGAAAATTCATATTACCTCAAGCTTGATCCGATGATTATGCCGGTGCTGGGAAAAAATAATGTTCAGGAAGTTGTATCCATGATCGTTGCACTGCAAATTTCCGAAGAAAAAAATGTCGCACAAGTTGCGCATCTTATTCCAAAGATCAAGGATGCCTATATGAATGCGCTATATGGCAATCTTAATAAGGCTACCTATCGCAACGGCCAGTTCCTGGATGTGACCAAGCTTAAAAACAAGCTGGTATTAGTGACGCAAGGCTTTGCGGATAAGAAAGTTATTCAGGATGTTTTGATCCAAGGCATCAGCCAGCGGCAGTTTAATTAATTGCAAAAGGTGATGGTGGCACAACAGGGATTTAATAAATCAAATAAAGCCATATAAAAAGCGGCTTAATTTTATATCTCTGCTTGAGTTACCCCTATTGTTACCCCCAATAGTTTTGGTGGCAGGAAGTAATTGCTCCAATACAAGGATATCGTCAGTAACAAAAAGAGATTACCTGCTTAACTGCATATCAGCCACAACGTTCTCAAGAATTCTTGAATAATCTGATCTTGCAATTTTGTCATGCTCTTTTTCATATGAGTTGCTTCTAGATCGCACTTCAACACTGCCGTCAGGGTGAGTAATTAGGACATATTGGGGCGTCTGTGCAAGGTCTACGGTTCCCAGCATTGCCTCAATCTCTTTCATATAGAGAATATCGCTATCTGCAATTTTTTGTTTATTCATCGCTTTGCACCATAGATCCTAGTTTCGCAGCATATCTCGGATTAATCCTTAAATCAAAATAGTGTTTGTGTTTTATCCACACAAAACCCTCTCCTTTACTAATAACCGCTATATCAACCGGACCGCCAATTGTTTGGCTAGGACGCGTTACTTTTTCCTTAAGACTTTCGAGATTTACAAGAGTTTCTCCCAAATTAACCATTTCATCTATGGGTAGCATGCCTACAACTGGTCTTCCTCCGATTTTGTAGACGTTTATTAACTTCCAGTTGGAAGTTGTTCGAACGCCAGCGGGCTCAGCAGGCCTAGATGACTGTGCCGCCGGCTA
>RGZA01000147.1 GCA_010031785.1 Alphaproteobacteria bacterium
GGACATATTTAATGCTTATCGATATCCGCTTGCTCGAGCTCCTTTCCTCAAAGATATGCCATGATCTGATTAGCCCGGTTGGGGCCATTAATAATGGCGTTGAGTTGGTGGAGGATATTGGCGGCTCTGTCGTTAACGAAGCGATGAAGCTGATCAGCTCTTCAGCGCAGCAGGCCGCCAAGCGCTTGCGCCTGTTCCGCATGGCCTATGGCAAATCGGGCGCGGAGCGCGGCGTGACGTTGAAAGACATGCGCGCTACCGCCAAAGATTATCTTTCAACTAGTAAATCCAAACTGACCTGGGGTGATGAGCAGGCCTTTAACGACGTTGCCGAGCAAAAGGGCGCACTCAAGATGGTATTGTGCCTAACCATGCTTGCCGAAGATGTGCTGAGCCATGGTGGCGAGGTATTGGTGGAAGCAACCGCTGAGCAAGGCAAGACCGGCGTTAAAATTACCATTACCGGCAGCCATGCACAGCTATCTGAGGCCATGCACCTTGCGCTAAAGGGCGAGACAACGATTGACGATGTAACGCCGCGCACGGTTCATGCCTATGTCACTGGCCGCATGATTGAGTTTTACGGATTTACTGTTGCTTGCGATCAACGCTCTCCTGAGCATCTAGTTGTTGTGCTAATGCCATTGCAAGCACCAGCCTTGCCCGTTGAGAATGCAGATTTTTAATTATTCAAAATAATCGCAGCGTCATTGCGAGCCCCTTTAGGGGCGTGGCAATCCAGGCTCAATATAAGAAGAATGGATTGCCGCGTCGGCCTGAAGGCCTGCTCGCAATGACTCTTCGTTTCTTGTGGAGTAGCATTAAAAAAGGGCGCTGAAACACAGCGCCCTTTTTTTTAACTCTATAGATGGCTTAAACGGCAGCAGCAACCCGTGCTTTTTCAGAAGGTGCTTCGCTTGCGCTAGCTTGTGGATCACGCAGCACATAGCCACGGCCCCATACGGTTTCGATATAGTTATCGCCTGCGGTTGATTGCATCAGTTTTTTACGCAGCTTGCATACAAATACGTCGATGATCTTGAGTTCTGGTTCATCCATACCGCCATAAAGGTGGTTGAGGAACATTTCTTTGGTGAGGGTCGTGCCCTTACGCAAGGAAAGCAATTCAAGGATGCCATATTCCTTACCGGTGAGATGCAGTGGCTGACCTTCAACTTCTACCGTGCGGGTATCCAGATTGACGGTAAGCTTGCCGGTGCGAATAACGCTATCGGAGTGACCTTTGCTGCGGCGGATAATCGCATGGATACGTGCAACAAGTTCACGGCGGTCAAACGGCTTGGTAAGATAATCATCGGCGCCAAAACCAAGGCCACGAATTTTATTATCAAGTTCGTTAAGACCGGAAAGAATGAGAATAGGAGTGTTAACCTTTGCCTGGCGCAAGCGGCGCAGAACTTCGTAACCGTCAATATCCGGGAGCATCAGATCAAGGATGATGATGTCATAATCATAAAGCTTGCCGATTTCCAAACCGTCTTCACCCAGATCAGTTGTGTCACAAATAAAGCCTTCGGCTTGAAGCATCAGCTCAATACTCTTGGCAACCGAGCTATCATCTTCAACAAGCAATACGCGCATGGGATATCCCCTTATATTAGGTTTGTGGTATTAACCGGTACGAGCTACTTAATGGACGACTAACAAGCTTTGTTAAGGGCCGTTAGTAATTATTACCTTAATTAACACTAATAAGCATTAAGAATTGGTAAATATGATTAACAAAGCTGTGACTATGTGGTTAGGCTTCAGTTAACCCTAGTTAACCCTTTGTAAAAGATTATGAATTCAGAATGTCAGTTATGGAGATTCAGCGCCTTTTATCTGACATTGAGGGAATTTCATCCGTCCGGCATTACGGGCGGGTGACGGCTGTTTCTGGATTATTGGTGGAAGTGGCAGGGGCTGAACGTAAACTTTCTGTTGGTAGTCGTTGTTATTTAATTGCGCAAGGTAATCGCCGCGTCCTTTCTGAAGTGGTTGGTTTCAGAAATGGCCGCGCATTATTAATGCCGTTTAGTTCGCTTGATGGAATTGGTCTTGGATCAAAAGCGGAAGTTGCGGAATCCCAACCTACCGTTTCACCAACCGATGGATGGTTAGGCCGCGTGGTGAATGCACTGGGTGAACCGATTGACAGCAAGGGCATGTTACCGCTTGGTGATCATCCGATTTTATTGCGCAACACACCGCCGCCTGCGCATCAACGCCAGCGCGTTGGCGGAAAAATTGATTTAGGTGTTCGCGCGCTCAATACATTTCTTACCTGTTGCCTTGGCCAGCGTATGGGAATTTTTGCTGGCTCGGGCGTTGGTAAATCAATCATGATGTCAATGATTGCGCGCTATACATCCGCCGACGTTATTGTGATTGGTCTGGTGGGTGAACGTGGCCGCGAAGTTCAGGAATTTATTCATGATGATCTAGGCGAAGAAGGCTTGGCGCGCTCGGTGCTGGTCGTTGCAACATCTGATGAAGCGCCGCTTATGCGTCGCCAGGCGGCCTATATGACGCTGGCAATTGCCGAATATTACCGCGAACGCGGCAAAAACGTGCTGTGTTTGATTGATAGCGTCACGCGCTTTGCCATGGCGCAGCGTGAAATTGGCCTTTCAGCAGGGGAGCCGCCAACAACTAAAGGCTATCCACCCACAACTTTTTCCGAGCTTCCCAAATTATTGGAACGCGCAGGTCCTGGCAGGCAAGGGGAGGGCAGCATCACGGCGTTATTCAGCGTACTGGTAGATGGCGATGATCATAATGAACCCATCGCAGACGCAGCGCGCGGAATTCTTGATGGGCATATTGTGCTTGAACGCAGCATCGCCGAGCGCGGGCGTTACCCGGCGATTAATGTGCTGCGCAGTATTTCGCGGATGATGCCTAATTGTAATTCTGAAGAAGAAAATCAAATCGTCAATCATGCGCGCCGTTTGATGTCGGCTTATGATAATATGGCGGAGATGATCCGGCTTGGCGCATACCGCCGCGGCAGTGATCCTGCAACCGATGAAGCCATTCGCTATCATCCTGAGCTTGAAGCCTTCTTAGCGCAGCGTAAGGAAGAAAACAGTTCCATTGCCGATGGTTACCAGATTTTGAGTGCAATTTTGAACAAACGCTAATGTAAGTAACAGTCATGCGGCAGCTTGAAACACTTATAAAAATGCACAAGCTGTATGTTGATGAGCAGCGACGTATTCTTGCAGCAAAGCAGGGTGAAGCCGATGCGATCCTTATGGCGATTGCGGCCTTGCAGGCTAATCTTGAAATGGAAAAAGAACGCGCATCACAAACCGATGAGGCGGATGTATTGTTTTCAATCGGCATCTATATCAAGGACCAGTTGCAACGCCATGAGCGCATGCAGCGTGATTTATCTGCCAAAGAACGCGAAGTACATACCGAGCGCGAAAAATTATCAGTGATGTTTGAAGAATTAAAGCGCTACGAAATCGCGCAGGAAAATTGGGAAAACGAACAACGTAAGGCTGAACAGACGGCTGAGAATAAAGTCTATGATGAACAATCCGGCCAACGCCATCACCGCAAGGGTGAGGAATAGCAAAGATATTTAATGAAGCAGCGCGCTGCTATTCCTCCCCCGTTGGGGGAGGTTAGGAGAGGGGATGGCGCAAGCAATAATCTGAGTTTATTGAGACATCCCCGCCCCCAGCCCCTCCCAACGGGAGGGGAGTTA
>RGZA01000148.1 GCA_010031785.1 Alphaproteobacteria bacterium
CCCGGAGGGAGGGGAAATAACGCCTGAAAGTAAAATGCCACTTGTGCCGTTGCCATAATTATTGGAGAGTTTTCGTATATTTAAGAGGGTTATTTTTAAAGTGCGAAAAAGAAAAACCACTTACAGCGCTATAGAAGATTTTTTTTGGAACCATATGCTATGCACGTGGTTCTCGATAGCTGCACTTTTCGTGGCAGGGATTGCTTATAAGCAAACGCATCCACATATTTCTACCCCGGCAGCTGCAGAAAAATCCGCCCCAATAACAACAGATGACCTGATAAAGAAAATAGCGCAACTGAACATACAAATCGATACATTAAGCGCTTCAGTGGAACAAGAAACCTCCACTGCAGATCATCATGCTGAGAAACTTAGAAAAGACTGCCAGCAGTTAAGAACTAAAGTTGTAGTAATAGAAACCACTATAAATTCAGGCAAGCTAAGCCCAGCCATGCTCCCCATGGCAGACACAACATTACAGAGAATAAAAGCTTCTACAGAAAAAGCATTAAAAGCGGCACAAGAACGCGCTAGGACAAACGCAAGCCCCATCACCCCTACCACACCAAAGCTACAAGGGTTACCTTCCCCGCCTCCACGCAACAGCCCAAATTAATAACGTCTTACAAATTGTGCTTTGGACAAAATGAACAAATCCAAAAATTTCTAAAACCAATTTTCCCTTTGCAAAAACCCGAAAATCGCTTTTACAGGGGCAATTATGTCAAGATTCTCCTTTGTTTTTCGATGTTTTCAACCTACGGTTGTGTTTCACGTGAAACATTTTCGATAAAACATTGATATAAAACAATATTTTACAAAATAACCGTTTTGTCCTGCAACGCCTGATTGTTCCATGGTTGACATAGGGCCTTCTTATCAGCTACCCCTCCTACATTGCTAATGTGAAACGTTAATAAAACCTAAATAATCTGTCCCGTATGTAAGGGACACAACAACCCGTAGGAACAAGTACTTGTCCGGACACAAACTCGTCATCGTTGAATCGCCTGCAAAGGCCAAAACCATCAATAAATATCTCGGCAGTGATTACACCGTTCTGGCTTCCTTTGGCCATGTGCGCGACTTGCCGCCCAAGGATGGTTCGGTAAAACCGAATGAAGATTTTGCCATGTCATGGGAATTGGGCGAGCGCGCGGCGCGGCCCGTGGGTGAAATCACCCGCGCACTAAAAGATGCCGACACTTTATATCTTGCAACCGATCCTGATCGCGAAGGCGAAGCCATTGCATGGCACGTGCAGGAAGTATTGCAAAATAAAAACCTGCTCAAGGGCAAAAAAGTTCACCGTATTACATTCAACGAAATCACCAAAAGCGCGGTGCAGGATGCGATTGCCAATCCGCGTGCGCTAGATCAACCGCTGATTGATGCTTACATGGCGCGCCGCGCACTTGATTATCTCGTGGGCTTTTCACTGTCGCCTGTCTTGTGGCGCAAGCTACCAGGGGCTCGTTCGGCTGGCCGCGTGCAATCCGTTGCCTTGCGCCTGATCTGTCAGCGCGAAGATGAGATTGAGAAATTTATCCCGCAGGAATATTGGAGCATTGAGGCTGTATTCACAACCGATACCGGCGCGCAGATCCCTGCCCGTCTATCGCAATATGGCGGCAAAAAAGTTGAAAAATTTACCTTCACCAATGAAAAAGATGCAAAGGCTGCATTTGAAAAACTCAATGCGCTAAACTATTCAGTTGGCGAAATTGAGCGCAAGCAAAGCAAGCGCAATCCCTATGCGCCATTCACAACTTCAACACTGCAACAGGAAGCATCACGCAAGCTTGGTATGGGTGCATCACGCACCATGCGCATGGCGCAGCAGCTTTATGAAGGTATGGATATTGGCGGTGAGACGATCGGTCTGATCACCTATATGCGTACCGATGGTATTTACCTATCCAACGAAGCAATTGCTGGCGCACGCGGTATTATCACCAAGGAATATGGCGATAAATATCTGCCCGATCAGCCACGTATATATAAGAGCGTCGTCAAGAACGCACAGGAAGCCCACGAAGCGGTGCGTCCAACGGATCTATCGCGTCTGCCTTCGCACGTTGCGCGTTATCTAGAAGCCGATGCCTTGCGACTATACACGCTTATCTGGCAACGCACGGTTGCAAGCCAGATGGAAAGCGCAATTTTAGATCAGGTGGCGATTGATATTGCAGGATCAGAAAAAGGCTTCGCCTTCCGCGCCAATGGCTCGGTCATTTTGTTTGATGGCTTCTTGCGTGTCTATGAAGAAGAAAAAGATGATACGGCTGCAGCATCGGAAGATGAAAAACAATCCCGCTTACCAAACGTAAAAACTGGCGAAGCTTTAAAGAAAAATGCGGTTACGCCAAACCAGCATTTCACCGAACCACCACCACGCTATAGTGAAGCAAGCCTGATCAAAAAGCTTGAAGAGCTCGGCATTGGCCGTCCATCCACCTATACCAGCATCATTCAGGTATTGCAGGACCGCGATTATGTGGTGCTTGATAAAAAGCGCTTTGTGCCCGAAGATCGTGGCCGCATCGTCACCACCTTCCTGCATCATTTCTTTGAACGCTATGTTGAATATAATTTTACGGCCTCGCTTGAAGAACAACTCGATAAAGTTTCTGATGGCACGCTGAACTGGAAGGGTTTATTGCGCGATTTCTGGACCGATTTTTCTGCTGCGATTGATGGCACCAAGGAACTCAAAATCCGCGACGTGATCGACGCGCTTGATGAAAATCTTGGCCCGCACTTTTTCCCCGATAAGGGCGATGGTGTTGATCCGCGTTTATGCAAGGCATGTAATACTGGCCGTCTTGGTCTGCGCCTTGGTAAAAACGGCGCGTTCATCGGTTGCTCCAATTATCCGGAATGCAAATACACTGCACCCCTGGTTGCAGGTGATGCCGCAAATGCTGGCAGTGAAGGCCCGAAACTTCTGGGTAATGATCCTGTTACCAATATGCCTGTTACCTTGCGTAATGGCCCATATGGTATGTATGTGCAGCTTGATCGTCCCGAAAGCGCTGCGCCACCACCGCCCGTGAAAGAAGAACCGGCAGAAGAAGAAGTTGACGCTAAAGGCAAAAAGAAGAAAAAGAAAAAAGCCAAGAAGGATAAAGGCCCACAACCAAAACGCAGCTCATTACCTAAAGGTCTTGATCCAGCGACGATTGATCTGGATGTTGCACTCAAACTTCTTGCGCTACCGCGCGATGTGGGCGCTTATCCTGAAACAGGTGAAACCATTCAGGCTGGCGTTGGCCGTTTTGGCCCCTACCTCAAACTTGGCAGTGTTTATAAATCCATTCCAAAAGATGAAGACGTACTCACCATCGGGCTTAACCGCGCAACCGTGTTGATGGCCGAAGCGCTTGAAAAACGCAAAGCTATGGCTGGTCGCGATGTTGGTGTGCATCCTGCAGATAGCGTCATGATTACCGTGCAACAAGGCCGCTTTGGCGCATTTGTAAAGCACGGCAAGACCATGGCGACCTTGCCCAAGGGCACAAACATGGATACACTGACCTTAGAAGAAGCGGTTGAAATCCTTGCCAAGAAATCGGCAAAAGGCGCGCCAAAAAAAGGC
>RGZA01000149.1 GCA_010031785.1 Alphaproteobacteria bacterium
GTTTGCTGCGTTCCTGATCCATTTTTAGGAACAGCAGGTAGGTAATCTGCTCAACATAATCGCCATAGGATATGCCTTGGTCACGCAGGACGTGGGCATAGTTCCAAACCTTGGCTACCAGGGAAGAGTAATCGCGGTCATTCATGATCTGTTAACCAATAACTTTGTGTATGATGGACTAGTCACAAGATGTTTTGTGTAAAGTGAAATGACTTTCACCATACACAAATCTAATAGCTGTTGGCAGACTAAGCACAAGCTTGTTAGGAAAATTCCTGTTAGTTTTCATTGGTTTACTTGCCATCAGCAATTTCTAGCAGAGCCGGAAAAGCAAAAATCCCCGGTGAGCGTCCAGCACCGGCCCGCAGGAGCCGGATTTCCCCACCTTGCTGCAGGGCTTTCAGAATGGCGGTGGCAGTAGGGCGGCTATCAATGCCAGTGAGCTTCTGAAAATCTGTTGAGTTCAGGATAGGTTTTTTGAAAAGTGCATCAAGCGCGGCTTGAGAAAATTTAGATTTGGTAAGATCACGAAAAACGCTTTTCTTACTTTCATATAAGCCAAGAATGGATTTGGCTTTATTGTTATTTCGCTCGGCCTGGATCTGAATAGCCCTAAGGAAAAATTCAATCCAGCCTTGCCAATCTTTGGCAGCTGTTACAGCGAGAAGTTTATCGCGATAAATCTGGTCAGTTTCTTCAAAATACTCACTGAGATAAAACATAGGGCGTTGGAGAACACCCTTTTGGAACAGGAATAACGGAACAAGCATTCGGCCTAAGCGACCATTGCCATCGTTAAACGGGTGGATCACCTCAAATTGAGCGTGAATGATAGCCAACTGGACCAGCGGATCGAAATAATCCTCATCAATGAAAGTTTGCAGCTTTGTTAGATATTCCTGCATGACAACGGGGTTGGGCGGAATGAACCGGGCCTGTTCAATTGTTGAGCCTTTTTTCCCAATCCAGTTTTGATCTTCGCGGAACTTACCGGGCGTTTTATCCCCACCGCGAACATCTTGCATCAGCATCGCATGAAGTTGACGAATAAGCTGCAAGGTAATCGGACGTTCCTTGAGATATTCTTCACCCGTTAGGAGGGCATGACGGTAATTGATAATCTCATGAATTTCATTGCGCTTAAGCTCATCATATTCTTGCCCGGCCTCATGATTGAGAACTTCCAGCAAGGTCGCTTGGGTGCCTTCAATTTGGGAAGAAAGAACGGCCTCACGATTGGTGATAGGTGATAACAAAACTCCAGGATTAACAATGCCGCGCAGGGTGCCATCATAACGCCCAAGTTCGTGCATTGCCTTACTGGTGAACGGGGCAAGTTTCTGCCAATCTAAATTAAGATTATTAAGATTATCAGGAATACAGGGCAAAGGCATACTAGCCACCTATATCTAAGAAAATGTTATCGAGTTTTTTCATGCGCCTGTTCAAATAGATGCCTACTAAATTGTAAGCCGTGGAAGAAAGTGACCCACCAGTTTGAGGATACACAACGGCATAGCCTTGGTGGGTTCTGTTAATGGCAGAATAGAAGGCAGCACCGGAAAGGCAAGCGTAGACAGACAGTGATGCCCGAGATAGCCCGTGTCTTCAAGCCGCTTTGCGTGATTTACGGCCTGCGGCGCGGGGTGTGCGGGTTGTTTTAACTTTCTTAGGTCGTTTGGCCTGATCAGCTTCCCGGTTGGCCTTGATACGGGCCAGCAGCTCGCTCGCTGGTTCGTCGGCCGGGTCTTGGGGCACAAGTTGGCCGGAGAAGGCAGCTTTTAGAATGGAATGACGCAGGGTAGCGCTGCGGGCTAATTCGGTTTCGCACCAGTTTACTAGATGTTCAATTTCAGAGAGCTTTTTAGAAAGAAGCTCAACAATTTCAAGTTGTTCCTCTATTGGAGGTATAGGGATTGGTAAGCCAGATATAGCAGTCAAGCTGATGGAAGCCAAATTAACTGACTGTTTGCCTTTCTCCATGAAGAAACTTTGGCCAAACGCATTTGCGTAATAGGAAATATATTTAGATGAAAGCTGCTCAAAGACAGGTCTGGCCCTGAAAACATGATTTTGATGAATACAAGTTTCGATTTCGCCTTGCCAAACCCATCCTCGCCCTAACTTGTCTAGATCGCCACCCTCGTTAAGCAGTATATCTCCATTTTTTAATAGATATTGCTCTATTTTAGATTTTTTCAATGTGATGGTTTTAACATCTGTCAAATCAATATAGCCATTTTGAACATTAGCTACTCTTAGATAAGGAACAGTGATCGGATCGTCTGTGGTTCTCTTTTTATCAACGGTTACACCACCCTTAATAAAAGTGATCTGAGCCAACGTAGCCCACATCCATGTCTCAGGTATTGTCGATAGGCCTATCAGGCGAGGTGCGCTCGGCTCTTCATAATTGCCGCGACCTCTCCAGTTTTCCCGGCGGAATTTGAGAATGCGTTGCAGTAAGGCTTCGCCAGTTTCAAGAGATTGCTTATTTTGTTCCCGCCATTCTTTGGTTAGTTCGCCGGTGACGGCGGCTTTGAGGACGGACTGGCGGTAGGTAGCAAGCTGCTGTTGAACCTGTTTCAGCAAAGCCTCGCCTTTGTCCAACGCGCTGAATAGCTCTTCAATTTTGTCAACGATGCGCTTTTGTTCGTTTGCAGGTGCAATCATCAAGGGCAAGCTTTTCATGCTGCCTTGAGTAAGCTTTAGTCTTGTTGTTCCAGATACAAAGCCACGGTAATTAATGCAATTTAGTTGGTAGCAAACAAATTTATTATCTATTCCTACATGGCCACGCAAAATATGGGCGTGGTTATTAACCCAAAACTTTCCATCTACTAGATAGGCCTTACTCTTTCCAAAATCAAGGAATGGTGCGGCATCTTCACCCAGCAGTATGGCCTGTCTATCAAATATGTAATTATCAATTTCACCAACCTGCCCTGTTGCTCCGTAATATGGATATTTGGTTATTGCCTTAGATAATCGCTTTTCTCGTTCTTCATTGTTGATTGGTATTCGCTCATTATCAAGAACTTGAACTATGTCTCCTAGCTTTGCTGGAGCCCAACCCTTTAATGTTATTTGAGGTGTCATCACGCCACCAATGCCAATTGAAGTTCATCCATCATGGCGTTGAGCTCTGTGCCAAAAAGTTGCCGTGCCCGCAGTAACCCGCCCTTGTCAGTGAAGGATGGTATGTCTTGTAAATCAGTAGGCTGTATCTCAGCATTCGCGGCAATAAATTGGGCGATGGCCTTCAGCCATGCCAACTGTTCATTCGTGAAGTTACGACCAGCCTTGATTTGGCGGCCAATCCAAAGATTGAAACGCTGCTCCATTTTGGCTCCGAAAGGTTCCAAGACTTCATCCATACCCAGGGCATAGCGCACCAGTGAGACAATCTCAGTCAATTGTTGATCCACAGGCGCACCGCGCACTTTGGCCGCGTCTAATCGCCTGAAGGCCTGCCAGACGGTAGCAACATCCAGATAATAAGGCGGGTCGGTCAGTTTCTGCGTCAGCTCACGGATGGCG
>RGZA01000150.1 GCA_010031785.1 Alphaproteobacteria bacterium
TTATTGCTATCTCCCCTCTCCTAACCTCTCCCAATGGGAGAGGAATAGCAGTGCGCTGCTTCATTAAACGCTTTTTCTAAACCGGCCCACTATCAAAAAACTGGCATCCTTTGGACAAATTGGTCACTTCACAAAAATCGCCGCTAGGCGTCCCGGGCTCGACCCGGGATCCAGTTGTCCTTTGGACAAAATGGTCATTTCGCAAAAATCATAAAAAACAATTTCTCATTTGCAAAAACGTGAAACACATTTTTGCTGGCACAATTCTGTCAAACGTTCTCTTGGTTTTAAAAAATTAGTACAACCGTATGTGTTTCACGTGAAACATTTTCGATAAGCATTTGTACTACAACAAACTTTTCTCAAATACCCGTTTTGGGTATCTCCCGAAGCTTCAGCGCAGGGAGACCGGTAACTACAACGGCACGTAATAGAAAAACCGGTTGCGATATTGCGAGTCAGAGAAAAATTCAATCGAATGCATTGTCGCTTTAATTTTCCACGGCTTATCGCCTGCACCCTGCTGCGTTGCGAACACTGATGGGCCGATATATTCGGCATCCGTCACATCAATATTAAAACGGATATAAGCAACGCGGTTGGCATTTCCTGCCTGCTCAAATTTCTGACGCAGATCTTTGGCCTGCTCCTCACTAAGGCGCAAGCCCGGCAAGGTTACCGGATTATTGGTAATCACCTGAAAATGCGCAGGCAGCAGCGCATTCGTGGGCCGCTCACATGGTTCGGTGCGTGGTCGCGTATCGGTCGTAAAGGTATTGATCTTCTGCACCGGCGTTGAGGAGGAGAACAGATAATATTTTGTCTCCAGATCATAGCGATCAAACATGATACGGCTGCGCACGGCAAGGCGTGTTGGGAATTTTGTCGTGCGCACGGCAAGATATTTTTTCATCGCATCGCGTGCCTGGTTCCAGCGGAACTCGTCCTTGAAACTGCCCTGCACCACATCGCAATGCGCAACCATGCTATAGGCATCCAGAAATTCGGTCGTCTCGGGCTTGAACTTGCCGAGCTTGATCATCGCCTGCAGCACATTAACGTAAGTGAGATCAGGATAGCTGCGCACAGGCGGGTTTTGTGCGAGCGCCATCGCTGGCAGCAGCATCAGAAAAAACGTGGCTATGCTCAACATTTTTTTCATCACGATTTCTTCACATGGTTTCGCGCCGCATCCGCAACATTACGGGTCAGCGTTGGCAATGCAAGTGTGGACAAATTTTTCCATTTCATCCAGCGATATTCGCGATCCTGCACTGAAAATGCGGCGGCGCTATGGCCAATGCGCAACGCCATCTCCAGCTTGAAATGCGAAAACACATGCCGCACCGGTGTTTCAAGCTTTTGCCAGACAAGCTTTGCCGGCGCATGGCGTCGTTCGATATGCAGCGTAGGCTTTTCCTGCTCCCACGGCGTGGTTGGGAACTCCCACATCCCGCCCAGCAACCCTTTTTCCGCGCGGCGCGTGAGTAGCACTTCGCCTTTTTTATTCATTGCGATAAAAACGCTGGCAAATTTCTGCGGGGTTTTCTGTTTTGCGCCCTTAAGCGGATAACGTTCCATAGTGCCAGAAGCAAATGCAACGCAATCGTTTTTCCATGGGCATGTTGGACATTGCGGATTTTTTGGCGTGCATATGGTTGCGCCAAGCTCCATTACGGCTTGCGCATAATCACCAAAGCGTTTTTGCGGCAGGCATGATGCTGCAAGTTCATAGAGTTTTTTCTTGGCACCCGGCAGCGGTTCTTCCACCGCAAACACCCGCGCCATCACGCGCTCCACATTGCCATCGACCACCACCGCTTTTTTATCATAAGCAATCGCCGCAATCGCTGCGGCTGTGTAAGCGCCAATGCCGGGCAATGCGCGCAGCGCCGCCTCATCCTGCGGCACGATGCCCTTATGCTGCGCGACGATCACTTTTGCACATTCATGCAGAAATTTTGCACGGCGGTAATAGCCAAGCCCAGACCACTCTGCCCGCACCTCATCAAGGGTTGCCTTGGCCAGATGCGCAATACTCGGCCAGCGCTTGGTAAAAGACAGGAAATAAGGAATAACCGTTGCAACCTGCGTCTGCTGCAACATGAATTCGGACAGCAATTCATGGTAAGGATCAGGGCGTTTGCCCCCTTTCATGCGCCATGGCATATCGCGCGCACAGCGGTCATACCAGCGTAAAAGCGCGGCGGAAGAAGGTGTTTTTAGTATTTTAGTCTTACGAATCATGTCACCGAGTATAGAGTAGTGAGTAATGAGTAGTGAAGGTCTTGCTCATTACTCACTACTCGTTACTCATCTCATGGCAAAACATATTCAACATCTTCTGCATAATCTTGCGGGCAAAGTACTCGGCCCGGAATGGCGCGTCTTGCGCCTGCTGCTTGATCATTGGAGCACGATTGTGGGCGCGGATATGGCAGAGCATGCCTGCCCCATCGGCGTGACCCTTATGCCACAAGCAGGCGGCAGTGACGGCACAGAAAAAGCCAAGCTGTTTGTGCGTATTCCGGGCGCCCTTGCACCGCAATTCCAGATGATGCAGGGCACGATGCTGGAGCGTATCAATCAGGTCATTGGCCATGATTTTATTACAAAGATTATTTTCGAGCATAAGGTATAAAGTATTAGGTGTTAGGCCCGAGGAATGAGGCCCGACACAAAAAATTTCCTGTCTAACACCTTGGGCCTTGGGCCTTCTCTTGCCTTGCTCTTGCCATAGTATTCCGCTTATATAATCCCGTGATTTTCATTCCAAAGGATCCTTCGATGCTGCAACGCTTCTTCGCCTTCCTTCCGCTTTTTGCACTTCTCCTCATCCAGCCTGCAAGCGCTTCTGAAATGGAAGGGCTCAAAGATAATGTGGCCAAGAAAGAAGCCGTCGGTGATGTGGTAAAGACCGGCGATATTCTGGTCGATCATGTGCTTGGCAATGCAACCGCGCCGGTCACGATTATTGAATACGCATCCCTCACCTGCGGTCATTGCGCGCATTTCCATAAAGAAATTTTACCTGAAGTGATCAAGAAATATGTCGCGACCGGCAAGGTAAAAATCCTGTTCCGCGATTTCCCGCTCAATGCTTTGGCGCTCAAAGCTGCGCAATTGTCGCAATGCATGCCTGAAGATCGTTACTTCCCCTTTATCAAAACCGTGTTTGAAAATCTGGAAGGCTGGACCAGCAGTGCCGATCCTGAAGCAACGCTTGCGCAATATGCAAAACTGGCGGGCTTGCCGGGCGAGCGCGTGACGTCATGCCTGAATGACAAAAATCTGCAGGATGCGATTGTAAAGCGCCGCATGCAGGGCGAAAACCAGTTCAAGATTGGCGCAACGCCAACCTTTGTTGTGAATTATGGGCAAGGCACCATCACCGACATCACGACCTTTGAAGAGTTCGATGCTGCACTGAAGAAATATGTGAAGTAAAAAAATCCAGTGACAGTTACTTTTTTTAGAAAAAAGTAACTGTCACTGGT
>RGZA01000016.1 GCA_010031785.1 Alphaproteobacteria bacterium
CCCCTAACCCATTGAATCGCCATAAAATGCGCAAAATCAATACTTGACGCACTATGCCATAATCAGTTTAAACTATTGAACTATAGGGAAAAATTCCCCTCTCGCTAAAATCACACTGATGAGTTGGCCCATGACACGTTCTGATTTGGTTCAAAAGCTTGCCGAGAAGAACCCGCATCTGATGCAAAAAGATGTTGAGCGGATTGTAAACACTATTTTCGAAGAAATCACCGTTGCGCTAACACGCGGCGACCGCGTGGAATTGCGCGGCTTTGGTGCCTTCTCGATCAAGAAGCGCGAAGCACGTTCGGGCCGCAATCCACGTACCGGTGAAACGGTTTCAGTGGCTGGCAAGACAGTTCCGTTCTTCAAGACTGGCAAACAATTACGCGATCGCCTCAATGGCGGTGCCAGCGATGCTGGTGATGAAGACTAAACGTTTCTAAGAAACACAATAACCTGAACATCCGATGAAATTCCTCTCCTGGCTCCTCTCCCTGCCTTTTCTCATTATTTGCGTGCTGTTTGCAGTAAATAACCGGCAGGAGATTACAATTGATTGCTGGCCGCTTGATTACGATATTAAAACGCCGCTCTTTGTTATTACGCTTGGCGGGTTTTTGTTGGGCATGATTGTTGGTGCAGGCTGGCTTTGGTTTGCGGGGCTTCGCACCCACTGGGACAAACGAAAACTCAGCAAGCAGGTCAATAAGCTGCAAAGCATCCTGACCGAAGAAAAAGCAAAATCACTTTAGGAATAAACATGTCATCGCGGATTTTCTGTGCCATCGACACAACCGATTTGAACGCAGGCAAAGCGCTCGCGCGGGATCTGAAAGGCCATGTGGCTGGGATTAAACTTGGCCTTGAATTTTTTGCAGCGCATGGCCCACAAGGGTATAAAGCCATTGCACAAATGGGCATGCCGATTTTTCTCGATCTCAAGCTGCATGATATTCCCAACACGGTTGGTAGTACCATCAGCGCGCTTCTGCCTCTACAACCAGAATTCATGACGATCCATGCAAGCGGTGGGGCTGCGATGATGAAAGCTGCGGCAACGGCTGCAGCCAAAGCTGGCGAGAAGCGCCCAAAAATTCTGGCCGTGACGGTTCTCACCAGCCTGAATGCCAATGATTTAAATGCGGTAGGACAGGATGCTGAACCAACTTCGCAAGTGCTACGCCTTGCCCAGCTCGCAAAAGAGTCGGGTATGGATGGCGTTGTGTGCTCTCCGGCGGAAGTTGCCATGCTGCGGGGCGCCCTTGGTCCTGATTTTATCCTCATGGTGCCGGGTATTCGCCCGGTTGGCGCAGATCTTGGTGATCAAAAACGTGTGATGACACCCAAGGATGCCATTGCAGCGGGCACAACCTATATGGTGATTGGCCGCCCGATTACCGGGGCGCCCGACCCTGTTGCCATGGCGCGCGCGATTAACGTGCAGGCAGAAGGCGCATGAGCATTTCCGTTAAAATCTGTGGCGTGAAAACAGAAGAAGCAGTGAATGCAGCCGTAAAAAGCGGCGTTGGTTTTCTAGGGTTTAATTTTTGTGCAGCATCGCCGCGCTTTGTAACGCCTGAACAAGCTGCGCAACTCGCACCACTTGTTCCGCCCAGCATTCAGAAAGTCGCGCTTTTTGTTGACCCAAAAGATGGTGAGCTTGAAGATACACTCAACGTCTTTAATGCGGATATGATCCAGTTACATGGCATGGAATCTCCAAGCCGCGTTGCTGAAATCAAACGTCTTTACGGCAAGCCGATTATGAAAGCGATTGCGCTGTCCCAAGCCGAAGACCTTGAAGAAACCGTTGCGTACGAAAATATCGTGAACTGGTTTTTGTTTGATGCGCTCGCGCCAAAAGGCTCCAAGCTGCCCGGCGGTAATGCGGTGAGCTTTAACTGGAACATCATGAAGGATTACGCATCGCCCCTGCCCTGGATGCTGGCGGGCGGGATTAATGCAAGCAATATCAAACAAGCTGTAGAGCAATCAGGCGCAAAGGTGATTGATGTATCATCGGGCGTTGAAATCACGCGCGGACAAAAAGACCCTGCGCTTATTACGCAGTTATTGGAACTCGCGAAGAAGATTTAAGTATTTTAATTTTCTCTTCCCAGAATGCCCAGCACAAAAATCCCTACCAAGCGCGTCATCGCGAGCCGCCCTTCAGGGCGGCGTGGCGATCCACTGAATAGATTAGAAAATGGATTGCTTCGTCGGGCTAAAGCCCTCCTCGCAATGACGCTCTTTTTTTGTAGAACTTTTCTCTTAAAAAGAAGGCTTAACCATCCGTGCCCGAACGTGCCGCGCGTTTGCGCATGTTGGGGTCAAGGTGGCGCTTGCGCAGACGCACATTCTTTGGCGTTACTTCCACAAGCTCATCATCCTGAATATAGGACATGGCGCGTTCCAGCGTCATCTTGATGGGTGGCGTAAGACGGATCGCATCATCCTTACCCGATGCCCGCATGTTGGTCAGCTTCTTGCCTTCCAATACGTTCACATCAAGATCGTTGCTCTTGCTGTGTTCGCCAATGATCATGCCTTCGTAAACTTTTATGCCGGATTCAATCAGCATCGGTCCGCGCTCTTCCAGATACCACATCGCATAGGCAACCGAAACGCCAGTGCCGTTTGAAACGAGCACACCGGTGCGGCGACCTTCGATCGGGCCCTTATAAGGTTCATAGCCTTTG
Source organism: Alphaproteobacteria bacterium (assembly GCA_010031785.1). Taxonomy (GTDB): domain Bacteria; phylum Pseudomonadota; class Alphaproteobacteria; order UBA9219; family RGZA01; genus RGZA01. Next base: position 2,703 of record RGZA01000016.1, read on the forward strand.
AAAATACGGTTCATCAAACCCGTACCGCGCGTATCGGTAAGGAATTCGGCGTAGTAGCCGATAAGACCCCGTGCAGGCACATGGAAGGTAATACGTGTTTTACCAACGCCGCTGGGCTTCATGCCCACCAGTTCGCCTTTGCGTTCAGAAATTTTCTGCACAACAGTGCCCGAATATTGTTCATCCACATCGATCTGAACTTCTTCAATTGGCTCCAGCTTGTTGCCAGCATCATCCGTTTGGAACAATACGCGTGGACGGCTGATGGTCAGCTCAAAACCTTCACGGCGCATATTTTCAATCAGAACACCCAACTGTAATTCGCCGCGACCTGCGACTTCAAAGCTATCGCGTTCAGCCGATGGGGTGATTTTAATCGCCACATTGCCTTCTGCTTCTTTTTCAAGGCGGTCCAAAATCATACGGCTGGTTACCTTACTGCCTTCGGTGCCAGCAAGCGGGCTATCGTTCACCGAGAACGTCATCGCCAAGGTTGGCGGATCAATCGGTTGTGACGGAATTGCATTTTCAACAGCGATATCGCAAAGCGTATCGGCAACGGTTGCCTTGGTAAACCCTGCGATGGAGACAATATCTCCCGCAACGGCTTCTTCTACGACGGTGCGTTCAATGCCGCGGAAGGCCAGAATTTTTGTAATCCGCGCATTTTCAATCAATTTACCCTCACGCGTGATTGATTTAACGCTCATATTGGTTCTAACAGTGCCGGATTCAATACGTCCGGTGAGCAAACGTCCAAGATATGGGTTATATTCAATCAGCGATGCAAGCATGCTGAACGGTTGATCAGGCTTCACAGCGGGCTCTGGCACATGCGCGATAATGGTTTCGTACAATGTCGTTAAATCAGGCATTTTATTTTCAAGCGATAAGCTCGCCCAGCCAGCACGGCCCGATGCATACAGCGTTGGGAAGTCGAGCTGCTCACCCGTTGCTTCAAGCGCAAGGAACAAGTCAAATACTTCATCCAGCACTTCGTGCGCACGCGCATCTGAACGATCCACTTTATTAATAATTACAATCGGCTTCAGGCCAAGACCAAGCGCCTTGTTCAATACAAATTTTGTTTGTGGCAATGGACCTTCTGCGGCATCCACGAGCAACACAACGCCATCCACCATCGACATAATACGCTCAACCTCACCGCCGAAATCGGCGTGGCCTGGTGTATCAACAATGTTGATGCGGGTGCCGTTCCATACAATCGATGTGCACTTTGCAAGAATGGTAATGCCACGTTCGCGCTCCTGATCGTTGCTATCCATAACGCAGTCTGCAACTTGCTGATTTTCACGGAAAGAGCCGCTTTGTTTCAACAGAGCATCCACAAGCGTTGTTTTTCCATGATCAACGTGGGCGATAATAGCGATATTACGTAGTGACATTTTACACAACTTTCAGAATCAAAAAAAGGGCCCTTAGCCCCCATACAGTACTTACGTGCGTTTGTTTAGAGGTGCGCCGCACCACAAGCAAGTTTCTTTTTACTTTTGCGCCAATTTTATGATGGTTTTCTATAGTTTTGGGCCAAGCATCGGCAAACCGAAATAAGCCGCGATTCCGGTAAAAATTGCCCAAACCGACAAAACCAGCAATAAAACCGCAGTGCCACGATTGACCCAGTTAAGGGCATTGCTGGTAAAATGCTTGCGGATCAGAAAAACCCCGCCGCTTAGCGCAACCCACCAGGCCAGTGAGCCGCAGAAGATTCCACCCGTGAGAGTCGCAGCCTGCACATATTCCAAATGCCCGGCAAAGGTTGCGATAACGGCAAGAACACCAAGGATTGTCAAAGGGTTGGTAATCGTAATCAGAAAACCGGTGATAAATGCCTTGAGAAGCCCTGCAGCGGAACGATGGCTAGTCTGCTCGATCTCCATCTTTTTTAAAAACATCCGGATGGCCATAACCATCAGCATAAAACCGCCAAAAAAGCGGATTTCTTTTTCCATACCCGTCAAAAGGGTCAGGGCAGCCGTAATACCAAACGCCGCAATGGCAGCAAAAATGACATCAGCAACCGCCGCGCCAAAGCCGGTAGCAAGCCCGGCAAAAATTCCTTTTTCCAGCGTGCGGCGAATGCATAGCAAGCCAATTGGCCCAACTGGCGCAGCAATCACCACGCCAAGCACAAGCCCGCGCGTAAACACCGAAATTTCATCGAGTAGAAAAACAGATTCCATATTTTGTACTTTAGAAGGTTTTGAAGGCGCGGATATAAAAAAACACCACCCCCACTTTTGACAGGGATGGTGTTTAGATACCTATAAGTTTTCAAGGCTTTTCTAAAGCGTGTTGATTCTTATGCTGCTAGCGCGAGTTTACTTAGCGTCTTTGCCTTGAACGTCTTTGATGATTTTCTTAACGCCATCAAACATGCCGGGTTTGGTTTCCTTTACATCCTTTGTTTCCAAAGGAATGGTTGGCGCTACAGGAGCAGCAGATTTCTTTTCAACGGCAAAAGCTTTTGGCGCTGCAGCCTTCTTTACATGGTGATGACGGCAGTGATGTTTTTTGCAACATTTCTTGCATTCTGCTGAGGAAGAGTGGTGACAGATTTTGCCAGCCGATGTTCCAAGCGGTGGATTATTGTCCTGCATCTCTGCACATGCGCCAACAAGGGTAAGTGCAAGAATTGCAATCAGCGATAAAAAGCGTTTCATCATGGGTATCTCCTATTTTGTAATAATACTATTTAGTTATAATACTGGCGACCTCACGCAATTGCGTACGTGCACGCAACAGCCAGAATCCTTCCGCACAAAGATGACATGGAAGGAATTGGCTGTCACCTCTTCCATTGAAAATAATCAATGGATTCAGCTCTGCTGCTTCACGAAGACTGCCAAGTGCATTATTCCAGACATTTTCCATATCCTTGTCCTTGATAATAGGGGCAAAATCCCTGCCCAATTCGCGTAAAATCAGGTAATAGGCGTAAAGTCTGCCCTTGGCATTAAAGAACACGGTATTGCTTTCAAACTCGAGCAGCCCCCCGCCCTTCTTTTCAATGTGATCGCTAATGATCGCCGATTGCGATCCAAGATCTGCGCTGATGCTTTCAATCGCGGCCTGCAGATTATCTGCGCGACGTTCAAAGGTTGCCTGACCGCTAGCGAGCCGTTGATTAAACGCAATCAAAGATTTACGTGCACTTTTATATTGTTGTTCACTCGTCGCGGTTGGCAAAATTGATGTCTTGAAATTAAACACCCAAACATCGCCTGAATATTTTAGGAGCCCGGATGCTTTATCCAGATCAGGATCAACCGCGCTCGAGCCGCGTTGACGCGCAAGACTATCCGTCATTGAAATTGCAAAACGGCTCAGCGCATACACAATACCCTGCTGATAGGCAGGTGTGCGCGTCAGCCAGACGGATGGTACAAACCATGGGTCATTTGCAACCCAAGCATGCGTTTCAACTTCACGCGTGATTAGTGCATTCGCCATATCAACCGCAGCACTGCCGCCCGGCGTTACGTCGGTTGCCTGAAAATCAGGGTTATCATCAATTTTTTGATAAAACGCCAAACCAAGGACAATGTAATAAACAAACACGCCAACAAAAAATAACGCAACGAGCCAAAGGCTTAGACGTCTGACAAGGCCAAGAAGCGTGGTTTGCATATGCTTTTCTCCGTAAGATTTTGATTTGCGAGACCTTACACCCAAGCTAGGAAAGTTGATACTCGCTTAATAATATGGTATATTCATTGGCATGAAAGCTGAAACTTTAGACATTGTTTATCCCTGTGCTACGCCAACCGATGCTGAAATTCTGGCATGGAAGAAGCTTTCGCGCGAAGAACAAATACGTCTTACAAAACATGTACTCGACCATCCCAATTGTGAAAAACCATCAACATTAACCATGGCCGACATTGCAGGCAAAAACAGTTGATTATGAGTAGAGAGTTCATTCTTTCGCATCATGCAGCTCTAGCCTTGATGCTATATATAAATTCACTCTACAAACCTTCGGAACATATCAAGCGCAAGCCTATCACTCTGGCTTTGAAAGAACGTTCGGCCTGCTTGCAGATTTTCCTCAAATTGGTACAGATGTAAATCATATAAAGCACAACCATCGCCGCTTTCGATTTCAATCACACTATGTGTATTATACCGAAGAATCATACGGTGTTTTTATCCGCGCTATTATTCACGCAGGACAAGATATACGCCCTGCTCTGTTTGAATAACTACACCAACCTACTCCGCTCAATCGCTGCTGCAACAAACGCTGTAAATAACGGGTGGGGTTCGAACGGCTTTGATTTGAGTTCTGGATGGAATTGCACGCCGATAAACCAAGGGTGACCTTCCAGCTCAACAATTTCCGGCAGCTTATTATCCGGCGACATACCGGAAAAACGTAAGCCAACTTTTTCAAGCTTTTCCTTGTAGCCGATATTGACTTCATAGCGGTGACGGTGACGCTCCTGAATATCTGCAACGCTGTAAATCATTGCAACCTTACTGCCTTTGGCCAGTTTGCAGGGATATGCGCCAAGGCGCATCGTGCCACCCTTATCGCCATCCTGCTTGCGCACCTGCACTTCACCACCCCGAACCCATTCGGTCATAAGACCCACAACCGGATTATCTTGTGGTGTAAATTCGGTTGAGCTGGCATTTTTAACACCAGCAAGATTACGCGCAACTTCGACAACGGCCATTTGCATACCAAAGCAAATCCCGAAATACGGAACCTTGTGTTCTCGCGCAAATTGCGCTGCACGGATTTTTCCTTGCGCACCGCGCTCACCAAAACCGCCAGGAACCAAAATGGCGCTAACGTCTTCCAGATGATGTACAGCATCTTCGCTTTCGAAAATCTCGCTATCCATCCATTCCAGCTTGACCTTCACATTATTGGCAATACCGCCATGAATTAATGCTTCGGACAGCGATTTATAACTATCGAGCATCGTGGTGTATTTGCCAACAATCGCGATTTTAATGATACTTTCGGGATGGCGCACACGGTGAACAATCTCGCGCCATTTGGCCAGATCCGGCTCGCGCTTTGGTGTCATTTTGAAATGGTTGAGAACGACTTTGTCAAAGCCCTGATCGTGATAGCTGATCGGCACCTGATAAATCGTATCCACATCAAGCGCGGCAATCACATTGGTTTCCGGGACGTTGCAGAACAGCGCAATCTTACGGCGCTCGCCTTCTGGAATTTCGCGATCTGCGCGGCAAACAAGCACATCAGGCTGAATACCAACGCTGAGCAATTCTTTTACTGAATGTTGCGTTGGCTTGGTTTTTAATTCACCCGAGGTTGGAATATAAGGCAACAGCGTTAGATGAATAAACATCGCGCGGTCGCTGCCAACTTCGTTTCTGAACTGGCGGATCGCTTCCAAGAACGGCAAGCCTTCGATGTCGCCAACAGTGCCGCCGATTTCGCACAGGATAAAATCTTCATCGGTAACATCGCTGCGCAGGAATTCTTTAATCGCATCAGTTACGTGCGGGATAACCTGCACGGTGCCGCCCAGATAATCACCGCGACGTTCACGCGCAATGACATCGGAATAAATGCGGCCCGTAGTGATGTTATCGGTTTTCTTGGCAGAAACACCTGTAAAACGCTCGTAATGGCCAAGATCAAGATCGGTTTCTGCACCATCATCGGTTACAAATACTTCGCCATGCTGAATGGGCGACATAGTGCCGGGATCAACGTTAAGATATGGATCAAGTTTGCGGCAGCGCACCTTATAGCCGCGCGCCTGAAGCAATGCGGCAAGCGATGCAGAAGCGATACCCTTACCAAGAGACGATACAACGCCACCCGTGACAAATATAAATCGTGTCATCTGCCCCTCATGAGAAAGGCGCGCGGTATATCCAAGGCGTACTCCTAATCGTTATTTTGATACTGGTACAGCTGGCGCTGATTGTGCAGGCTTATCGGTTTTGCCAGTCGTTGTTTCCGGTGCTTTTTGGTCAATCGCTGCTGGCTTGATTTCATCGGTTATCGAACGCGTACGCGTATGAGATCCAGCCAGAATGGTGAGCAGAATGCTGGTTGCGATAAACGCTGTTGCGATAATTCCTGTAACGCGAGTCAGCAAATTGGCTGTGCCACGAACGGACATCAGACCGCCCATGTTGGAGCCGCCGCCTCCGCCCATTAATCCGCCACCATCCGCCGTGGTGCGTTGAACAAGAATAACGGCGATAAGTGCAATCGCCAAAAGAATGTGGATGACGAGCAAGGTCGCTGCCATGAGTTTGTTCCTTCAATGTAAGACGGGATGAAGTGATAGCGGGTTAGGCCGGGTTTTTCCAGTATTATATTTAGGTGCGATTTCTTATCAAATACCTCAAATAATCCGTCATGCCCGCGAAGGCGGGCATCCACGAGTTTACTTGAAAAACCGCAGAACAAACGGCTGCCTTGTATTATAAAAAATAAGCTAAGTAAGCTCGTGGATGCCCGCCTCAGAAATCTCTTTGGGCGGGCATAACGGTGATTAGCCAGCACCCGCAATAATCTTAATAAAATCATCCTTTTTAAGACTTGCGCCACCTACCAATGCGCCATCAACGCCGGGGAGTTGCAGGATCGTCGCTGCATTATCGGCCTTTACCGAACCGCCATAGAGAATTCGTGCGCCTTTTACGGATAGCGGCAAAAAACCGGCAATCAAACCATGCATGGTTACTATATCGTCATTCGTTGGCGTTAAACCGCTGCCAATCGCCCATACGGGTTCATAGGCAATGATGGTATTTTGCGCATCTGCGCTGTCACATAAGGACTGCCTGATTTGTTCCTTCACAATGGCGTTGCGCGTGGTTGCATCCATTTTTGCATCTTTTTCGCCCACGCACACAATAACGGTTAAGCCCGCCTTATGCGCTGCTACCATTTTGCTCGCGATTAATTGGTTAGTTTCACCGTGGAATTCGCGCCGTTCGGAATGGCCAATGATCACATAATCGCATGCCATATCGCGCAGCATGGTTGCGGAAATATCCCCTGTAAACGCACCATCGGTCCGCTCGCTGCAATCCTGCGCACCAAGCTTAAGCGCCGTTCCGGATAGCGCCGCACCCACATCAAAGAGATATGGAAAAGGCGGGCAAAAGGCTACATCCACGTCATAAGGCTGCTCAGTTAAGGCTTGGCGTACGCCGCGCACCAGAGAATCCACCCATTCCCGGCGGCCATTCATTTTCCAGTTACCTGCAACCAGTTTTCGTTTATTCATATCATTCCTTAGGATTGCTCAGATGGGCAAAGAACCTTATAGTCCCTTTTTTCAATATTTTAGAGTGAACACCCCCTATGCTGCAACAACTACGCGATAAATCCAAATCTTTCGTTTCAAGCGCCATGCTGATCCTGCTTGTCTTCAGCTTTGGGATATGGGGAATTGGCGATATTTTCCGCAATGGCTCTGTGAAGGATTGGGTTGTCAAAGTTGGTGATACCAAACTGAGCAGCGCCGTTCTAAAACGCAGCTTTGATGCAGAGGTGGCGCAGATGCGCGGCCTGCTTGGCCCTGAGTTTACCAATCAGAAGGCAAAGGAAATGGGCTTGCTTGATCGAGCGATTGATCGGCTTGTAGCACTTACGATCGTTAATCTTGAAACAAACCGCCTTGGTTACACCATTCCAAAAACAGAAATTCTAAAGACGCTGGAAGCAACCCCGCAGCTGCGCAACCCCGATGGCACTTTTAACAAGGATATGTTCGCACGAATTCTTGCGGGACAGGGCATGAATGAAGCGATGTTTATCGAAAGCCAGCAGCAGATTGCTGCGCGCAATATTATTGTGCGCGGATTATCAGCAGCCGTAACAACGCCAACGGTGTTGCTAAACGACATTGCAACTGCCTATGCGCAAAAGCGCGTTGCAGAAACCATTTTAGTAAATCCAAAAAACATCAGCGTTGCTGAACCCAAAGATGAAGCGATCCTGAAAGCTTATTACGAAGAAAATAAGGAAAGCTATAAAGCCGAAGAAACCCGCAGCTTTGATGTGCTGACCATCACCGCAGAGGATGCCACAAAAGACATTCATGTAACCGAAGCCGATGCGCAAAAAGCATTTGAAGAACGCAAAGCGGAATTTGTTACTCCAGAAAAACGCAACCTGTTACAGGTCGTGGTAAAAGACGAAGCAAAGGCAAAAGATATTGCCGCCGCTGCTGCCACCAGCTCCCTTAAAGCCGCAGCAAAAGCAAGTAGCGCAGAAGCACTTGATATCGAAGTTGTGCGCACTGACCTGCCCCCTACCCTTGCCGATGCTGTGTATAGCGCGCCATCGGGCAAGCTGACCGGCCCTGTTCAATCCACGCTTGGCTGGCATGTCTTTATTGTTGAAAAAGTAACACCGGCAAAAGAACAACGTTTTGCCGATATCAAAGCTTCATTTATGGAGCAGCTGAAAAAAGATCAGGCTTCCGAGCACATGGTGCAGATTGCCAACAAGGTTGATGATATGCTTGCCGCCAATAAGCCGATTGAAGAAATTGCCAGCGCGCAAGGTCTTGCTGTTGCTAAATTTGACACGCTTGATAAATCGGGCAGCGCTGCAAAAACCGAAATCCCGTTTAAGGACGAAGTGATAAAAGCAGCGTTCCAGTACAATGAAGGCGAATATTCCCCGCTTATTGAAAGCAAGAGCGGTGGTTATGCGCTTGTCCATATTAACAAGGTTGCAGCAGCCCATGTCCTTGAATTTGATATGGTTAAAGACCGCGTGAAGAAAGACTGGATGCAACATGCCAAAACCAAAAAAGCGATTGAAATCGCGGAAGGTTTTTCCAAGGCATTAAAGGAAGGAAAATCCCTTGCATCGTTATCAGGTGAAAGCATCAGCAAAAAAACATCCAGCGCACTTGTGGTGGATAACAAGGAAGAAAAAGATATTCCGCGCGAAGCAATGGCACCGTTGTTTGATATGAAAAAAGGTGATGTGGCGGTTGTGACAACTGAAGATGGCCAATTGGTTGTGCGCGTGAAGGATGTTATTCCGGGCACCACAGAAGAAATTGAAGCACGCAAAAAGCCACTTGGTCCACGTCTTGAGCAGGAAGCTGTTTCAGCTAATCTTGATGCGTATACAGCCGCATTGCGCCAAGCCTATCCGGTTGAAAAGGATCAGGCTGGCCTTGATCGCATTGTAGGGAATAACGATAGCGTCCAGTAATGCAGTCACAGCCTTCATCAGAAATATTCCATCACCTTTACCAAAGCGGTAAAGCGCAGATTGTATGGACCAGCCTTGTCAGCGATCTGGAAACGCCGATTTCGGCTTATCTGAAGCTTGCTAACAGCAAGCCATACAGTTTCCTTTTGGAATCAGTGGTTAGTGGCACCCGTAAGGACCGTTACTCCTTCATCGGCCTTAACCCCGACATCATCTGGAAATGCAAACGCGATGCATGCAGCATCAACCGTAACGCATTGAACGATCTGACGACATTTGAAAAACAAACCATCAAACCGATTGATGCTGTACGCGCTTTAATGAATGAAAGCCGCATCGATATTCCGGCGCTTTCCCCAACTTTTACAAATGATGGTGGTTTCCCGCCACTGCCGATGAGTGCGGGATTGTTCGGCTATCTGGGTTACGACATGATACGCCAGATTGAGGCGATTACCGATACCAAGCCCGATCAGCTTAATCTTGATGATGCGATTTTAATGCGCCCATCACTGATCGCGGCGTTTGATAGTATTGATAACCGTATCACTTTTATTACGCCTGTTTATCCCCAAAAAAATATATCGGCGAATGATGCCTATGCAGCAGCGCAATCACGCTTGCAGCAAGCCGTAACTGCGCTTGCGCAAGATCTTCCTGCAAAACAACCTGTAACTGTGCAACCAACAATTGCCGAGCCGCAATCCAATACAAGTCGCGAAAAATTCTATGACATGGTGAACAAGGCCAAGGAATATATCCATGCCGGGGATATTTTTCAGGTCGTATTATCGCAGCGTTTTTCAATGCCGTTTAGTTTACCGCCTTTTGCGCTCTATCGCTCCCTGCGCCGCTTGAACCCATCGCCATTTTTATTCTTTTTAAATCTGGGTGAGTTCCAGTTGGTAGGTTCCAGCCCAGAAATTCTGGTGCGCCTGCGCGATGATGTTGTGACCATTCGCCCCATCGCTGGTACGCGCCCGCGCGGCAGCGGTAATCATACCGATGCAGAACTCGCAGCGGATTTATTGGCTGATCCCAAGGAACGATCGGAACATCTCATGCTGCTCGATCTTGGCCGCAATGATGTTGGCCGCGTTGCAAAAGTCGGTAGTGTCAAAGTAACAGAACAATTTCAGATCGAACTATATTCGCACGTCATGCATATCGTCTCCAATGTTGAAGGCAAGATTTCGGATAGGTGCGATGCGCTTGATGCTTTATTTGCAGGCTTTCCGGCGGGCACGGTTTCTGGTGCACCAAAAGTACGCGCCATGCAAATTATTGATGAATTAGAAGTCGCACGCCGGGGACCATATGGCGGATGTGTTGGCTATTTCGGCGCAAATGGCAGCCTTGATACCTGTATTGCGTTGCGCACCGCGATTGTAAAAGATGGCACTATGTATGTGCAGGCCGGCGGCGGCGTTGTTTCCGATAGCGATCCCGCTTATGAATATAATGAAAGCCAGGCTAAGGCCCGGGCATTGATTAAGGCTGCAGAGCAGGCATTACGCGAAGCGTAAACGACTGATCATTTTAGTAATTTGAATTCTATGTCATCCCCGCGTCATCCCCGCGAAGGCGGGGATCCATCGTATTAAAAAGAGGTGTTTTTGCTTTGCAAAAACAAAAAATATTTACGGTAGATTCCCGCCTACGCGGGAATGACAAGCTATTCCGGCAATTCCTGAATGCCCAGATATTGGCAGCCGACCTTTTTAATCGTATCCGCCACCATGAAATCGCTAACATTCCCCGTCACGTCCACAAGGCCATGCTCGGCATCTACCCGTACGCGCAGGCCTTTGTCGATAGCAGTAATCGCCCGTGCAAGGGTACTGGCAGTTCCAGAGGATTGAAGGCCGCTTACGCGATAGATCTTTGCCATGAAGGAGTATCCTTTAATGAGGGGTTTAATAAAACACCAATGGGGGGACTTACTGCTTGGCTAGAGGAAATTAACGAGTTGATCAGTCAACTTAACAACCGACAATTGCATTATTGCAACAAATACCAAAAAAATTCAAGGGAAATTATGTCAGAAATTAGACTTAACATATAGAAATTAAAGGCTTATTTCAATCCTGGGTTGTAAGTCGCGCAATATTTCCTTTTTTTATTTTGCGCCAAAGCTGACAGACAAAACAAAGACATGCCAGGCGATGTTCAGATTATACCATCACCATTCATCATTGTTTCGTAGTGAGAATTGCCTTTCAAACCCACCATCATCCCCATAAAATAAAATTATGCTTTTACTCATCGATAACTACGACTCGTTTACCTATAACCTTTTTCACTATCTTAGTGAAGTGGGTGCCGATGTGCAGGTACACCGCAACGACGCGCTCAGTGCAGAAGCTGCAATTGCCATGAAGCCGCAAGGCATTGTGCTCTCCCCAGGCCCATGCAGCCCGAGCGAAGCAGGCATTTGCCTTGATGTGATCAAGCTCGCTGCGCAAACCGGTGTGCCACTGCTCGGCGTTTGCCTTGGCCATCAGGCGATTGGGCAATCTTTTGGTGGCAACGTCATCCGCGCACCGCAACCCGTGCATGGCAAAACCGATGATATCATCCATAAGGGTGTGGGCTTATTCAAAAATATTTCATCACCTGTCAAAGCCACGCGTTACCATTCCTTGATTGTTGAACGCAGCAGCTTGCCAGCGGAACTTACGGTAACTGCTGAAAACCGCGATGGGCTGATCATGGGCCTACAGCACAAAACTCTGCCCATTTATGGCGTTCAATTTCACCCTGAAAGCATCGTATCGGAACATGGCCATACGATGTTCAAAAACTTTGTTGAGGCAACGCATTAATGTTCAAAAACTATGTAAAAAAAGTTGCCGATGGCGGATTGCTTAGTGCTGCTGAAAGCCATGAAGCATTCAATATTATTTTAAGTGGCGAAGCATCCCCGCTCCTCACCTCTGCGTTTCTTACTGCCCTGCATCAGCGCGGCGAAACAGCGGATGAAGTATTGGGCGCGGTGCGCGCCTTGCGCATTCGCATGACGATTTTTCCTGGCGCCGAAGATGCGATTGACGTCTGCGGCACGGGTGGCGATCAACATGGCACCGTCAACGTATCAACCGCTGTTGCCTTTGTACTCGCAGGTGCAGGCGTAAAAGTTGCCAAACATGGCAACCGCGCTGTCTCAAGCCTTAGCGGTTCATCGGATATTTTATCGGAGCTTGGCATTAAAATGGATGTTGCGGCCAACCGCATGCGCAAAGCGCTTGATGGCGCGAATGTCTGTTTCCTGCATGCGCCGATTTACCATGCGGCGATGAAACATGTTTCTGCCTTGCGTGCCGAACTGGGCTTTCGCACCATCTTTAATCTGATCGGGCCACTCACCAACCCTGCGCGCGTACGCCGCCAGGTAATTGGTGTGTTTGATAAAAAATGGTGCGAGCCGATGGCGCAGATTTTACAAACGCTTGGTAGCGAACATGTCTGGGTTGTGCATGGCGGTGATGGTATGGATGAAATCACCACCACCACCAATACCTATGTTGTAGAGCAGGCGCGCGAAACATTGCGCAGCTTTGACATAACCCCGCAAAAGGAAAATCTGAAACCTGCAACGCTACAACAGCTCAAGGGCGGCAATGTAAAAACGAATGCAACATTGTTCAAAAACATGCTCGGCGGTGAAAAAGGTGCCTATCGCGATATTGTGTGTCTTAACGCTGCCGCAGGATTAATCATCGCAGGCAAAGCCAAAACCCTTAAAGAGGGTATGCAGAGTGCCGCAGAAGCGATTGACAGCGGCAAAGCAAAAACCGCATTGGAAAAATTAATTACGATCACTAACGAGTAAATTTTATGTCTGAGAATGTTTTAACAAAAATTATTGCCGACAAAAAAAAACATGTTGCAGCATGCAAGGCAAAAAAATCGCTTTCTTCAATCGAAGCCGATGCAGAAAACGCACCTGCCTTGCGCCCCTTTTACCGCAGCCTTGCCGCCAAACATGCCGCAGGAAAAACGGCGCTGATTACGGAAATAAAAAAAGCATCACCCAGCGCAGGCCTGATCTGCAAGGATTTTGATCCGGCCAAAATTGCCAAAACCTATGAGCAGGCAGGCGCAACGTGTCTATCGATCCTGACCGATACACCGTTTTTTCAGGGCGAAGATATCCATTTAAAAAATGCGCGCGCTGCATGCGCTTTGCCGGTCTTGCGCAAGGATTTTATGATTGAGCCTTATCAGATTGTTGAAAGCCGCGCGCTGGGCGCTGATTGCGTGCTACTGATCATGGCGTGTCTTTCGGATGCACAAGCCAAGGAGCTCATCACAACCGCAAGCGCCTATGACCTAAGCATTTTAATCGAAGTGCATGATGAGGAAGAGCTTGATCGCGCCCTGCCCCTTGCCCACGGTATCACCAACACCATGATCGGTATCAATAACCGCAACCTCAAAACCTTGCAGATTGATCTGGCGACCACGGGCCGCCTGATCACGCGCGCTACGGCTGCAAAATCAGCGCATTTATTCGTGAGTGAAAGCGGCATTCGCAACCGCGCGGATATTGATTATCTCAAGAAAACCGGTGTTTCATGCTTTTTGATCGGCGAGAACCTGCTCAAAAGTGCCGATGTCACCGCTGCAACTAAAGCGCTGCTCAATTAACCATATTCCTTTGATATACTTGGTAAGTATATTTTTTAAGGATAGTGCGTGGCACATTTAACTCTGGATCAACTGCGCCAAAAAATTAAACAGGGCAAAGCCCTGATCTGTTTTGTAGATTTACAGGACAGATATCTAAACGATGCGAACATCAACGATGAACTCGTAACGGGTGTCACTGATTTAATAAGTCATGCCCAAGGAAAAATTCGTTGCTTGCATGTCGGCGTAGGAGCAGATCTCTCTATATATTCATTTGCTTACAAAATTCCTGAGGGCGATCCTATTCTCTTTAAATGCCATAATGATGCATTTCACAGTGGAGAACTTAACAGGCTCATGGATGAATGGGGCACAGACACACTTATCCTAGCGGGGATGAAAGCTGAACTATGTGTACTCAGTACAGGGAAAGGAGGGAAAGCGAATGGTAAAAATGTTATCTTTCTTTCAGATCTCATTAGAAGCACACAGAGACTTACGTATCACTTTGATACTCTTTATTACCTTTATAAGGATGTCGGCCCCGTCTTTCGACTAAAAGACGTAGTGGAAATGTTAGATGCCACACCCCACCGACCGATTGTTTACAATCATATGCTTACAAAAAAAGCGATGTTTGCTAAGACAACGATCTAATGCCCGCCGCTGATTGACTTCACAATCATCTCGCACATTTTTTTGGCATCACCAAACAGCATCATTGTGTTCGCGCGGTAGAACAATTCGTTTTCTACGCCAGCATAACCTGAGGCCATGGAGCGCTTGATGAATAATACCGTCTTGGCTTTTTCAACATCCAGAATGGGCATGCCAAAAATTGGCGATTTCGGATCGGTTTTTGCCGCTGGATTGGTAACGTCATTCGCGCCAATCACAAACGCAACATCGGACATGCCAAAATCGCGGTTAATTTCATCAAGCTCAAACACTTCATCATATGGAACATTCGCTTCGGCAAGCAGAACATTCATGTGCCCCGGCATACGCCCTGCAACGGGGTGAATAGCATACCGTACCGTTACGCCTTCCTTCTTAAGAAGATCGCACATTTCACGAAGCGCGTGCTGCGCCTGTGCAACCGCCATGCCGTAACCGGGCACGATAATCACGCTCGATGCATTTTTTAAAATAAATGCCGCATCTTCAGCCGAGCCTGATTTGACAGGGCGATCTGCGGCACTTGCCGTTGCACCCGCTCCGCCAGCTTCTGCGCCAAAACCACCAAGGATTACGTTAAAGATTGAACGGTTCATCCCCTTACACATGATGTAGGAAAGGATCGCGCCACTTGCCCCCACCAATGCACCGGTAATAATCAGCAATGGATTTTGCAGCGTAAAGCCAATGCCACATGCCGCCCAGCCGGAATAGGAATTGAGCATCGAAATCACAACCGGCATATCAGCACCGCCAATTGGGATGATCAGCAAAATACCGAGCAGTAATGAAACCGCTGTGAGCGCAATAATAATCGCAACGCTTTGCTGAAACACGAGTGCAATGATCAAACCTACAATCGCAATGCCAAGCAATGCATTCAGCGGATGCTGCAATGGAAAGCTCACAGGCTTGCCTGAAATAAGCCCCTGCAATTTCCCAAACGCGATGATCGAACCCGTAAACGTAATCGCGCCAATGGCAAGACCAAGACCCATTTCTACAAGGCTACCGCCATGAATAGCACCCGCCGCGCCAATCCCGTATGCTTCGGGTGAAAGAAACGCAGCAATCGCAACAAACACCGCCGCAAGGCCTACAAGCGAATGGAACGCAGCCACCAGTTGCGGCAAAGCTGTCATCTGAATGCGTTGGGCAATAATCGCGCCGATGGAGCCGCCAATCACCACGCCTGCAATAATCAGGTTATAGGAAATTTCCGGAATGATATTGGGTAGCAAAAACAATGTCGTGACAATCGCAAGCGCCATGCCGCACATGCCAAACATATTGCCTGATTTAGCAGTTTCAGGCGATGAAAGCCCGCGCAGTGCCATGATAAAGCAAATGCCGGAAACCAGATATGAAAAAGACAGAATGGCGGTCATGCCTTTTTCTCTTTCTTCTTATACATTTGCAACATGCGGCGCGTCACAATAAATCCACCGAAAATATTGATGCTGGCGAGCACAACCGCCAGAAAACCCAGAATGGTGGAGGTATTGATTACCGCCGGGCCCGCCGCAATCAATGCACCCACAATAATCACCGACGACACTGCATTGGTCACCGCCATGAGCGGTGAATGCAATGCAGGCGTCACGCGCCAGACAACATAATATCCAACAAAGCAGGCCAGCACGAATACCGTAAGCCCGGTGATAAAAAAGTTAGACGCTTCCATGCAAAGGCCTATTTAGTGAGCAGGTGCAGGAGCAGGCGTTGCTGGCGCGGTTGCATCACTCGGGGCTGCAGGAGCAGGCGTTGTTGGCGCAGTTGCATCAATTGGGGCTGCAGCAGCCGGAGCAGATGGCACTACAGGCGAAACCGCTTCTGGCATTGGCGCAGCAGTAGGAGCTTCAACGCTTGGCGCTGTAACAACAGGGCTATCGACAACACCAGTTGCAGGATTTGCGATATCTTCGCTAACAGGGGCCGGGATTGGCGCAGCGACGGGAACCGGAAGAGCCACTGGTGCTGCAGGCTGCGCGATAGGAAGATGTGCTTTAAGCTGGCGCGCTTCAATGCTCGCCAGGCGTTCGTCAATCTGCACAAGAGTCGTGTTGATCGTGCTGATATAGTTCAACATAAAAATAAAGAATAATGCGCAGCAGAAAATGGAAACGCCGAGGCTGGCAATCCAGAGCTGGGTATTATTTTTTTGTTCATTTGAGCAATCGGACATCGAGCGTCTCCCTTGGAGTGTTGAGGTAAATTATTTGGCAATAAAGTTTGGATGAACAACAGCGCCGTCTTTGGTAAGAGCAGTCGCTTTGATAATTTCATCCTCCCAATTGATAGCAAGCTGACCCGTCTTGCTATCCACAAGCAAGGTCAGGAATTGTAAAATATTCTTTGCGTAAAGGGCCGAAGCATCAACCGCCACGCTGGATGCGATATTAGCAGGACTTACAATTTTTACACCATGCTGTTCAATGGTTTTACCCCATTGCGATCCTTCGCAATTGCCACCTTGTTCCGCAGCCAGATCAATCACCACGGATCCTTGCTTCATGGTCTTTAACATCGCATCACTGACAAGGCGCGGAGCTTGCCGCCCGGGAATCAATGCGGTGCAGATTACGATATCCTGTTTCTTGATTGTGTCTCCGATCAGCGTTGCTTGCTTGGCTTTGTAAGCATCGCTCATTTCCTTGGCATAGCCGCCGCTGGTTTCCGCCTGCTTGCTTTCTTCGTCTTCAACCATCACGAATGTTCCACCAAGGCTTTGCACCTGTTCTTTGGCCGCCATGCGCACATCGGTTGCACTCACTACTGCGCCAAGGCGCTTAGCCGTTGCAATTGCCTGCAATCCATAGGCAGCCAAGGCATCTTTATTATTATAGGGCGCAAGCATCGCAATCAGTTTTGCACCGCGCTTCATCATGGAAAGCTCATCCAACGGGCGTTGAACCTTTAAAACAATATCGGCATCACTTAGCGCTGCTTTTGCATCCGCTGCGATTGTTGCCCCGGCTTCGCTATAGGCAGCATCGAGATAACTGGCTGCCCTTCCTGCATCCTTTTCAACCACCACATCGATATTCATGGCTTTGAGCTTGCGCACCGTTTCAGGGGTAGCGGCAACACGTTTTTCAAACGCCTGATGTTCTTTAAGAATTGCAATTTTCATGAGGAAGCGCAGATAAGAGGAAAGAACGTAGCAACGATAACAGTGAAAACGAAGCTCCAAGTCAAGCGGCTTATGCAGTGAGCCCATGTTTATGCAACAGTTTTTCCTGATTTTTTGTAACGCGCTTGACTTCAAAGTCTTTGATCAAATCGTGAAACATTTCATACCAGTTGATTTCGGCCTTCAAACGTAAAAAGACTGAACCAAGACCAATCGCTGCGCGATCCATAAATACAAATTCGCGCGGCACACTCACCCCGCCGCCAAGCTTGCGCAATTCTTCATGCACCTTGGCGGCAACTTCGCGGCCATACAGCCCCGTGTTGGTTTCTTCGATCAAACGTTTGCGATCTTCAAGCAGCGGCGCATAAATAAACCGCGCCCAGAGATTGAGTGTTTCAATCAGCGCCTTGCTCGGCTTAGTAAAGCCCCATTCTTTATACGCCTCAACCGCACGCTCATGATCATTTTCAACCAGCGCATGATAAAGCTCAATCACGCCGCCGACCATTCCCGGGCGGAAGATGCGAATGCAGCCAAAATCCAGCAGGTTGATGCTGTTATCCTTGCGCACCGAATAATTGCCAAGATGCGGGTCACCATGAATAATGCCGTAATTATAAAAAGGCGCATACCACGCATGAAACATGTTCATGGCGATGTCATTACGCGCAGCAAGATCGCGTGTTTCTGCAACAGCCCCCATGCGCTCCCCTTCAAGCCAGCTCATTGTCAAAAGACGGCTGGTTGAAAGCTCTGGCAAGACGTGTGGCACATGTACTGTGTCTATGCCTGCCAGCATTTCAGAATAAAGCGCGATGTGTTTTGCTTCGCGCACATAATCAAGCTCTTCACGCAGCCGGTCGGCAATTTCTTTTTGAATATCTTTGGTGGAAACCGCCTTATCGACCATTTCAAAAATACTGAAGATGATGGCAAGCTGCTTAAGGTCAGCCTCAACCGCAGAATTCATATCCGGATATTGCAGCTTACACGCAACGGCTACATTTTTGAGCGTGACCGCTTTGTGTACTTGCCCTAACGATGCCGCAGCGGTTGCACTTTGCTCAAAGCTTTTAAACTTACTTTGCCAGTCCGCGCCAAGCTCACCCATCATGCGGCGTTTGACAAACAGCCATCCCATCGCAGGCGCATCGGCCTGCAACATCGCCAGTTCCTTGGTATATTCAGGCGGTACGGCATCGGGGATGGTTGAAAGAATTTGCGCAATTTTCATGAGCGGACCTTTAAGGCCGCCCAAGGCATGGCGCAATTCGACCGCATGCTTGGCATGATTAATCTCAATACCTAAAAACTTCTTCCCTGCCGCCTGCGCTGCCACGCCAGACATAGCACCCGCGACGCTTGCATGGCGCTTGATACGGCCAGAGAGGGTGTTTTTGTCAGCCATTATTACTCGGAAAGTTAGATTACTCAGAAAGTTTTGGGCCCTTTGCCATGATAAACATCGTGATGCTGGTTTCACCCCACACGCCCGCTGTATAAAACGGATCTTCTTTGTGAAACTTTTCAACATGTTCACGAAACGGCGCATCAATCAAAAAATGACTGCCAATGCGCGTATCCATATCATCGGCAACGAGCGGCCCTGACATGACAATGCGCACGCCATACTCTTTATCTTTTTCCAAATAAGCCTTGTGCGCAGGATAATTCGCCTGACGTTTTGGCAACGCCTCTTTTGCATCAAGTGCGTGAATTACGAATAGCATAGTATTTTCCTTTCAGATTAAATCATCGCCATGCCGCCATTGATATGGAGCGTTTGTCCGGTAATGTAAGCCCCCTCATCACTCGCTAGATAAACAACACCAGCGGCAATATCCTTGCCTTCGCCCATTCGGCCTTGCGGAATGGAACCAAGGATTTTTTCCTTCACCGCATCGGGCAAACCATCGGTCATGTTCGAAACAATAAAGCCCGGCGCAATGCAGTTGACGGTAATGTTACGTGCGGCAAGTTCTTGCGCGAGTGATTTGCTCATACCAATCAAGCCAGCCTTGGATGCTGCATAATTAGCCTGCCCTGCATTGCCTGTTACGCCAACAATCGAGGTGATGTTGATGATACGACCCGTGCGGCGGCCCATCATACCCTTGGTCACAGCGCGGATCAGGCGAAATGCCGAGGACAGATTGACATCAAGCACTTGCTGCCAATCATCATCCTTCATACGCATCGACAAACCATCGCGCGTCAGGCCCGCATTATTGACAAGAATATCAATCCCGCCGCCCATGGCTTCTTCGGCTTTTTTTACAAGCTCGGCTGGCGCAGCGGCATCGGACAAATTGGCGGGCGTCACATAAGCCTTATCACCCAATTCTGCTTTCAATGCTTCCAGCGCTTCAACTTTGGTACCAGACAAAGCAACCATTGCACCTTGCGCAACAAGCGCCTTTGCAATTGCACCACCAAGACCACCTGATGCGCCCGTTACCAATGCGCGTTTGCCGTTAAGATTAAACATGAGAAATCCTTTCTAGACTGTTTTTAAAAATGCTTCGATATCCTGCGGTGTGTGCAGGGATGCCACCTGAATTTCTTTATCAATTCGCTTCATAAGGCCAGCGAGCACCGTGCCACTCCCCGCTTCGATTGCGCCTTCAATACCCTTCTCTTTAAGATAAAGCATGGATTCGCGCCAGCGCACTGCACCTGTAACCTGCGCCACGAGCAATGTGCGGATTTCATTCACATCGGTTTGCTCGCTTGCCGTTACGTTAGCAATAACTGGCACAACAGGTGCGTTCATCTTCACCTGTGCAAGCGCTTCCTGCATCGCATCTGCTGCGGGCTGCATAAGGGAGCAATGGAATGGCGCACTCACTGGCAAAATAACTGAACGTTTAAAGCCCTTGGTTGCCGCAATCGCAACTGCGCGCTCAATCGCTTCCTTATGACCGCTGATCACAACCTGACCCACGGCATTATCATTTGCCGCTGCACAGACCTGACCTTGCGCAGCTTCCGCCGCGACCTCCGCCGCCTGTGTCATATCAACGCCAAGCAATGCCGCCATGGAACCAACGCCCACAGGCACTGCCGCCTGCATGGCGCTGCCACGCTTGCGTAACAGACGCGCAGTATCAGCAATTGTAAATGTTCCTGCCGCACATAGCGCCGCATATTCACCCAGTGAATGGCCTGCAACATAACTCGCCAGATCCGTGAGCTTCTTACCGCCATCTTTTTCAAGCACGCGGATCACCGCCATACTCACCGCCATCAAGGCAGGCTGGGTATTTTCGGTGAGCTTGAGATCGGCATCCGATCCTTCGAACATCAGGGTGCTGAGTTTTTGTGACAGCGCATCATCGATTTCCTGAAAAACATCCTTGGCAGTTTGAAAAGCTCCGCAAAGTTCCTTGCCCATACCAATGGCCTGGCTTCCTTGCCCGGGGAATAGTAACGCACGTTTCATTCGTTTGAATCCTTATTGAAAGATGGGCTAATCAAGTCACTTGCAAGGGCGGTGTCAAGCCTGTCTAATTGACCTCTTGGTCGTCCCGGGAATTGCATAGCAATTATCCGGGATCCCTCTGTTATGTTTGAGATTCTCATGATTATCATTACCGGCGGGGCCGGATTCATCGGCTCATGTTTAGCAGCCAGCCTTGAAAAAGCAGAACTTGGCCCAATTGTGATTTGCGACTGGCTCGGCCAGGAGCAAAAATGGCGCAACCTCGCTGCGCGTACCTTGCACGATATTGTTGCTCCTCAAAATCTGTTTGCGTTTCTGGAAGCCAATCAAAAGCAGATTGATGTCATTTTCCACATGGGCGCAATTTCCAGTACTACGGAAACCGATGTCGATAAAATCATCACCAATAATTTCTGTCTTTCCAAATATCTATTTTTATGGTGCAGCGACAAGCGCAAACGCTTTATCTATGCATCCTCTGCTGCGACCTATGGGGATGGCCAGCAAGGCTTTGATGATAAGGAAGACCTCGCCAGTTTAAAAAAACTCCGCCCGCTCAACCCCTATGGCTGGAGCAAACATGCGTTCGACCAGTTTATCAGCCAAACGCACGAGCGCGGTGAAAAATTTCCTGCGCAATCGGTTGGCCTGAAATTCTTCAATGTATTTGGGCCCAATGAATATCATAAGGAAGGCCAGCGCTCCGTTGTGCATCAGATTTTTCCAGTAGCGCAGCGCGGTGAAGCGTTTCAGCTTTTTAAATCGCATAATCCCGATTATGCCGATGGCGGCCAGTTGCGCGATTTTATCTGGGTGCAGGATTGCGTGGATGTCATGCTGTGGCTCTATCATCACCCGCGCATCAATGGCCTGTTTAATGTAGGCACCGGCGAATCGCGCAGCTTTTTGGATCTCGCTAAAGCCGTCTATGTCGCGCTCGGCAAGGAACCCAACATCAGTTTCCGCGATATGCCTGAAGAACTGCGCAAGCACTACCAATATTTCACTCAAGCCAATATGCAAAAACTGAAAGCGGCTGGTTACAGCAAACCTTTCACCAGACTTGAAGATGGCGTTGCGGCGTATGTGAAAGAATATCTGGCAACAGACGATCCCTATTGCTGACGGGAATTATATTTTATTCATATAAATCGCATCCGCGACTTGTTTTCCCGCTCGCCAATGATATTCAAATTGCTGGCGGAACGCTTCGGTGATCGATTTATTATCAATAAGGACAACACGTAGTGAATCCTTAAAATTAATGATCGCTGTTTTATCCCGGTATAAATAGACCGGCGTTAACCCAGAAAATACCTTACCTGGAATGGCACGAAAATTTTCATTCGGCCAGATACGAACCGAACTACCTTCCTTGACCAACCCGCGCAGCTGAATATTTAGCGACGGACGGCGCGCTACCATCGCCTCTAGCGTTTCTTTATAGCGACGATGAATGAACGCATGATCCAGATTGCTGAGTAGCACCTCCCCGCCATTCGTCTCCGCGAGTGTTTTTTC
>RGZA01000151.1 GCA_010031785.1 Alphaproteobacteria bacterium
CTCCCCTCACCTAACCTCTCCCAAAGGGAGAGGAATAGCAGTGCTCTGCTTCATTGAAGGATGCTCTAAAAATAGCTAGATCAGCACTGGCGCAAGAACGTCAGCAGCTCCAGCTTCTTTTCTGACAATTCAATTTTTGCCGCAAGCTCCTGCTTGGCTTCGCCTTCAGCAACCGAATAACGCTCGGTAAGCCTGGTATGTTCTACGCCCATCGATTCAAGCGATACATCTTCCAGTGGCACAGCATCTTCAGCCAATACCGTGCAGCCGGTCGGGTTTACTTCAACAATCCCGCCCGATACTAAAACACGGCGCGATACCGTGCTTTCTTTTTCCTGATACACATCAATCACGCCAACGCGCATAGTGGCAATAAAGGGCGCATGGCCCGGCAGCACACCAAAATCCCCTTCGGAACCCGGCAATGTCACCATCGCAACCGGCGCTGAGAACAGCTTTTTTTCAGGCGAGACGAGATCGAACTGAAGGGTCATTAGGCTGCAGCCTGCTCTGCCATTTTCTTGGCCTTGGCAACCGCTTCATCAATGCCACCAACCATGTAGAACGCAGCTTCTGGCAAATGGTCATACTCGCCGTTCACAATGGCCTTAAAGCCCTTGATAGTTTCAGCAAGCGATACCAAAGCGCCAGGTGAACCGGTAAATACTTCAGCTACGTGGAATGGCTGGGAAAGGAAGCGCTGGATCTTACGCGCACGCGCAACAGCCAGACGATCATCTTCTGACAATTCGTCCATACCCAGAATGGCGATGATGTCTTGCAATGACTTATAGGTTTGCAGGATTTTTTGAACCGAGCGTGCAACGTCATAATGTTCCTGACCAACAACGCGTGGATCAAGAATACGGCTCGTTGAATCCAAAGGATCCACCGCAGGATAAATGCCAAGCTCTGCAATCTGACGTGACAACACGGTGGTTGCATCCAAATGCGAGAAGGTGGTTGCAGGCGCAGGATCGGTAAGATCGTCGGCTGGAACATATACGGCTTGAACCGAGGTAATCGAGCCCTTCTTGGTCGTCGTAATACGCTCCTGCATTGCGCCCATATCAGTCGCCAGCGTTGGCTGGTAACCCACGGCCGAAGGAATACGGCCAAGCAACGCGGACACTTCCGAGCCAGCTTGCGTAAAGCGGAAGATGTTATCAACGAAGAACAACACGTCTTGCCCTTGTTCATCACGGAAATATTCAGCAAGTGTAAGGCCGGTTAGCCCAACGCGCGCACGCGCACCGGGCGGCTCATTCATCTGGCCATACACCAACGCAGCTTTGGAACCAGGACCATCGGTCTTGATAACGCCGGATTCCACCATTTCGTGATACAGATCGTTTCCTTCACGGGTACGTTCACCCACGCCAGCGAATACCGAGAAACCACCATGTGCTTTTGCAATGTTGTTGATCAATTCCATAATAAGAACGGTCTTACCAACGCCCGCACCACCGAACAGACCAATCTTACCGCCCTTTGCATAGGGCGTAAGCAAATCGATAACTTTAATACCGGTTACAAGAACCTGCGCTTCGGTTGATTGTTCGATCAATGGCGGCGCTTCACGGTGAATTGGCATTTTTTTGGTGAATTGAACTGGGCCGCGATCATCAATCGGCTCGCCGATCACGTTCAGAATACGGCCAAGCGTATGCTCGCCCACAGGCACAGAAATTGGCGCGCCTGTATCGGTCACCTTTGCGCCGCGTTGCAAACCATCGGTTGAATCCATCGCAACAGCGCGAACGGTGTTTTCACCCAGATGCTGGGCTACTTCCATCACAAGGCGTTTGCCATCACTTTCAACTTCAATAGCGTTTAAAATCGCTGGCAATGTGCCTTCAAATTGCACGTCTACTACCGCGCCTAGAACCTGAGTTACTGTACCAATTGAAGTCGTCGTCATGTCTTGTCCTCGTTGTTAAAAAATAGGGTTATACGGCTTCTGCGCCGGTTACAATTTCAATCATTTCCCGGGTGATGTAGGCCTGGCGTGCACGGTTATATTGCAGCGACAATTTGCCGATCATATCGCCAGCATTGCGCGTTGCATTATCCATCGCGTTCATACGCGCACCCTGCTCCCCGGCTGCGCTTTCAAGCAGAGCGCGGTACAGCATCACGGAAATATTTTTTGGCAAAAGATCCGCTAAAATAGCGCCTTCATCAGGCTCAAATTCATACAAGGCTGATGCTGCAACATCCTTACCCTTGGCAGCATCAATAGCCACAACAGGTACTGGAATGACTTGCTGCTGAGTTACAATTTGCGTCAGCACATTTTTGAAACGGTTATAGACAAGATGCGCTTCATCAAACACACCCGCTTCATACATTTCCTGAATTTTTTTCGAGATATGATCGGCATCGGTAAAGGCAAGTTTGCGACGCCCCACATCTTCATAATGGGCAATAATAATATCCGAAAATTCACGACGCAATTGATCGCGGCCCTTGCGGCCAATGCAGATCAAGCGCACTTGCTTGCCATCACCACGCAATTTTTTAATCTGACGGCGCGTTTCGCGCACGATTGAGGAGTTAAACGCACCGCACAAGCCGCGATCCGATGTTACAACAACCAGCGCGATCACATCGCTTTTCCCCGTACCGCCAAGCAGTTTTGGCGAGGAGCTATCGACAACCAGGTTCGCCGTGAGCGAGCCCATAATACGCATCATCGCCTCAGCATAGGGACGCCCCGCCTCAGCCTGTTCCTGTGCACGGCGCAGCTTGCTGGCCGCCACCATTTTCATGGCGGAAGTGATCTTGCGCGTTGATTTTACGCTCTCGATGCGGACTTTTAGGTCTTTTAAACTGGGCATATATGAGTGGGCTTCTTTAAAAGGCTGGAATCATTGAAAGGCGCACCTTTTTCCTTTAGCCAGCCCATTAAGTCAAGCGGAAAGCTATGAATTGAAACACGTAGTGTTTACTAGGGGTTAAACAGGAAATTATTTCGTCTTACCCACTAATTTTACAGTAAGGCCGTTATATTCCTCGCGCATAATGATCTGGCAGCCAAGGCGGGAGGTTTTGGTAAGGCCAACCGCAAGGTCAAGCATGTCCGCCTCATCCGCTTCTGGTTCGGGCAGAACATCATACCAGCCTGCATCCACAATCACATGGCAGGTTGCGCAGGCGAGCGAATGATCACACGCCCCTTCCAGATCAATTTTATGCATATGCGCAATATTAAGTAACGTAACACCAATGGGCGCTTCCACTTCGCGCTCGCGGCCATCCCGTTCAATGAAAACTACTTTTGGCATTTTATACCTTTATTCAATTTAATCGCTGGTTCGCGTTTTGAAAATAACCCCGATGGCCGCAGCAACATGATGATGACCATGCCGCCACCAAAGGCAATCATCCGGTAATCTTGCAGTTCCCGGAAAATCTCCGGCAAACCTACTAGAAAAATCGCTGCACCTGCAAGCCCCAGCGGATGCCCCATCC
>RGZA01000152.1 GCA_010031785.1 Alphaproteobacteria bacterium
CATAAGTCATTAACCCTCCCTGCCAACATTAAAACCTCATCAACTATTGTTCGTTAATGTTTGAGCATCAAGGAGGCCTCTTTGGTTGCAAGCGCATGATTCATCATGCCTGTAACGCGCAAGGGGTATGTATATATAAGAGTGATGTATCAACAATGATGTGCCGTTATTCGACCAAACCATCATCTGCGATTAAGCATAGTACCACGCAGTCGCGCGCTCGGGTGGCTGCGCGTATCACCCCCGCGACATTATTCGCCATTCTTCTTTTCCTGATTACACTTTTTCTGATTGCACCATCGCCCGCGCATGCGCAGACCTTTGATCCTGATGGTACCTCAGCCAGCGGGTGGATCGATATGTTCCGCACCGGCAATATCACTACGGGCGAAATCGCCGATCCCGGTAACTCATCCCAATTTGCGGTTGCGCTGCGCGGTGCCTTGCGCATGTATAGTAATGCGTTGCTGATTGTTGCCAGCATTATTCTTTTATATCACCTCCTGATCATGACAGGTGAAACCGCGCATCAAGGCGTGGTGGGTGGTAAACGCACCAATCAAGTATGGGCGCCGATGCGCCTTGTGATTGCAATTGGTTTGCTTGTTCCGCTTTCTTCCGGGCTTAACTCTGCACAATATATGACGCTGCAAGTCATTGAGTGGGGCTCCAACATGGCGAGCCGCGTATGGTATGAATTTATCGCCAATGCAGGCTCAGGCGCGGGCACCAACCCTATTCCGCATATGCCGGACACAGGCTCCATCGGGCGTGAAGCCGCAAAAATCGGCGCATGCATGCATATTTATAATTACCATATTGATCAAATTTATAGGAAGAGTGGTAAAACGCCTCCGCCTGAGTTGAAAGTTTCGATGCGTTCCTTTGGCATGACCAACTCGTTTGGTACGGCCAAATATGAAAATTTATGCGGCAGCATCATTGTGTTCGATTTTGGTATGGGCGCAGCGACCGGCCTTATCGGCCTTCTCAATATCGTCAATCAGATGCAACCCTATCTGCCTTACTTTGTGGCAGGCGGCGCCCACTTTGGGGAAGATCCCGGTCCTGCCCCTACACTCCTGTTACCGCTCGTGCTTGGTACACTTGAATCCGTTAGCGGTGGCTGGAATTCAGCCGCAGGATCAGCTGGCTCAGGTTGGGTTTCTGCAGGCGGATATTTTTTAAGTCTAGCAGCCGGCGGCAGCAACCGTGTTTCAGGTACTGATACCTTGCCGATTGTGATCGGACCAAAAACATCCATGTTCCATAATAACGAACAGATGCGCACCGATTTCTTCACCATGGCCGAATGGATCGTCA
Organism: Alphaproteobacteria bacterium; assembly: GCA_010031785.1. GTDB lineage: Bacteria > Pseudomonadota > Alphaproteobacteria > UBA9219 > RGZA01 > RGZA01. Next base: position 1,324 of record RGZA01000152.1, read on the forward strand.
ATAAATATTCATCAAACATCTCCGGCGGCGGCGCGAATGCCAACATCATGGGGGATACGGTCGCTGGCCGGAAATTTGTTGATCTTCTTTTGTTATTTATGGATCAGCTTGGCGTTATATCAGGCCTGTGGTCACCTGGCAGTGTTGCCTTTTATATTGATCTGAATAATAGCCCGCTAGCCGAGTTGGTCGATCTTGGCCACCGCATGATCCGCACCGCGCTGGATTGCGTTGGCGCAGCGGTTGATCTTGGTGTCAATGAGCCACAGAATGCGATGTATTCCGCACAGCTTGGTAGCAAGCAAGATCTCGCCTTTGGTCCAAAATCAGGATTGTTCTGGGCGGCGATTGCGATTCCCGTTTTATCCGCCTTCGCCAGCACGCTTATGACTATGGGCATCATGATCGGTATTTTCACGCCGATGCTGCCTTTCTTCAAATTTGTTTTATCGGTGCTGACATGGCTTGCGCTGGTTGCTGAAACACTTGTCTGCGCACCGCTGATGGCGCTTGCCTATCTCACGCCTTATGGCGAAGGCTTCGCCGGGCAAAAGGTCGAGCCAAGTTATCACTTGATCATGCATACCTTCCTGCGGCCGGTGATGACAATCTTTGGCCTGATCGCGTCCATTCTGCTGTTCAATATTGCAGCGCATCTGGTCACCACATTTTATCAGGCCATTACATCCAACGCCGGTGCGTTCAAGGGCGGTATGGCTGTCGTTGCAAAACTCGCCTTTGGTAATATGTATGTATCGATGCTTTACACCTGCCTTAACATGGCGCTTAAAGTGATTGATACCTTTGCCAAACACGCCACACGCTGGATTGGTGGTAACAGCCATGAAGAAAATATGGGCGATGCACAGCAAGCCATCTCCATGGCTGCACAAGGCGTGGGCATGATGGGCCAGATTGGTGGTAGCCTTGGGTTCCATGCATCTGGAGCAGCCTCACAACTTTCAGGGCATAGTGCCCCTAACCCACATCCTGAGGATCCAACCAGACAAAATCCGAATGCGTCTGCAGGAAAAGCTTTCGGTGCTAATGCATCACATGCAACAACACCGAATAGTGGCGCGGCTGGAGCTGGTGGGGCATCGGGAGCTGGAGGAAACGGTGCACAAGGCAAAGATGCAGCATCTGTAGAACCAAGTTCGGGTGGTAGTAGTGGCAAACAACTCAGCTCGTCTGGTAGTGGTGGATATGGCAGCGAAGGCTCCTCTCATAGTTCTGCTCAACGGCAGGAAGATTCAGCTATCGCGTTAGAGGCTGCGCAGGCACGGGATTCCTATGATGCAAAAGCTGGCAGCTCAGCTGCTGAGAAGCAAACAGCTAAAAAACAGCAGGAAGAATATACGGATGCTTATAGCTCTGTCCAAGGCCAAATCGCTAACACCAAGGAAAACAGTGAAGTCATCAATGCGATCAAATCTTCAATAGCAACTGGCGGCGATGCCAAGGCAGCAGCACAAAGCGCTTTAGATAGGACCCGGGCCGCAGCAAGCACGACAACACCAAACGATACCTCACGAACGGTATAGGACACCTCGCTTTGACCCAATTGTAATGAATTGCAAAATCAGCTAATCTTATTCCAATAAATCTTGCCAAGGAATCGCATCCATGTTCGGAAAAAACTTTGATCCCTTCAACCAGCAACGCCCGCTTGCTGGCAGACCCATGGAGAAAAACGGCAAAGAAAAAACGCAGACCGGTAAAGTTCTGCGCTACATGTTCAATCCGGAAATTGGCGATGACATAAAAAACTTCCGTCAGAACCACACGCATTTTCTGCGCTTGATCACCAATATCTTTTTGCAAACCGGCTTGATTGATGCGAGCTATCGCGGTCTTGCCAACCCTGACCGTTACGGTCTTAAAGAACTGCTTGTACATGCCTACCGTAATCTGCGTTTCACGCGCGAAGGGCTGCCGCAGGTTTTATTGTATTTTGCCTTTGTTGGCAGCCTTGTGGTCGTGGCACTTTCGATTGTGTTCTTCATTCTATCGTTGAGCTCCCACCCCGCCGCCCCGCCTGTGCCGCGTTAACTGATTCTTCTTATTATGCTCAACATTAAACACGGTACTCTATCAACAAGACACCGTGTGATCCCCCGCCCGTTGCGGGCGGGGTTAGGGGTGGGGTA
>RGZA01000153.1 GCA_010031785.1 Alphaproteobacteria bacterium
AAAAGATCATGAACAGGTTCTTACCTCACAAGAAAAAAATTACTCCTCCTTTTTTCTGCCGCTACCTTTGTTTTTTCAGGGTGCAACCCTAGGGAATCATTTTTTCTGGGTGCAGAACAAAAAATAAATATAGCCCATCAAGAAATCGGGCCAGCAATAGATCAATTAAATCGTGCGTATGTAGGGTTAGGGGGTAAAGGTCTGCTTATCTCAGCGGATCGTAGAACGATCCTATTCGAAGGCACAAGACCGACAACTTCGCCAGCTGGTTCTGATAAACAACAAGAAAAAAAATTACAAATACTACGAGAACTTGCTCAAGCAGCTATTTTAGTCGATACAGGAATTAGCTTGCTGTCTCAACGAATAGCTACAGAATCAATGAGAAAGGAAGATTTCACAATTTCGAATCAATTTGTGCAGAACTTTAATGACGATTTGAACATATTGGATGGTCAAGGCAAGGCATTGAAACTAAGAATAGATGCTTTTGTTCGCGAACAGACCAACGCCGCTATAAGACGCTTGCCGCTAGCGCCAACTCCATAATTCCTGTTAGGGCTCACTTTTTTTTGAATCCAGACTCATTTAATTACTCAAGCCAGAACGTGCCGATAGTCGTGAGGCAAGCGGTTGCCATATGGCCATGGCTCCAGATGCTGTCATAAGATCTCCTCGTGTTCCCTCACCACAGCCTTAACGCATTATTCCTCGCCTAAAACCTTAATTTCTTAACAAAATCATTAATATAGCTGCAAGTGAAGGATGTTCTTGCTTTTGCCCTGCAGCTTAGGTAATAAACAGCACGATTTTAAACACTAAGGATTACCGATATGGCCGTACCAAAAAGAAAAACCAGCAAGTCTGTGCGCAACATGCGCCGCTCGCACCACGCATTAAAAGCAGTGGGAACATCTGAATGCGCCAATTGCGGTGAAATCAAACGTCCACACCACGTATGTGGCTCATGCGGTTTTTATGACAGCCGTCAAGTGAACAGCAAGCAAGACAAGTCCGCTGCTTAATTGCCTGGTTTGTTTTTGATTCTGTATTCCCGCGCGGGAAGACCCATTCGGGGACTCAGGGGTCTCTACTCAATAATAGCATGAGGTTTTGTTTGCATAAGACTTCGATATGCTAGGAAACAAGCGAAGCTGTAGTAGAATCTACAGCGAGCGAAGTTGACGTAGTAGATCGAAGTCTTATACAAACCCTAAAGGGCGCGGCAGAAAACCGTCCCGACTGCTTCAGAAAGCTTGGCCGTAGCGCCGCTACGACCTGCACTTTCTTCATAGTCGGATCCAATTTTCTGTCTCGCGCAAAACCCATGCTATTATTGAGTAGAGACCCCTATGCCTCAACCAATTATAATTGCGCTTGATGCTATGGGGGGCGATAAAGCTCCTGATGCAGTAATTGATGGCGCAGCGTTTGCGGTTCAAAAAAATCCTAATATCAAATTTCGTATTTTTGGTGATGAGGCGCGTGTGCGTCCGTTGCTGGCGCGCCATGCCAGTCTTGCCAATGTCATTTTTCATCACACGCCTGATTCCATTCCCGGCGATATGAAGCCATCGGCTGCGTTGCGTCAGGGGCGTAATTCCAGCATGCGTCTTGCGATTAATTCAGTTGCCGATGGCAATGCACAAGGCATCGTCAGCGCTGGTAATACCGGCGCGCTCATGGCGCTGGCGCGGCTTGTGCTTGGCTCGCTTCCAGGGATTGACCGCCCGGCGATTGTATCAACGGTGCCAACAATGACCGGGCGCTGCGTGATGCTTGATATGGGTGCAAATCTGGAATGCGATGCGGATAATCTTGTGCAATTTGCCATTATGGGCAGCCTTTATGCACGCGCGGCGTTGCATATTAATGAGCCACGCATAGGCCTGCTCAATATCGGCAGTGAAGAAATGAAGGGCCATGATGAGTTGCGCGCGGCCGCTGCGATTTTGCGTGAAACGCCATTGCACGGAAAATTCATTGGCTATGTTGAGGCTGACCAAATCCCGCATGGCGATGTGGATGTAGTGGTAACCGATGGTTTTACCGGAAACATCACACTGAAAACAATTGAAGGTACGGCCAAGCTTTGCGCTAACTTTTTAAAGGAAGCATTGCAGACATCGTTTATTGCAAAAATTGGCGCGCTGCTCGCGCGCGGTGCATTCATGCAAATGAAATCGCGTATGGACCCACGCGCCTATAACGGCGCGATGCTGGTGGGCTTGCAAGGTGTGTGCGTAAAAAGCCATGGCGGCACGGATGCGCGCGGTTTTGCCAATGCCATTCTGGTGGCTGCGCAACTGATTGAAGAAGGGCTTAACGAACGCATCAAGGATGAGTTTGCAAAACTCTATGGTGCGCTGCCGGATGCCGCATTGAAATCCATTGAAAGTGATACGGTGTTATGACGATGCTACGCTCGGTGATCAAAGGGGTTGGCGCGGCGCTACCGGAAAAAATTCTTACCAATGCGGAAATTGCTGCGCGCGTGGATACCAATGATGCGTGGATTACGCAGCGCACGGGCATTAAACAACGCCATGTGGCTGAGGAAGGCGAAAAAACCTCTGATTTAGCGACAAAAGCAGCGCAGGCTGCATTAGCGCATGCGGGCCTTGGTATTGATGCGATTGATGCAATTATTGTTGCGACCACAACACCTGATGAAACCTTTCCTGCAACCGCAACGCGCGTGCAGGCGAACTTAGGCATGCATCGCGGTTTTGCGTTCGATGTGCAGGCGGTATGTTCTGGCTTTATTTATGGCCTGACGATTGCTGACCAGATGATCCGTGGCGGGCTTGTGCGCAAGGTATTAGTGATTGGCGCAGAAACCATGAGCCGCTTGCTCGACTGGAATGACCGCACGACGTGTATCTTGTTTGGTGATGGCGCAGGCGCAGTTGTATTGCAGGCCGAAAGCGGCAAGGGCGATAGCAGTGATCGCGGTATTCTTTCTTCGCACTTATTCTCCGATGGACGGCAACATGATTTGCTGTATGTGACCGGTGGCCCATCAACGAGCAAGAATGTTGGCAGCATCAAAATGCAGGGCCGCGAAGTATTCCGTCATGCGGTGGATCATATGGCCGATGTCGTGCTGCATGCGCTTAAAGAAAATAATATGACAGTCGCCGATCTTGACTGGCTGGTGCCGCATCAGGCTAATCTGCGTATTCTTAATGCGACGGCTGAGAAGCTTGCTATGCCAATGGAAAAAATCATTGTGACCGTCGATAAGCATGGCAATACGTCTGCTGCTTCCATTCCGCTCGCTTTGGCAAGTGCAGTGGCTGAAGGCAAGTTTAAGCCGGGCCAGCTATTGGCGCTGGAAGCGTTGGGCGGTGGCTTTACCTGGGGCGCGGTGCTGCTGCGCTGGTAAGAAAAATATGGCTTTTTTCCCATATAAAAATATGGTATAAAGAATGAG
>RGZA01000154.1 GCA_010031785.1 Alphaproteobacteria bacterium
TATATCTATCACTGTTTATCGTAATGCTTCAATTGTGATTGTATCGTCAATATAACAGCTTCTACATCATCGCAAACGTCTTTTTCAGTAAATCGCAAGGTGCGTAAGCCTTGTTCTTTCATATAATTATCACGCACTGCATCTGTTTTCTGCCTATGATCATGGGAAATGCCATCTACTTCCACAACACAGGCAGCGCTATGGCAATAGAAATCCGCAATATAAGGACCAATGGGATGCTGCCTTCGAAAATTAAGCCCTGTTTGCTTGCGCATGTTGCGCAATGCCTCCCATAATTTTTGTTCGCCTCTGGTTGGTTGTGCGCGCAGGGATTTTACTTTGGCTGATACCGATTGCGAATAGTGGTTTTTTTATATGTTGCCATTTCCATATCTCTCAGACTGAAGCGCATCTCCCCTCCCCCATAATCCATTTGGGGGAAGGGGATAAAGGGGAGGGTTGCTACAAGCCACATGCATGATCGGCTAGAACCTACCCGCCCCCAGCCCCTCCCAACGGGAGGGGAGTTAGATCGCGCTGCTTCATCAAAAACGCTCTATCGCAACGCAGCATTCGTAACATTTTGTGCACAACAACAAAAAAAATGAGCACTGGCAATGCAGTTTCAATGCTCTGCGGCAATAAAGTCTTTAGAAGTAACCTCTATAATAACGCCTAGCCTGTTATTTTATTCGAAATGACAGGACGTCATCCCGCAAAAACGCTTTATGCGTTTTATGCGGGATCCAGCTTTTAATAATGATTCTGGATCCCGCATAAATGCTTCGCATTTTGCGGGATGACGTGCAGTTATAAATTCAACTACATGACCTATATGTTTAAACCTTGAACCCAATAATCACCATGAATGAACGCACTGCTACCCCTTCCCGCCGTAAAATTGGTTTAGCACTTGGCAGCGGGCTGGCGCGCGGATGGGCGCATATTGGTGTGATCCGTGGCTTGCGGCGTTTGGGATTAGAACCCGACATTATCGCCGGGGCATCGATTGGTGCTGTTGTGGGCGGATTATATCTTGCCAATAAACTGGATGAGCTTGAGCAATGGGCGTTGCAGCTCACTAAGAAAAAAATCATCAACTTTCTTGATCTGCGTATTCGCACCGGTGGATTAATTGGCGGTGAAAAAGTAACCGATGAAATTCGCCGCTATGTTGGTGAAACAAAGATTGAAGATTTAGGTAAACCTTTCACTGCGGTCGCAACCGACCTTGTCACAGGCCATGAAGTATGGCTGCAAAAAGGAAGCATTGTTGATGCGATGCGCGCAAGCTTTGCGATGCCAGGTGTATTTACGCCTGTGAAAATGCAGGGCCGCTGGTTGCTGGATGGTGCGCTTGTGAACCCTGTGCCTGTTGCGGCATGCCGGGCCCTTGGCGCGGATATGGTGATCGCGGTTAATCTCAACTCCGACATTATTGGCAAGTCACGCAAGCAAGGCACGTCATTTCCATCCGCTGCTGGCTTTGATCTTCTCAAGATGATTGATCAGACGGGTGATGATGGCGGACCAACAGTCGATAGCATGGCGCGCCGCGTGTTCCGCCGCGAGAGTGATAGCCCAAGCCTGTTCGGTGTGATGGTTGCAACGCTCAACATCATGCAGGATCGTATTACACGCTCGCGTATGGCCGGTGAGCCGCCCGATGTAATGATCGCGCCGCGCCTTGGCAATGTTGGATTGCTGGAGTTTGACCGCGCGGAAGATGCCATTGCTGAAGGCGAACTCGCCGTGAGCCGTGTACGCCCGGAAATTGCCGATGCGTTATCGGTGCTTGCGCAGACGGTGGTGAGCGAAGAGAATAGCTAAAGCCACTTTTTGAATTTGAAATAAACAAAGGGCAAAATGGCGCTCAGGAACATCAGCGTAATTGCGAAAGGATAGCCAAAATGCCAATCCAGTTCCGGCATCCATTTAAAATTCATGCCATAGATTCCAGCAACCAGCGTTGGCGGCATCAGTACAAGTGATACGACCGAGAATAATTTGATAATCTGGTTTTGCTCAACATTCAAAAGGCCAAGGGTTGCTTCCAGCAAAAAACTGACCTTATTGGATAGATAATTCGCATGTTCGGATAAATGTGTGCTGTCGCGCTCGATCGTTGTGAAGCGTTTGATGCTTTCCTTTGTAAGACACGCCTGCCCTGTGTGTCCATGCAGAAAGGTTGCCATGCGCGAGAATGACACAAGCCCTTCGCGGATCACCGCAAGAATTTGCCCAAGCAAGCCAATGTGTTGCAGCATATCGCGCCAATTGCCAACCGAAAAACTGTTCAGCGATTTTTGTGCTTTTGATGTGTCCTTGGCGCGCGAAGAAAAAATCTGCCGACCAATTGCATCAAGCTTGGCGGTTTTTTTCTCAAGCAGATCAGCAAAGGATGCAACGAATGCCTCCATCATCGAGAGCAGCAATTCCTGTGCATCAGGCACGGGGCCGCGCAGTAGCTTAGTCGCAAACGGTGTAATGACGCGCGTGAGCGTATAGCGCATGGTGACAATATAGGTTTTGGAAATAATGAAGGTGATATTGACATTGGAATATTCATCTTCGGTTAGCTCAACCGGAAAGGATGCGATTGTAAAAAGCTGCTCCCCTTCGCTATAGAGGCGCGCTGAAACTTCAAGCTCCTGCATTTCTTCGCGCGTTGGAAGGTTGATGCCCAGCGTGGATTCCAGCATAAGTTCTTCGTCGCGGGAAGGATTGAGAATATCGTACCAGAAAATGTTTGAGCGATCAGCAGGTCTTGTTTCACTGACCGTGACAACGCCATTTTGGTTAGAATAAAATTGGATCATTAGACTGATCACTCATAAGATTTGCCACATGGAATTGGCCAAATGGAATTGGCCAAATGGCAAGAAATGGTGACCCCGATGGGATTTGAACCCATGACCACTCGATTAAAAGTCGCGTGCTCTACCAGCTGAGCTACAGGGTCTTTATTTCACAATAAAACGTCAGCGATGAAGCTTAATAGCCTTTCAAGACGCGCAGGTCAACTCATTGATTTATTTTTGGGATTTGAATTATTTTAGCCTAAAAACGGGCTATTTTACCGGCATTGGAGGGGAAGCGCGGCAAATCGCTGATTACTTTCAACTTTAGTGGGTATAATCCGGCAGATTTTTTAAGGATATTTAGAATGCTCAATTTTCATGTAGTACTTCCTGAAGCTGGTGATAAAGACATCATTTTCAACGCTGTTGCATGCTATCTGCGCAACCTGTTCACACAAGACAAAGCCAATAACTCCCAGCAGAGCTGGGAGTTTGGAGGGGAACCACCAAAGGTGGTTATAAGTGATATGTTACAAAAGATTGGACTTTATGAGGCCCCA
>RGZA01000155.1 GCA_010031785.1 Alphaproteobacteria bacterium
TCAGCCTTAAACTCCGCTGTATATCTTGTTCCTCTCATAGCTTCCTCCCAGTTCATTTATAGACCTTAACTTTTGTCTAGTGAACCGGGGGAAGACCAGATTTCGATTTTCCACAAAACCAATATTCAACTATGTTACTTGGTTCATTTGATGTTCATACAGTGACATTAGGGACTTTATCTGACGCAAGGGTAAGTAAACATAAAATAACATTATCTGATCAATCCAATAAATATGGAAGTTTAACTAGAATATCTTTTTATGGTACCGCAAGTACAGTTCCAAGAATAGAAAGAGAATTGCTGGCAGCACGTCGCATCGCGCATGGTTCGCCTATTGCACAGCGTGCTCAATTGGCAAGAATTGGTCTTAAGACCTGGGCCTTTGGGATGCTTGGCTTGGGATAAGGTTATGACCTAATCATCACTGATGCTACGCCCCAAAATCTCGCGTTTGCCGACATGGTTGGGGGCGCCAACGACGCCTTCCTTTTCCATCTGTTCCATCAGGCGCGCTGCGCGGTTATAGCCGATTTGCAAATGGCGCTGGATGAAGCTGGTGCTGGCCTTGCGTTCACGCAGGACGATATCCACGGCTTTGTCATAGAGCTCATCACCCGATGATGTGTTGCCGCCGACCATGCCGCTTTCACCATCGCCGCTTTCGGCTTCTTCGGTGATTTCTTCAAGATATTCGGGCTCACCGCCTTGTTCCTTGAGGAAGGTGACGACTTCTTCAACTTCTTTATCCGTTACAAATGGACCATGCACACGCGTGATACGCCCGCCGCCTGCCATATAAAGCATATCGCCCTGACCGAGCAGCTGTTCTGCGCCTTGCTCACCCAAAATGGTGCGGCTGTCAATTTTGCTGGTGACCTGAAAGCTGACGCGTGATGGGAAGTTAGCTTTAATCGTACCAGTGATGACATCAACCGATGGGCGCTGCGTTGCCATGATAATATGAATACCTGCAGCGCGCGCCATTTGCGCAAGACGCTGAATGGTCGCTTCAATATCCTTACCGGCAACAATCATTAGATCGGCCATTTCATCAACGATTACGACAATGAAAGGCAAGTCCTTCAAATCCAGTGGTTGATCTTCGAAAATGGGTTTGCCGGTATCGGGATCAAAACCGGTTTGCACTTTGCGCATCAGCGTTTCGCCGCGATCGCGCGCTTCCTTCACGCGCATATTATAGCCATCGATATTGCGCACACCGAGTTTGGACATAGCGCGGTAGCGCTCTTCCATCTCGCGTACGGTCCATTTTAGTGCAACGACGGCTTTCTTAGGCTCGGTCACCACAGGGGCGAGGAGATGCGGAATGCCTTCATACACCGAAAGTTCAAGCATCTTGGGATCAACCATGATGAAGCGGCATTCGCGCGGGCTGTAGCGATAAAGCAGCGATAAAATCATCGTGTTGATCGCAACTGATTTCCCCGAACCGGTAGTACCCGCAACGAGCAAATGGGGCATACGTGCAAGATCAGCAATGACAGGGCTGCCGCCAATATCCTTGCCCATGGCAAGGGGCAGTTTGCATGCGCTTTCAGCGTAAGCTTGCGACATGATCAACTCGCGCAGATAAACGGTTTCACGTGTGCGGTTGGGAAGCTCAATCCCGATGACATTGCGGCCCGGAACAACGGCAACGCGCACTGACAGCGCTGACATGGAGCGCGCAATATCATCAGCCAGGCCAATGACGCGTGATGATTTAATACCCGGTGCCGGTTCAAGTTCATAGAGCGTGACAACGGGGCCGGGGCTGACCTCGGTAATCTTGCCTTGCACGCCGAAATCGCCAAGCACGCTTTCGAGCATGCGGGCATTTTTTTGCAAATCCGCTTCGCTCAGTTCTTCGGCGACATTGCGCTCACCATCAGGCATTTGCAGAAGCTGAATCGGGGGAAGCGCTTCACTGCCCTTGTCGCGGGCGAAATCCTTGGTGAAATCAAGGCGTGTTTGTACGGGTTTCTTGGGTTTTTTGACTGCTGCTTTAATGGTCGTTTTGTTGGTTTTGAGCGGTTTTTCTTCAACCACATCAAGCAGGCTTTCATCGTCATCATCACTATCAAGATCAAGCTTGGGCGCTTCGCTGACATCTTCGCGCACGATGCGTGCATAGGCTGATTGCACAGCCCATACCATGAAGGCACCGGCATGCATGATGATCCGCTGCACAAAGCGAAGGACAACATGCCATTCATCCATCGACAAGCCGCAGCATAAATAAAGGCTGCCAAGCATCAGAACAATTTGCAGCACCGCAATGGTGAGCATGATAAAATGCGGAAAGCCATAATGTTGCGCAATCGCCAGTGTGAACTGGCCGATAAACCCGCCAATGGGAATACTGAGCGGAGAGAAGTTGCTGCCCAGACCCGCAACGAGGGATTGCAAAGCAATCGCAGAAAAGCTCAGCGTTAATAGTGCTGCAAGAATACGTAATAAAAACGGTGTAAGGCCGCGCATGGTGGCGATGCGCCATGCCCATGCGATAAAAATAATCACCAGAAGGTATGAGCCAAGACCAAAGCTTTGCTGCAACAAATCACCCGTATAACTTCCGGGGCGGCCAAGCCAGTTATGAATGGTTTCTGCACCCGTGTTAGATGCTGTGTTCAGGGATGGATCATTGCTGTTGTAGGTCAAAAGACTAATCCACAAGGCTGCCGCGACTGCAAACAGAATGATGCCGCCGATTTCTGCAATACGGCGTAACAGGAATTCGCGCAACTGATCGGGCAGCCATTGGCGGCTTGATTTGCTACGCTCATGAATAACGCGGTGCGATAATAATCTGCTGCTCATTTAAAAACTAAACCATTCTAGGATTTGTCCGGTGGAATTCAGGCATGCGGCATAGAGTGAACCATCCATGCGCCCTGCATCCATACATTTGCCATCATCAAGGGTAAGTACGAAACGCTTTTGTTCTGGCTCAGTCACTTTTAATGCCTGGCCGCGCACGATACGTGCAAAAGGCTGATAGGCGGTTAATTCGTGAATATCGGTTTCAGGCCAACACAGGAGGTCATGCTGTAAGTTGAGAGAATAATGCGGATGAAGCCCGGCTGGAACAAAGGCGATGTCTTTGTGCATGCTGTGCTTGCCATATTGAGTATAGGCGGCTGTTTTCAAATGATTGAAGAATTCAATATGCCCAGCGTGATGCTGGATATTCTGGCGCAATTGATGCGTCCATTTATTCATGGCAATGACACCGCCTTGAAAC
>RGZA01000156.1 GCA_010031785.1 Alphaproteobacteria bacterium
ACGTACTAAAAGTACGCTTGCGCTCCGGTTCTCGAAAAACAACAAAAATCCTTAGCCGCAGCGAGATTCTGAAAACAGTTTTATATATATAAGAAAAAGCGCGGTAAGGTTTACCGCGCTTTTTTTATTGGAGATTCGTAAATGGCAGAAATTACTTATGATGATTTTTTGAAAGTGGATATTCGCGTGGCAACGATTACCGCAGTGGAATCTTTTCCAGAAGCGCGTAAGCCAGCTTATAAACTCACACTCGATTTTGGGGCAGAGATCGGGATTAAAAAATCATCGGCGCAGATTGTGACCTATTACAAGGCGGAAGAGCTGATTGGGCGGCAGGTGATGGCGGTTGTCAATTTTCCTAAGAAACAGATTGGCCCGTTTATGTCAGAAGCCCTTACGCTTGGCGCGGCGGATGAAGCCGGGCATGTTGTGTTGCTGGGGCTGGATAAGCCAGTGCCCAATGGCGCGCGGATGTTTTAATTCCAGATATTTTAATCCCAGATGTCTTATCAATGCGTTACGTAATCGCCCTGCGCGCGTTCAATAACCACACCGCAGCTTTCAGTGCCTGGTAAAATCGCAAGTTTTTCAAGCTCCACCATCACGCGCGCAACGTTTTTATCGGAGAGGCAAACTTGTGCAATACGGTCGGCTAATGTTTCAACAAGCGGTTCGTGTTTTTCATCAATGATGCGCTGAATGCTGTTTTGCTGTGCCTGATAATCCACGCAATCGGCGATAGTCTTGATTGCAAACGGCGTTTCGTCTTTTTGAAAGAAGGTGACGTTGAGGCGGATCTTCTGCTTGATGTTATATTCATGCGGATGAATGCCAATGCCGGCATCGACAATCCAGTTCTTGATAAAAATTTTACGTTCACGGGTCATGAAACCTCAATAGTAATTTAAAAATTTAAGCAATGGCTCTGTACTATCCTCTCCCCTTGAGGGAGAGGATAGAAAAACCTGCATTTAGCTTGTCTAAATGCTTGGTTTTTCTTAGTGAGGGGTTCATTTGGTGGATAAAGCAACCCCTCACCAGCAAAAACTAAGACTTAGCTAAAGCTAAGCCTAAGTTTTTGCAACCTCTCCCTCAAGGGGAGAGGATAAAAAGAGTGCATTTTTTAACAAAATTATAATGGCAGACGAAGAATAGCGCGCAGGCCACCGCGCGGGCTGTCATCCAGCATGACGTCGCCGCCATGATGATGTGCAATATCACGCGCAATGGTAAGGCCAAGGCCCACACCGCCAGTTTCAGGATTGCGCGATGTTTCAAGGCGGGTGAAGGGCTTAAACACTTCCTCGCGCTGGGATTGCGGGATGCCAGGGCCATTATCATCGATCATGATATTGACGAATTTCTTGCCCTTTTCCGTTTCAATCCATACTTCCTTGCCATAGCGCGCGGCATTGCCGATCAGATTATTGAGCGCACGTTTGATGGCCGTTGCACGCACAAACACCGTTGCTTCATCGGGCTTATCAAGATGAATTTCAAGGTTTGCGCGGCGCGCAGAGCTCACCACATCGGTCAGTAATTGTTCGAGTAGGATGGGCGTGGTTTCTTCGGTTTCTTCACCGCGCGCAAAGGAAAGATACGCCTCGATCATTTGCGTCATTTCTTCAACGTCGGTTTTTAATTCGTCAATTTCGGCGCTTGCGGGCATCAGTTCAAGTTGCAGCTTCATTCGCGTGAGGGGGGTGCGTAAATCATGCGATACGCCATTGAGCATCGCGGTGCGCTGTGCAACCTGGCGGCGCAAACGATCCCGCATGATCATCAGATTAATAGCGGCCTGGCGCACTTCGGTTGCGCCTTCGGGCCGGAAATCAGGTGTTTCTTCGCCTTTACCCATTTTTTCAGCGGCATCGGCAAGGCGTCGAATGGGGCGGATTTGGTTGCGCAAAAACAGGATTGCGACAATCGATAGCAGCAGCGATGTACCGAGCATCCACATCACAAAGAAGGTGGTGGTGGGGGTATAGATGCGCCGTTCAGGAAAGACAACAGACAGCACGCCTTCCTTTAATTGAACATAGATGGAAATCTTTTCATCGGCATAGCGAAGATCAAGCGCGAAACGATAGCCGCCGAGTTTTTCGCTCAAGGCTTTCAACAGCATTTTACTCAGGATGGTTGAATAATCGCCGCGCATTGGGAAATCGCGGATGGTTTTACCGGGCAGATAATTGAGCGTGAGGTAAAGATTATCGGCGACCGAACCACTTACATTATCGATAATGGTTTGCGGATCTTCCTCATGCATGCGATCGCTGATCACTGCAATTTCTCCCGCTAGTGCATAGGCAAGGCGGTTGGCAACCGTTTGCCAATGGCGTTCATAAAACACAAAAATGGCGAGCGCTTGCGAAAGAATAACAGGCACAACCAGGATCAAAAGCGCGCGGCCATAAAGGCTGCGCGGCAAGAGCTGCTTGAATTTGCGGAAGAAAGGTAAGCGTAAGGCCATTTAGGGTTCCCGTTCTGGTAATAGCATATAGCCGCCCCCGCGCACGGTGACAAGATAGCGCGGTTGCTTGGGGTCGGGTTCGATTTTGCGGCGCAGGCGCGTGACCTGCACATCAATTGTGCGATCATTAATGGCAATGGTGCTGCGCTGCGCGATATTTTCACGGCTTAGCGTTTCGCCGGGAGTGCGGGCGAGGACCTTAAGCAGGCTTGCCTCGACATCTGTTAAGCGTTGCGTTGCATTATCGCTGCGCAGTTCACTGCGCTGCACATCAAATTGCCAGCGGCCAATCCAGATTTCGCGCTTATTATCTTTATCATCCGGAACGCGGCGTAAAATGGCATTGACGCGCAGCACCAGCTCGCGTGGCTCAAAAGGCTTTACCAGATAATCATCGCTGCCCGCTTCAAGGCCGGAAATGCGGTCTTCTTTTTCCCCGCGCGCGGTCAGCAGCAGGATAGGCAGGTGTTTAAGCTGTTTATCGGCGCGGATTTTCTTGGTGAAGCTGAACCCATCTTCGCCCGGCATCATCACATCAATCACGGCAAGGTTAACTTCCACGGCTTGCAGCTTTTGCGCAGCATCCGCAGCATCCTGGGCGGTGGTCACCAGATAGCCATGATCGATCAGGTATTTGCGCAATAATTCGCGCAACCTTTTATCATCATCGACGACCAGAATATGGGGTTGCCAGTTTAGCAAATAGGACTCCGAAGCGACCAACTTATTCCCCTCCCTTTG
>RGZA01000157.1 GCA_010031785.1 Alphaproteobacteria bacterium
CCAGCCATAAATCACATGATCAAGCCCTGCAGCAGGGACAAAGGGTTCTTCGCGCATCCGTAATTCATCCTCGCCGCGAAAGGCAAAGGTGGGCCCGCCGGCTGCATAGGAATGGATATCCAGAATGACATCGCAGCTTTCCAGAAATGGCGCGAGCTCATTCATCAGATGATGTTCATACATGGTCGGTTGTTCATGGCGGCGAAAGCCACGGTTCAAGTTACATTCGATAAAGCGTTTGTTGGCTTCATAGGCGCGCGGGTTGCATACCTGCACAAAGGTCACGCTGCCTTTTTCTAGGGCCAGTTCGCCGGAATTAAAGCGTTCAAGGATATGCGCAATTGCTTGCGGGCCACATATTTCATCGCCATGAACAGCGCCCGTTACGAGCAGCTTTGGGCCCGGATGTTCTGAGGTAAAGGTGACGGGATGGATGTGCATGGATGAAGTATATTGGCATGCGATTATTATGCAAGCCGAGAAGAACCAGTGGCATTTTTAGAGATGCCCTTTGTGCTTATCCTCTCCCCTTGAGGGAGAGGATAGAAAAACCTGCACTTAATTTATTAAGTGCTTGGTTTTTCTTGGTGAGGGGTTATTGCTCAGTAAAGAAAAACCCCTCACCAGCAGAAACTAAGACTTAGCTGAACCGCTAAGCCTAAGTTTCTGCAACCTCTCCCTCAAGGGGAGAGGGGTAGTGGAGAGTGCACGTCTTAAATTAAAACACCAAAAGCTGCTTCATTTACTTCACTTCCTCAAGCGTTTTAAGCTTGCGCAAACTGGGCACGCGCCATGCGATAAACCCTGCAACGGCAAGGGATAACACGCCGCCCACCACCACCGCAGGCACGGTGCCAAGCCATGCGGCCATGGTGCCGGATTCAAAATCGCCAAGCTCGTTGGATGTGGTGACAAACAGCATGCTTACGGCGCCAACGCGCCCGCGCATATCATCGGGTGTATTCATTTGCATCAAATGCGTGCGCACATAAATGCTGATCATGTCGGCCGCGCCAAGCGCGATCAGTAAGGCAAAGGAAAGATACGCATTCTCTGACAATCCAAACAGGATGGTGATGATGCCAAACAGCGCCATGCTGAGAAAGAAATTCCGTCCGGCATTATTTTTAAGGCCGATTTTTACCAGCAGCAATCCCATGATCGCAGCGCCAATGGCAGGTGCGCAGCGCAGCAAGCCAAGGCCCTGCGGGCCGATATGCAGGATGTCTTTGGCATAAACCGGCAAGAGCGCCATGACGCTGGCAAACAAAATCGCGAACAGATCAAGGCTCATTGCGCCCAGCAAAATCGGGCGTTTCTTGATAAAGCTTATGCCCGCAAATAAATTTTCAAGGGTAAAGGGGCGCTTCACAATCGTGGTTTTGGTGCGCATGAGAATGTTGGCAACAACAGCGCACGCGAACAACAAGGCTGCGCAGATATAAACCGCTTTCACGCCAAAGAAAAATAATATGCCTGCAAGCGCAGGGCCGCTGATATTGGCAAGCTGGAAGATGGAGGCAATAAATCCAACTGCCTTGCTGAATAATTCTGGCGGTACGGTGTTGGGCAAAATCGCCTGATTTGCAGGCGCACCGAAAATCCACACAATGCCCAGAAGCGTTGCGGCAAAATAAATCAGCGCTGGCGTGATGAAATGAAATTCACTGCCAGCCAGAAGCAGCAAGGCCGATATCGCCGCAACACAATGCGCAAAGGCCATAACAAGGCGCCGGTCAATCTGATCGGCAATCTGCCCTGCAAATAGAACCAGGATAATACTGGGCAGGAATTGCGATAAACCAATCAGGCCAATGGCAAATGGATCATGGGTGAGTTCATACACATGCCAGCCAATCGCAACGCCCAGCATCTGCCAGCCAAGGGTGCTGGTCAGGCGGCTGATGCATAGCATCGTAAAATCGCGGTAGGCAAAGGGGGACATATGAGAGTTAAGTAGCGAGTGTTAAGAGATGAGGGGGCACTTTGGTGCCATTTGTTAATATATTCAACAAAAATAGGGTTTTTGTTCCTGAAACACTATTATATAGTGAAGCGCGATATTTTTTTTGGGGATCAGAAAATGACTTTGAATTTACATAGAATAGAGAAGCTTCTGGAAGAAAATGGTATCAATGATCACTCAGCTATAGGCTTTGCTTGGTGGGGAACATTGGCGCAGACTACTCAGCATTATCGTTATCTGGTACCACTATTCAATGACCAATATAAAGCCAAACATAGTCGTTCTGAGAAGACACCTTTTCCAGCTTTGTTTAGAGAAAGCGCGGCTTGTTTAACTAAAAATCAAATGACTTTATTTTTTCGAGAGCTTGAAAAAGGATTTATTGGTAGTAAAAAAGCTGATATTATTGGAACAGTGGGCCGGCGTTTGCTCGCCCCTAGTCTCGGTTAAGACCAGTTATTAACGTATAAGCCTTTAAAAATATGGGTTTTCCCGGTTTTCTGCTAAAAAACCACGGGTTTTCCTTGACCTTGTGGATTGTTTTGCTTACAACACGCGCTTCTATCGCTTGATCATGTTGATTGAGGGATAAGGCGGCCCATAAAACAAGAAGGCCGCCCGCCCGCTTATGTGGGCGTAAAATAAAATTATATAAGGATGTTTGTTATGGCTAGAGTTTGTGCAGTGACCGGTAAAAAAGTTTTGTTTGGCAATAAAGTAAGCCATTCAAACCGCAAAACCCGCACCCGTTTTGAAGCGAATGTGCAAACCTGTTCATTCCCAAGCGAACTTCTGGGCCGTGCCATTCGTTTGCGCTTAAGGTATTGACAGCTTCCTTTTGAAAGCCAAGAAGGCTGATCTGGATGCCAAGCTTCTGGTTGCACAACGCCGCGTTGTTGCTGCTAAAGCGCGCAAAGAAAAAGCTGCTGCTTAAAGCGGGCTGAAGGTTCGAAGCAACGAAGGGACGAAATCCGTCATGAATCGTCGCTGCGCCCCTACGGCCCTTCGCCATTCCTTCACCATTCAAAAAATATGTCCGAGCACCAAGGCACGCCTTGGTCGTCTTGTAACGCCGCATGGCGAGCTTGAAACGCCGAACTTTATTTTCTGTGCAACCAAGGCTGCGATCAAGGGCCTTGCGCCGGATGTGATGAAGCGCGCAGGCACGGATATTATTCTATCCAACCTTTATCATTTGATGTTACAGCCCGGCGCGG
>RGZA01000158.1 GCA_010031785.1 Alphaproteobacteria bacterium
TCTTTGATCAGCAAGGCCTCATGGCTGGTGTGAGCATTGAAGGCACTAAAATTACGCGTATCAGACGCTAACCCAATAAAAAGAGGCCATCATGATTTCCCTTTCAACTCTTCTACTTATTATTCTTGTCCTTATGCTGGTTGGCGCATTGCCAACATGGCCACATAGCGCAAAATGGGGCTATGGCCCCAGCGGCGCGCTCGGCACCGTTGTGCTGGTATTGCTGATTTTACTATTGCTTGGACGGATTTAAGTTAGGCGGCAAGTCCAAGATGCCCCATATTTCTTGCTAATTCTCTTGTTGGGCTAGGGGCCTGTGGCCCATACACCGCGCGGGCTGCATTAATTGCAGATGCGCCAACATTACGGGCAGCGATTTCAACATGCTGCTGCTTGTAAAAATTTAATTTTCCATAATAAACATCCATATTTTGTTTATTTTGGTTTTCTTTTTTAGGCTTAGCAGGCGGCTGAATAAACGCATGTTCATTGAGCGCAACTGAATAAAAACGCCCAGCTGCATAAGCTTCCGTGCCCGGTTCAACTTTACCTGCGCGATATGCCGCAGCGGCAGCGGTTTGCTTCAAATGCGCAGCTTCATGAAAACCGGTTTCCAGCGCTTTTGGAAAATTGGTCAAAAAGTAATTTGATTTTGTATTGATATAAACGGCATTACCATATTGGTAGCCATGATCTTCTCTATGTTCATCTTTGCCTTCGTAAAACATCACGCGCGGTTCACGCAAACCATCATTCGCAGCCTGCGCTTTAATATGAAACGCAACGAGTGCACGTTTTTCAATCGCGTTTAAATCGCAGGATGGATGAAATGCCGCCTGCATCAATTCATGATAATCGCGCACTGTATCCACGTCATTGTCAAACGCATAGCTATCCCAGCGGCGCGCTAATGCTGCAGGGTCGGCAAAGAAATTCGCTGCATCCTGAACTTGCTGCTGGGCAAAGCTTTCCGGTGGGTGCAGTGATTTGCTTAACTCTGCAATACGCTTTGCATTCGCAGGATTACCCGCAAGCGATTTGATCAGGTTGAATTTAAGCTCCAGTGGCAAAATCTCTGCGCCGGCAGTGAGCGTGTTTTGCTTGCCAACATTGATGCCCTGGTGATGAAACGCGATATCATAAAATTTGGCAGCCTCATCAGCGCGTACGATACAAATCGCATCAATGATAAGCTGCATAAACGCCCATTCATCGCAGGGTATGCAATCAATATCATCAAAAATGCTAAGGTTTGGGCGATGACCACCATAAGCCAGTGTGTTGAAGCCTGGCGCGTTGCCGTATACGCCATCCAGATAATGATCAACGCCGAAAAAATCGCGCGCACGCGAAAGCAGCGTTTTAAGCCTATGAAACCGTGAAGCGCGAGTTGGAACAACCATGCCCTTATCTTACTCGGAGCGAAGCCCCCAAAGCAATTGTCATAATACTTTCATTAACCATAAAAAAGGCTGGCTCCCAGAAAGAAAAGCAGCCCCCAATATTAATTATTAGAACAATCAAACCGATGATGAATTTATGTTTCATCATGGAACCTTTTTAGGGTCATTCAAACCTGCAATCGCTGTCTGGTCGAGTGCTCCTAGGGAGCGCAACAAATCCGCCTTGGCAATCATCAAACTATATTCTGCCGATACATGCTGCTGCCGCGCGCTGGCCAATTGCGCTTGTGCATTAAGCAGATCCGTAATCGTTCCCGCCCCCGCCTTATACCGGCCCAGCGCGACCTGTTCTGATTTACGTGCCGATGCAATCAACGCATCGGTCATGCCAATGGTGTGCTTGGCCGTGTCGTAATTATTGTAACTCCTCCATACATCGAGCAACGCATTATTTTCTGCGTTATGCAACGCCGCATCCTGCGCATTGGCCTGTTGCTGCGCCGCTTTAATCTGATAATCGCGGTCAAAGCCGGTAAAGAGCGGCACACGCATCGAAATGCCCAGGAACGTGCCATCGCTATTGCGGTTTGATCCGGTAATCACGCGGTTAAATTGTTCCTGCGCTGAAACACTGATGGTTGGCATCGCCTGCGCTCTTTGCAAATTGATATTGGCTTCACTCACCTCTTTTTGCGCAGCTGCTGCCGCAAGATCAGGGCGCTGCTTCTTTGCATTTTCAAGCATATCGGTAACGCTCTGGTTAAATTTGCTCACCAGCATGTCCGGCGCGCTGCTTGGCATGTTAAATGAACTATTGGGCGCAACGCCCATAGCATTGGCAAGCGTACCTCTGGCAATTTCGCGCTGGTTGCGCGCTTGCTCCATCGTCAACTCTGCTTGCGCATAGGCTGTTTCAGCAAGCAGTTGATCGGCAATCGCCGCAGCACCCGTTTTGTAACGAAAGGTTGCTGCGTCCGCACTCGTCTTATTCGATGTCACAGCTTCCCGTGCAGCTTTTACGAGCGCATCGGCAGAATAAAGCTGGTAATAGGCCTGAATGGTTGAAAACAGAATAGTCTGCAAGGTTGCATTATGTGTGTAATCCGCTGCCAGCAAACTTGCCTTGGTAAGATCAACATTCGCTTCGCGTGCACCAAAATCATACAGCAGATAGCTCAACGATAGTGATGGGCTAAAACTCGAATTTGTACTATTCATATTACCGTTTATTGTATTTGTATTTATATTTAGTGTGTTATTCGCTACACCGTTCGTTGTGCTGTTTATAATATTATAGAAAACGCCGACATCCGCAGTCACATCGGGTAAATAGGCAGAACGCGCGCTGCCCACACGCGCAGCCTGCGTCATCACATTGGCCCAGCTTTGCCGTGTTTGCGGATTATGGCACAAGGCAAACTGCACCGCATTTGCCAATGTTAGGATTGTATCTTTATCAGGCGCTGCTTCGCATCCGGTAACCGGCGCGCTGCGAATATCGCTCTGCGTTGCCAAAGGGTCATTAAATGGATTAGCCCACCATCCCGGCTCATCCGCATAGGCATTCGTGCATGATGCAATCAGGGAGAATAAAAACGCATGAACTAAAAATTTTCTTTTGGACATATAATGCTCAAATGACGGATCGTAAATGGATAGCCCACACCAATAGACCGTTACTTTAAGACAAAAATGTGACGCAATGCCACGGTTATCGCAGGCCAAAAAGGATATTTTATATACTACG
>RGZA01000159.1 GCA_010031785.1 Alphaproteobacteria bacterium
CCTTCCAGCGTTTTGGTGATTTTGGTCAGCCATATCTTTGCGCGGACATCAAATACCGGATTATGCCGTGCATTGGCCATGCGTACCATCAGGCAGCGTTTGCCATTGAAATTTCCAATAACAGGCGTTTTGGCAAATACAATGCGCGCGCGGGGCCTTGAAAAGCGCGCAAAGGTCAAACCGGTGTTGGTAGCGATGACGATGATGCCGGTATAAAGCTCGATCGTTGCGACAATATTTCCATACACCGTTTGCGGATACATATGGCCATAGCCAACCGTTGCGAGCGTTTGCACGCTGAAGAAATAATAGTCAATGAAATTGCCCGGATGCGCATTGGCGACCGGATTTTCACCGCACCAGTAAATCACCGCAAAAATGGTATTTAAAATTAGAAACAGGACGATGCAGCCAAGAACAAAATATGGCCATGAAATGGTCAGACTGAGATGATAGAGATCAGTCCAGAATTTATTCTCAAGACCTTGCGTGAGAATTTTGCGGCGGCCAATGCGAACATGACGTGCGCGAGGTTTGCGAGAACTAAAGAAGCGTAAGGGGGTTGTTGTCATTATGCGGCGTTACTCAAAAAAGGGATGATGGATTATATCGCTTTATCGAGTAATGCTGAACGGAAATCCGTAGCATTAAAATAAGAGGATTGTTGATAAGTGGCAGCAGCCTTGCCAAGGGGCGTATTCACTGGTGTTTCAGAGGATGCATCATCTGATATATTTTCTGTTTCTGGTGAATCATGCTGTGTCAAAAGTGGGGCAGAAACACCAACGGCATAACGTCGTCCATCAGGCCCAGTGCTATAAATCAGCGATGTTAATAGCGCATTGCCATTACCATCATGCAATGCAGTTGTGTCATTATGAATATCCGCATCGCGTGCGCGTAGTTGATTGACTTGTGATTGTTCAAGGCGTGTGAGTAAATCATCCGGCTTGATGAATTGCGCGGATGTATTTGGTGCTGCGTATGATTTTGGCGCCGGTTGTTTTTCTGTTTTAACTTGCGGCGGTGTTGGCGCAGAAGATTGCGCAGCAGCGTCACTTAGAAATGATTTTTTTGGCGTGTTACTATTGGCAAGGCCCGTGGGAAGTTTGTAAGCGGGGGCTTCATCATCCGTGCGCACAATATAGGCGATAAGATTTTTTCCATCTGCATCGCGACCAAGCGGGGTCGCCGCCACAAGCTCGCCAGCTTTTGAATCACCGGCATGTGTGACGTTCGGATAGGGCAATAGTGAACGGATTCCAATAGGAAGCGTGCTCATACCACCAGTTTTTAAGGTTTGTGTTACTTAAAAGTTAATTTAGACATCATTAAGCATTCTGTTGCAGCACTGTTGCATACGCGAGAAGCGTGCCAGAATTTAAAGGGTGCTGTTTTTAGACGAAAACACGAGAAAAGATGGTATCGACCTGCGATGAAAAAACGCGCTCATCGAATAGAGAATCGATCTGTTCTTTGCCAAGACGTTTTACAATGTCAGCATCGCCAAGCAGAACATCTTTGAGTTGGCCGCCTTCTTCCCAAATACGCATCGCTGCGCTTTGTACTTTTTTATAAGCATCTTCGCGGCTCACGCCTGCTTGCGTAAGAGCAAGCAGCACACGCTGCGAGAAATGAATGCCGCCAAGCGCATCCAGATTCTTGCGCATATTTTCAGGATAGATAATCAGATCACGCATCATGCCGGTAAGCCGTGCGAGAGCAAAATCAAGCGCAATGGTTGCATCGGGTGCAAACACACGTTCAACAGCGGAATGCGAAATATCGCGCTCGTGCCATAGCGCAACATTTTCAAGCGCAGGGTTTACAGCGGCGCGCACAATGCGTGCAAGGCCGGTGAGGTTTTCAGAAAGAACAGGGTTCTTTTTATGCGGCATAGCTGAGGAACCTTTTTGCCCCTTGGCAAAGAATTCCTGTGCTTCGCGCACTTCGGTGCGTTGCAAATGGCGCACTTCAATGGCCAGATTTTCAATCGACCCGGCAATGACGCCAAGCGTTGCAAAGAACATCGCATGGCGGTCACGCGGGATGACTTGCGTTGATACAGGTTCAACTGACAGGCCCATTTTGTCGGCCACATATTTTTCAACGAACGGGTCAATGGTGGCAAAAGTTCCCACTGCGCCGGAAATTGCACATGTTGCAACATCATTGCGCGCCTGAACAAGGCGTTCGCGGTTGCGCTTGAATGCCGCATAGTGCCCGGCGAGTTTCAAACCAAAGGTTGTTGGTTCGGCATGAATGCCGTGGCTGCGCCCGATAGTTGGCGTATATTTATGTTCCATTGCGCGCGTCTTGAGCGCATCAAGCAATGCATCAAGATCGGCAAGGAGAATGTCGGCTGCTTGTTTCAACTGAAATGATAATGTCGTATCCAGTACATCGCTTGAGGTCATGCCTTGATGGACAAAGCGCGCATGATCACCGATGGACTCTGCAAGGTTGGTGAGGAACGCAAGCACATCATGCTTGGTTTCTTTTTCAATCTCGTCAATGCGCACGGGATCGAATTCGCCTTTTGCCCAAACTGCGGTTGCGGATTCTTTTGGAATAACGCCAAGCTGCGCCTGTGCATCGCACGCATGTGCTTCAATTTCAAACCAGATACGGAAACGGTTTTCCGGCTCCCAGATTTGGGACATCACGGCGCGAGAATAACGTGGGATCATGGGTAACGCTGCTTTGTTTCTGCTGGGTTTTCGCCTATATCGCCAAATCCTTGGTCGAGTGGGCCTTTATAAGGGTATTCATCAGGATAGGAAGGAAGATTGCCGATGCTGATCGCGCATTGCGTACCGCCCGGTGTATTCAAACGGCCACTGCAGGCCGAAGGTTCCCAGCCGCGCCAGCGCATGCATTCAACAAGCACACCATTGGGGGAGGTCGAACAGCCCGTGCCAGCATCCACGCGCATGGCGGATGTTTCAGCAAGCCGCCCTTGGTCGGGCACAAGTGTGGCCATTTCCTGATGTGGGACATTTATGGGGTAGTTGCTGCATTTACATTGCGCAAGATCGTAATTGAGCTTCTGGCTCGCCATCGCGGTTGATAAAAACACATTCGGGTTGC
>RGZA01000160.1 GCA_010031785.1 Alphaproteobacteria bacterium
CCCCAGCCCCTTCCACCTACGCCAGAGGCTTCGGTGGACGCAAGCACCAGACCCGCCGAAGCTTTAGCGAAGGCTGGGCCCGAAGGGAGGGGAGTTAGAGTGCGCTATTTCAAACTTCACTGACTAACTTGCAGCACAACAAGGAAAGAGCACGGTTAAGATTCGTTAGCGCGATCTTCATTTTTATCCTCATTCCAAAATTCATATCGCATCGGAAATGCTCACAGCTATTTCTGATGGTTAGAGGCGAATCAACATTATGGTTGATGAAAGTAAATTAAGCATCTGTTAGGAATCTAAGAGCAAATTAGGCTTGGTTTATTAAGAAATCAGGATTTATTAAGAAAATTAGGAGTTATGGGATGCGCAGCGAATCGAAAAAGCCCCTTATTCATATCGCACTCATCGCTGCCTTAATTATCGGAACAAGCATTTCCCCTTCGAAATCATATGCAGGCCTTGAGGATACGATTGGTCAGGGTATAAAGACTAAGCGTGAAGAAACAACCCGCACGCTTGCAAAAAGCATGAAGAATATCAGTGGACCCATCCAGAATGTTGAAACCTATTTGCCGCAAAAAATCATGGGTGGTACAATGAATGAGGTCACGCAATTAATTTCGGTAGCATCGAAGCCGCTGGAAAAGATGACAGATATGGCCAACCAGCTTACCGGCAACTTAACCGGCGCATTGAAAGGTGTATCAAGTTTTCCTGGTGGTTTGCCATCATTGCCGGGTACCCCCAGTTTGCCTGGTATTCCAGGTGTACCGGGTTTACCAAATGTTCCGGGCCTTCCCAGCCCACCCAAGCCTCCTGGCATGAGCGATAATGGAATAAATGGCTTTCCAGCTTGTGCGGTCAATGGTGTTCCTATGCAACCGACTGTTGGTGCTCCGTCTGTTGGAACAAATGGAAAAATGCTTGCAAGCCCTGTTGTGGGTATGCGCGCACTTCCAATTGCTGCCCCCGGCGGCGGTGGCTTATGCCCAGGTGAAGATGAAGCATCCTGTGATGAGGATGGTATGAACCATCCTACTAAGGATGTGGTTCCGGAAGACCTCCCAGGGTTTAAGCAAGATCCTTTATTCACGGCTGTAAAACCTGAGCCGATCGCCTGGCCCCCGTTACAGTAAATTTTCAGTAGGAAATGAACATAACACACATGTACAAAAAAATCGGGCACCAAAAAATGCGTTTCAAGGCTCTGCTGGTTGCAGCCATGCTTTCATTTTCGCTAACCGCTTCCAATGCAAAAGCAGTGGGGATGGATGCCGGGCAGTTTTTTGATTTTACGGTCCCAACATTAGCGGGCAAGCCGATTTTTGGTTATGGCGATCCCTTAGCGCAAATGACAACTGCGTTATCGCAGACTGCGCAAGGGTTGATCCAGGCGGGTATTGCCAATAGTGCGCAAAAATTATTGGGACAAAATTCCGCGCTCTCCCATCTGCAAAATGCTGTTACTAAAGTTGCCAATGTCTTTGGTGCGCAGCAGGCACGCAAAGGCATCAATTACATTCTTGGCAAAACCCATCTGGATAGAGCGGGCGCATTCTTCAGCCGCGCTGCTGCATCATCTCTGGCATTGGTGCCGGGAATGCGGCCTGTGTTGGGCGGTATTCTGCGCTCAGCCCAAGCAATGTATTCCTTCATGCCCATGGCCGCCTATGACAAGTTAAAGGGCAATGGTCGGGGTGGCACGTATCTGGAATTGCTCCTGGTTGGCAATATGCTGTGCCAATCTGGCGGTTTGCCTGCGCCTGTTTCTGCAAAGCTTGCTAAAAGCCCTGCATTTCCTGGTTGCAGTACCAATCCTTCAATCGCAGGGGCTGCGGTCAGTCTTGGTGTTTTCTCAGCGTTACGTCTTCCCATTGGTCCTGGTGCGAAGGGTCACTCGCCTCTAACTGCGATGATTGCAGCGGTCGGTATTAGCAAACTGATGACACGCAAGGTTGCAATGAATGGCTATGGTTCCATGCGTGCGATGATGCAGGCGGAACTTCAGGACATGCGTGGGCCTGATGGAAAAATTGTTCCAGCCACTTTTAATCCCGAAGAACGTGCTGGCTTGTTGCATAAAACAGCATCGGCAAGTAATGGCCTTGAAGACAGCGTATTTACGATCTCTACCGCATTGGGAGACCAAACGTCCGAGATTCTTCCCGCTCTTGCACCGAACACGACAGTTCGAAACTCTGGCAGTTCTGAGGCCCTTGACCACCTTCGAATAACATCGCTAGCAGGTGGCGGTAATAATTGGACCAATCCGAAAGAATTTTTTCCTACCCCAGAAGAGCATGCTGAGGCAGTAGCAGCTGCGCAAGGAATCGTAGCAGCAAAAGCAACCAATAGCGCAGGGGAGGAAACTTCTGTAATAGCGAATGTCATGTCAGGAACAAGGGCGGCGCGTGAATCAGCTCAAGCTGCAACAACTCTAGCTCTGCCATCACCTGTAGCATTACAGGCTGCTAATAATGTTGAAAATGCAATGGTCCAGTTTGCAATGGCAATCGAAACACCCGAATTTGCAATCTATGTTGCAAGCCTTGATCCTAAATTCATCGGTCAGGTTGTTGCCGCTATTCAGGAAGATTTCAGAACGAGCGAAATTCAGGTCGCGGCAAATTACAATGAGCATCTTTATAGAAATAATATTCCGGTGATGTTTGCCGCCAATGGCGATAAATTTCCTGCCAATATGAAGGGCATGCTTGCCAGTGTTGGTGTCGACAAAAACTCTATGTTGCCAGTCGGTGGTGAGCTGAAGGTTGCAGGCCTTGCGCCGATCCTGAACATGGCGCAGCTTGACCCGATTGAGCCAGCGCAGTTGCAACTGGCCCTTCGTGACTCGGTGGATAGCATCACCACCGTTGCACAAAATCAGCCAATCAAGGCGATCATCAATGCAATGCCGATTGCAGCCGTGGCTCATTAAATAGAACTTGCTCCCCGCTTACGCGAGGATGCCAGTCTTTTTTCTATAATCATTCTCAATAATTTTTGCGTCAAGTGACAGTTACTTTTTTCTAAAAAAAGTAACTGTCACTGGTCTCTT
>RGZA01000017.1 GCA_010031785.1 Alphaproteobacteria bacterium
AAAAGATCATGAACAGGTTCTAAGGGTTCTTTCACCTTTTAAGTATTCATAAACATGCTGTGCCAATAATTCACCGCTCATCATTGTATTTGCCTTTTAATATCTTTGTGTATATCGGAATAATCTGTATCATTTTCATGAAACTAAAAAGGGAAATCGGCATTAATCCTTAACAAAGAAGCTAGTTTAGCGGTGAGGTGGTTGGTCGATTGTGGCATTTTTCTTGATTCTCCCAGCTATTTGCCCGTGCAAGGTATGTATTCTCGGTCTCCAGCTCCTTGAACTATCTGGCTTTGATAGCTTAAAGTTTACTCATTACCCATCCATACTCGGCACATGATGGAAAGAGATAGATCTAACAAATAAGGTTTGGATACGCAAGGTGATCGCAGTTTAGCGTTTAAACTTTACCACCTTGCCGTGTTGTTTTTCCTTCGGCTGCTCGATCAGGCAATACTTTGCCCATGCGTCCATCAGTTTACGGCGCTTTTCCAATAGGTCGCTGCGCTGATAAGCGGCTTCCACCTTGTCTTTATTCACATGGGCTAGGCACGCCTCTGCAATTTCACGCGGGAAGGCGGTTTGTTCGGCTGCCCAATCGCGGAAACTGCTACGGAAACCATGAATGGTAATGTGATTATTGGCTTTTTTATCTGCATATCCCATGCGCCGCCTCAGCATTAGCAGGGCATTGTTTGACATATGTTTACCAGCCTTGCGCCCGTGAAACACAAAATCGGTGCGCTTGGTTTTATGAAGCTGTTTTAGAATTTCTAATGCAGGTGCAGACAAAGGAATGCGATGCTCTATTTCTCCCTTTATGCGGTTTGCAGGAATTGTCCAGATTGCTGCCTTCAAATCAAATTCACTCCACCGCGCTCCGATCACTTCACTTGTGCGCGTTGCTGTATAAATAACCAGCTTGGTTGCTAAAGGCGCATCACCAATCTGATTGTCCAGTGCGTTGATGAATTCATTCACCTTGGCATAAGGCAGGGCAGGGTGATGCTTAACCTTTTGTTGCTTGTTGCGGTGGGGCAATAGGCTTTCAAGCTTGCCGCGCCAACGTGCTGGGTTTTCGCCGCTGCGATATTCACGCGCTGAAGCCCAATCCAACACCATCTCAATGCGCCCACGTAAACGATTGGCTGTTTCAGTCTTTTTTGACCATATTGGTTCGATAACTTTTAAAACCAGCGTTACATCAATATCCTGAACGGGAAGTTTGCCCATAACGGGATAGGCATAGGTTTTAAGTGTGTTTTCCCATTGCTGAATATGCTTTGCATTGCGCCAGCTATCTTTATGCGCGTCAATATATCGTTCAGCGCATTGTTGAAACGTAATGCCACGCGCTTCGGCCAGCCGCTTCTTGCGTTCTTCCACCCATGCCCATTTCATGCGCCTTGCCGTTCAGCGTGTAGCGAAACAACCAGCTTTTTGAACCTGTGGCAGTCACTTGAAGATAAAGGCCATTGCCGAATGCGTAGCGGCCTTTCTCCTTCACACGCTGCACAAACAAAGCGTCATGTGTTTTCTTTTTTTCTGTCATTTTTCTAACCCACAAGAACCCACAACATAACCCACAAGTTATCACTAGATTGGGATAGGCGGTAGCGGATGCCTATGGACAGATAATAGCATAATAACCCAATAATAAAAGGATTATTTGGTTATCTTGTGGGTTGCTGTGGAATCCTATGGATTCATTAGGTGGAGGACATCCCCTCCGCCATTACATTGTCCGCTACGGTTCGCTACCGTCCGGTAAATCTTATAAATCATTGTAATGTATAAAAAGTTTGTTCGCTACAGTTCGGGTGGGTTCGTTTACATCCGCAGCTTGTAGGGGCAACAGTGGGGGCATCCACAATTTTTCGAACTCAGGAAAATAACATGCCACGTCAAATCAAAAAACCACTCACCCATTTTGCCTGTAAAGCAGCCCAACCTAAGGCCGCCATATATAGGCTGTATGCTGGTAACGGCCTATATCTTGAAATCAAGCCGCATGGCAGCAAGTTATGGTAATGACGGGTCACGGCTTTCGTCCTTTAGCCAAAAGCACTATTATGGAAAAGCTGAATTATAGGGAGGAGGTGCCAGATAGGCAGCTTGCACATGCTCCTGATACTAAATATGGGGAAGCCTATGACCGTTCAACTTTCTTAACTGACCGTATTAAAATGATGCAAGATTGGGCCGATTACATCGATGAACTATACGCATCCGCCTTAGTTCAATACCGTTCAGCTAACGCACCTGTTCAATCAGCATAATTTTCTGGAGACATCAAATGACCTTAAACAATAAATACGCCAATCTTCCTTATCTAACAATTTTTCAAGCAGCCTTGTTGGCTCTTGGGGTTATTCGGCGAAATCCGCAACAAGGTGCAAAGCGGCTTCACCCTGCGCGATGTGCTGGAACGGGTCGATGAACTGCGCTTCCGCTCTCAGAAGGAAAAGCACGAACTCTCGCACCTGTATGAAACCCGCATCAAAAACATGGGCAATGCGGGACGGAATGGCGGCGAGTATTACACCCCACGCCCACTCATCCGCGCCATGATTCAGGTGACGAAACCAAAAATCGGCGAGCGCATTTATGATGGTGCCGTGGGCTCCGCAGGCTTCTTATGTGAAGCCTATGAATCCCGACAAAACCAAAATTAGTGCTGGCCTCGCTTGCGGTGCGCTATGGACTGTTTCCAAGGGCATACAGCAAGGGGATGTCGTGTTGTGTCCCGATGGCATGGGCAAATATCGTGTGGGTGAAGTAAACGGCGGATACTATTACGAAGAAGGGAAAAGTCTGCCGCACCGTCGGCCTGTCACTTGGCTGAACGTCGCGATTGACCGCTCAGAAATGAGTGAAGCGTTGCGTAACGGACAGCCCTTAAAGGGGCTGTCCCGTCCGTCTATTAATTAGAGGTTTCGTCCGCTTGCTGTTCGCCCTTGATCAGCCTCTCCAATGCGAATGCATTATCAAATGTTATGGACAGGTAAAGCGCATCATCCTGACTGGCTGTTTAGGAGCGGGTTTTGGTAATGGCCGGTTGTTTGTAAATAGAATTTCAGGTCCAGATTCCAGTTCATATGTATATGCCCGGTCTGCATGAGGTGCGGCCTGACGTGGTTTCAATACACAATTAAAAATTCGCAATAAAAAACCCTGCAGCCGACTCCATCAGCTGCAGGGTTATTGCCGTTCATATATTTAGAAGCGTGCCGTTGCGCTAAAGAATACGCGTGGCTCGTTGCGATAGCTGGTTTGATCAACCGTTGGCTTTTCAAGCGGGAAGGAGGCTTCGGCCGTTCCAGAAAAGTTTTCAGTAAATGCTGTGCGAACACCAAACCCAAAGGAGGAGAGCACGGTATTTTCATTCGAACCCGCTGCTGCGCTCAGCTGCCATATCTTGCCAATATCATAATAGGTATAGGGTTGAACTGAGGCGAGGTAAGGTTGACCAACCGATTGGTCATAACGCAGCTCGATCTTACCGGCAACCGCTTGATCGCCAAGCAATTCGGATGGATCAAAGGCTTGGCCGTATTCCTGACCGCCTAAGCTGAATTGTTCGGATACCAACAGCGGTGCATCGGAATATTGTCCCGTAGCCGATGTCAGCACCGAGAATTTATAAGGCAGTGCTTGCACACGGGAGATATCCGCATTGATCTTGGTGAATTCGCTATTGCCATTTGCATTCGAACGGTTGGTGCCGCTGGATGTGGCATCAAAAATATCGAGCCCTTGGCTGAGCTGTAGGTCAAACAAATTGTTGCCCTTGAAATCGTCCATGACGTTATAGGTTGCGCCTGCACGAATGGTGCGCAAACGATCCTTTGAAACATTCACCGTTTCAAAAATATTGGTTTGCGTATCGCGGGCATCAAATGAAAAGCGTCCGATCAAGGTTTGCTGACGTTCACGAATAATGGGGTGTGTAAACTTCAACGCATAGAGGGTTGAATTACCAACAATGTTTAATGACTCCAAACTGTCGCCTGGAGCGGTGTTGGTTTGTGAAAGCGTTAAAAGTGCCTTGGTGCCATAGCTGCTGATTTGTTCTTCATGTTGGAATTCATAGCTTTGCAATTCTTCCACTGGGTTCACAGTAGAAAAACGGAATTGCGTGCGATCATAAATTCCAAAAATCGAATTCGCGCCCAGCGTTAGGGAGTGTTGGAATGGGCCAATATATTTGCTGCCACGGTTATCAAGTGTATAGCTGCCATCAAAGGTTTTGATGGATACATTCAACACAAGATCCGCTGCGCCCGATAGATGCGCTGATGGCTTGAGAAGACCCGACACGGTTGAACCCGGCAAGTCATTAAGAATAAGCATATAACGTTCAA
Organism: Alphaproteobacteria bacterium; assembly: GCA_010031785.1. Classification (GTDB taxonomy): domain Bacteria; phylum Pseudomonadota; class Alphaproteobacteria; order UBA9219; family RGZA01; genus RGZA01. The sequence goes on from RGZA01000017.1 coordinate 4,365, forward strand.
GGTCTTGAATGCGTACCGGCTTTGATTCCACAATATGATTTGCAATGGAACGGATGGTGTCTTTTTCACTTTCCGATACGTCACCTTCGATCACGATGCCGCTGACATAGCCTTCGACGATACGGATTTTTACATTGCCGCTGCTAATATCTTGTTGAGGAACAATGGCTTGGGAAAGGGTGTAGCCTTCCTCCTTGTAATGGTCGGTGACTTTCTTTGCGATGTCTTTTAGGTCGGCAAGTGAAATCTTTTTGCCAATCATTCCTTCATAAGCAAAGGCCAGATCATCATTGCTGAATACGGTGTTTCCTTGGAAGGTGATTTTTTTTAGTATGATCTGCTTTTTTTCCAATTGTGCACGTGCTTTTGGTGATAATTGTTCAACATCCGCAGCCGCAGGAAGACCCACATCGCGGGATGGCGCCGTGTTGGTTGGCTTGTCAAAGCGCTTTTGAATGAGTTCAGGGGCAACCCGTGATGGAACCTGCGCATAGGCATCGGATGATGCAAGCGTGTAAACCGATACCGCGCACAAAAGGGCAGCGGATGTTCTGGCAACATTATTTGTCAGAGTGATTTTCATTAAGATATTCCAGATGATATAATGGAGGAAATATTTGGACGTGCGGAATGTAATTCATTTGAAAAGCAATTGTAAACAAAGGAGTTGTGTGGTTAACGAAATCAAATTCACTGTGTTGATAATCGTGCACACAGTCATTCTATAAAATTAATTTGTATTAATAATACCTTTTTTTTTGATTAATTTTCTATTACTTGCTATCAATGCCCCCGTCCGGTCATGTAGGACTAGATAGGCGTTTGTCATCACAAACCTTTAGGGGCATTTTATGATTCTTTCCGCGCAAGACAATTTTCTGCAACGTATTAAGGTCGTTACCCTCTTGCGTTATGTGCTTGCTTTTGCACTCGCAACGAATCCGATGATTGTGTTTGCAAGCGTGGATGGCGGTGTTGTCGCAGCAGGTCAGGCAAGCATCAGCACCCTTGGCAAAGAAACCAATATTAATGTTGCAACCGACCGCGCGGTGATTGATTGGAATAAATTTGACATCAATGCGGATGAGCGCGTTGCCTTTGCGCAGCCTTCGGTAAATTCTGTGACCCTTAATCGCATCGGCGGTGCAGCATCGCAAATTAACGGACGTTTGGAGGCAAACGGCAATATCTTTATCATCAATTCAAATGGTGTTGTGTTTGGTAAGGGTGCACAAGTAAATGTGGGCGGCCTTATCGCAACCAGCAGCAATATCGACAACAACCGCTTCATGAGCGGGGATTACACCTTTGATCAATCCGGAAATTCAGATGCAGAAATCAGCAATGCGGGCAGCGTCACGGTGCGTGATCATGGCCTTGTTGCGCTCGCTGGCCCCAACGTAACCAATAGCGGTTATATTCGTGCAAAATTGGGTAAGGTGCAATTAGCATCGGGCGATACCTTTGCGGTTGATCTTTATGGTGATGGTCTCATTAATTTGCAAGCAAGCAGCAAGCTGAAGAAGCAACTTGTCAGCAATAGCGGCACGCTCAGCGCGAATGGCGGCGAAGTGTTGATGACCGCAGCAGCGGCAAATGGCGCAATCAACAGCGTCATTAATATGGACGGTATTATTGAAGCGAAAAGCGTTGGTAAGCAAAATGGTAAGGTTGTCCTTTTCGCGGAAGGCAGCAACGCAGTAAAAGGCAACAAGGCAAGTGACAAGGGCAAAAAATTTGGCCTCAGCACGGCTATTGTAACCGGTAAAATTGATGTAACGGGCGATGCAAATAGTAATGGGGGCGGTAGCGTAGATGTGCTTGCCGATCATGTTGGAATCTTTAATGGCGCGGTGATTGATGCATCCGGCACCAATGGTGGCGGTAATGTACGCATTGGTGGTGACTTCCACGGTGAAGGTTTAACCGCAACCGCACTCCGCACGATTGTTCAAAGCAATACCAGCATTCTTGCTAATGCAACCGCAAATGGTAATGGCGGTAACGTTGCTGTATGGGCTGATGGCCACACTGATTTTGACGGTAAGATCGAAGCCAAAGGCGGCGTATTGGGTGGCAATGGTGGCTTTGTTGAAACATCGGGCAAGGAAACCCTTGGCGGTGAAGGTCTTGTTGATGTAAGCGCAGTGAATGGCTTGGCTGGTAACTGGTTGCTTGATCCTTATGATATTACGATTGGGGTTTCGCTAATTTCAGCTTTGCCTAACTTTACCTCTACCAATCTTTTTAGAACGGTTTCGGCTCTGTCAATCAGCACAGCTCTTGGTTTAGGTAGTAATGTGACTATCACAACTGGTTCTGGTACAACTGGCAGCAATGGTGGTCAACTTGGAAACATTAAAGTTTCATCCAGTATTTCCAAAGTTGGGGACTCAAACGCAACATTGACCTTGAATGCGCTAAATAACATTATAGTTGATAAAGACACGACGATTGGAACATTGACTAAGCTTCTTCCTGGCAACACGCTGAATGTTGTTTTCAATGCGGATAGCGACAATAATGGTACGGGTTCGATTGCCACAAATAAAGGCTCGAACATTTCAACAAATGGCGGAAATGTTACCTTCAATGCAGGCAATGGCATAAGCATCAACAGTACGATTGATACAGGAACAGGTACGTTCATCGGAAAAACCGCAAATGGTGATTTTGTTATTCAATCAAATGGCAAAATTATAAGCACAGCTGCGGGGACGGCAATTACGATTGCTGCGCTCACAGGTAAGTTTACTAATCTGAATAATTTTGGTGCGCTTGCTACACAAAATGGTCGTTGGTTGGTATATAGCCAGCGTCCGGCAGATAATACGCTGGGTGGGCTTTCATCAAACTTTACACAATATAAGTGTAATTATAACGGTTCTTGCCCAGTAGCTTCTTTGCCAACATCCGGTAATGGCCTTATCTATAGCGATGCGCTTGGAATGATTACTGCCACCCCAGATACGATTACATTAACGTACAGTGATGCAACTCCGTCATTAAGCGGGTATGGCTACAAGCTTTCCGGTTATAATGAAGGGGATTCTGCTCTTGATACGGTTACCGGTTCATTGACTGGTAGCACGACCTATGCGGCGGGTTCGGATGTTGGTAACTATAATGTTAATTATGTGAGCGGTTCGCTGGCATCAACACTGGGTTATGACTTCACCTATGCCAATAACGCATCGGCAATTATCGTAAATCAAAAACTTATCAATACGGTTACATTACAAGGAACGGTGGAGAAGGTTTACACCAGCACCGATGATGCAGACGTTGAAAGCAAGAATTTTTCACTCTCTGATATTTTTGGTGAAGATGAGGTAGGCATTAGTAATACTACAGGTAAGTATGCTAGCGCGAATGTCGGTGAAAACATCAATGTTACAGTGGACGCGCTTGCGCTTACGGGGGCTAAGGCTGGCAACTATAAACTTAATCAGATCAGCGCAAGCGCTGAACTTGGCAAGATTACTCCTGCACTATTGAAGGTATTGGCGGACTCAAAAACCTTAGTTTATGGTAACAAAAGCCCTGCACTAACCTTCACAACAGATGGCATTCAAGTTAACGACACCGTTGAATCCGTATTAACAGGCGGTCTTGCACGCGTAGGCGGCGATGATGTTGGTAAATATGCTATTACACAAGGCACGCTAGGACTAGTGGAAGGTAACAAAAATTATACCGTTACCTTTACGGGCAATACCTATGAAATCACCCCAGCAACCTTGACGGTGTTGGCGAATTCACAAACCAAGATTTATGGTGACATTGACCCATCGCTTACCTATCGGGTGAGTGGTTTCAAGTTTGATGATTCAGCTTCAAACGTATTAGAAGGTGGTCTTTCACGTAATGAAGGTGAAAATGTTGGCTCTTACGACATCACGCAAGGTGGTTTGGTAAGCAACAAGAACTACACCATCAACTATACCGGCAGCGCGTTGGAGATTACTCCAGCAACCTTGACGGTGTTGGCGAATTCACAAACCAAGATTTATGGTGATGAAGATCCATCGCTTACCTATCAGGTCAGTGGCTTCAAGTTTAAAGACGGTGCTGAAAATGTTCTGGAAGGTCGTCTTGGCCGTGATGAAGGTGAAAATGTTGGTAGCTATGACATCACCCAAGGTGGTCTGTTAAGCAATGATAACTACACCATCAACTACACTGGCAGCGCGTTGGAAATTACTCCAGCAACCTTGACGGTGATTGCGGATGTTCAAACCAAGACCTATGGTGACATTGACCCATCGCTTACCTATCAGGTGAGCGGCTTTAAGTTCAAAGATGGTTCTGAAAATGTCCTATCCGGTGAGCTTGACCGCGATGCAGGTAAGAATGTTGGCGTCTATGGAATTAATCAAGGCAGCTTGGAGAGCAATCCAAACTACACTATTGGTTATACGCCAAATGCGCTGACGATCACCAAGCGTGACCTGACGGTAACCGCAGATGGCGTAGACAAGGTGTTTAATGGCAATACAATCGCAACTGTGGTGTTGAATGACAACCGCGTTGAAGGCGATGTGTTTGATGTTAACTCAACCAGCGCAACCTTCGATAACAGAAATGCGGGCGAGAACAAGACCGTGACGGTTGATGGCATCACGATTAGTTCACCAACGCTTCCACCGGAAACGTTTGATCCAATCAACAACTATAATCTGTTGAACACCACGGCAACAACCACGGCAACCATTACCCGTGCGCCATTGACCATTACCGCAGATGATAAATCTGTGATCTCTGGCCAACCTTTGCCTGCACTGACCTTTGTTTCCAGTGTATTGGCTGAGGGTGATACGACCGATGTGCTCTCAGGTAACTTGTCAACGGTTCCTGCGGATTCACTTGCAGGTGTTTATGACATTAACCAAGGATCACTGAATGCGGGTGAAAACTACCTGATCAATTACGTGCCTGGTGCGCTGACGATTGATGCGCCAAACTCCTTGATCAACACAACCACAAGTCAGGGACAAACCAACTACGTTCCATTTAATGCGCCACAAGGCACCAATGGTACCTTGCTGTCACTTTATACGGGTGGTGGTAATGGCGGTGGCGCTGGCACACCCGGCGCATTGAATAACATTAACCCAGCTGCTGGCGGTGAAGGTGTTGGTTCAGATTTGAACGCTATCAATCCTGCTGCAGGTGGTAATGGTGATTCAACACCGCTGATTGAGTGCACGCAAGATCAGCCTTGCCAAGTCAATCAGTAGTTTGATTGATTAGATAAACAATTCGGGTGGCGCTTTGTCCTTAGATGAAGCGCCACCAATTGTTTTTAGAGATAGCGTAAATCGGCTTGTAGTTCGAAATCTCATCATCATCACGCACGGACGATGATTGATTATCCAAAATTTTCCATTTTCCATTTAACGATGCGGCAAGCACCGCATGATTGATCCGTTTATTTTCATCATACAGAATAACAAGACGTAATTGCTGGGGTTTGAATCCAAGCGAAATCAGTGAATAATATTTGGCCAGCGCATAATCTTCGCAATCGCCGCCGCGTTCAAAAAACTCCCCCACCGTTGCCCAATAATCATCCGTGCCATAATTATTTTTATCTGCAACATATCTGACCGTGTTGATATAGCTGTTCACGGCTTCCAGTTGTTCAGCAGGATCAAGACCGCGCAGCGTTGCAATGAACGTTTTCCATTCTTGTGTTTTTTCACTAGCTTTTGATTTTGCCTGCGCTTTAATCGCGGTGGTCCATTTTGTAAATGCAGCCGTACCTTGATGCACGACTTCTTGATGACCAAATAGTTGATCATGGTCGCCAAACGGCTCCGGTACTACGTTCGAAGCATATGCCTGGGACGCGTATAGGAACGCAGTTATACTGATAATGGCCCCGATATATAACGGGGAACGCCTAAAAAATAATGACATTGAAATAACTCAACTATTGTTATTTCAGCATCTCAACACAGCAATGTTACGATTACGAAAATATTGAATTGGATTTTAAATAAATCAAAATCAAAGCTAAACGACCTTGATTGAAATCATTGATTTTATAATGTGGGCGGGATTTAAAAAAATGCGATAAATAAAAAAACTATACGCGGGTTAGGGCGTGTCCTCAAATATAGCGTGGAGCATTGTTTAAATATAAAGCCGATATGCTAGGAAGCGAGCGAAGCTAACAACGCAGAGCGGCCTTATATTTAAACCCTAAAGGGCGCGGCAGAAAACCGTCCCGAGGTCTTCAGAAAACTTGGCCCTAGCCCCGCTACGACCTGCGTTTTCTTCATAGTTGGATCCGATTTTCTGCTACGCGCAATGCCCACGCTATATTTGAGGACACGCCGAGCATCGTTTCCTTCAGTGAAGAGTACACAATGACGGGAGCCAAGGATATTCTTTGAATAAGGATGAAGCCGGAGATTGAATCCCAATGGATTATTTATAAAAAATCCATTAAAAATCCAAGGCCTGTAGCCACACCTAAAAGGAGCCCCCCATGCCAGTCGAAGCAAAATATAAAACCACAGCTACTGCCAGCGGTGGTGGTCGTGATGGAAAAACGGAATTAGCCGATGGGTCGATGGCGCTCAATCTTGTGGTGCCAAAAGAACTTGGCGGTCCCGGTGGCGATGGCGTCAACCCGGAAAAATTATTTGCCCTTGGCTATTCGGCCTGCTTCCTTGGCGCACTGCGTGTGGGTGCAACACAAACTAAAATCAATCTGCCAACGGGTACAACCGTTACCGCGACGATCGGTATCGGCCCGCGCTCGGAAGGCGGGTTTGGTATCACTGCAGAGCTTGATGTTTACTTGCCGGGCCTGGCGCAGTCCGATGCTGCAACGCTTGTTCAGGCAACGCATGGCATTTGCCCTTATTCGAATGCGATCAAGGCAAGCGTTGATGTAAAAACCACTACGCGGGCGTAAGAGGAGGGGCGCAAGCGCATGACGATCAGCCTTACACCCTATCTGTGGTATTCAAAAGACGATGTGGAAGCTGCGCATTTTTATACATCCATAATTCCGGGCTCGCACATTAAGCGCATCAGTGCTTTGCAGGTAGAAAGCCCATCCGGGCCGCCGGGCAGTGTAAAGGTTGTGGAGTTTGTGTTGGCAGGTAGGCCGATTAATGCCTTTGCCGCTCGTGCGCATCATGAAGGATTCAACGATGCGATTTCCCTCATGCTGGAATGCGATACGCAGGAAGAAATGGATCGATTGTGGAGCGCATTTACGGAAAATGGCGGGCGCGAAGTTGAATGCGGCTGGCTCATTGATCGCTATGGGCTGCGCTGGCAAATTACTCCGCGCGTACTGGCGGACATGACCGCTGATCAAAACAAGGCCAAGGCAGAAGCAGCGACGAACGTCATGCTTGGTTCAAAAAAGCTGAATATCGCTGAGCTTACCAAGGCGTATGAAGCGGCGTAGGATGCAAGCATCTTTAAGATATTAAGGCTTTGCCGCTTTACAAAACTAAGCGATGACGTTCTCTAATTGGGTGATGAGGTGTTTGAGGAAGAATGCGTTGATGATTACTACCCGGCTTATTCCTAACCAAATCTTGTGCTTGCTCCCACAAGGCCGTTCCCATTTGATACATTTCTGCTAGGAAGTCATATTCTTCCTTAGAACGCGGCGTGTTCAAAGCGCCAGGCCTTACATAAGGTCCCTTTTGAACCATGCACATTAGGAGTTCAGCTGTTCGTATCAGGGTTGGCTGTCCATTTGACGTTTTAGGGTTATTAATAATATCAACAGCGCCCTCTGTAACATCCGCCGCTATAACTTTTGGATGGTGTATAATACCCCAAAGAGCCTCCCAGCTTTGATCAAAATCAACCCCGTGCGGAGATACACCCTTTTCATTGTGGCGAATAAAATGTTCAGCATCGCCAGATTGTATGGCTTCCAAGCTTCGTTCCATTACTGTTGATCGCGACAAACCCATAGGTGTAGAAACAGCCGGAACTTCATCGCCATTAATGTGATCCATATCCACTGAAACGATAAATTCTTTATCAGGATTCTTATCCAAAATATCGTTTATGATCTCTGATAATCGGCGACCCTTGCCGGACTGCCGTGTCCTTTCTGTTGAAATATGCTCGCCCTCAACTCCATCCATTGTGTATTCTTCAAAATGGACGCCCTTTCTGGACATTAGCTCGCGCTCTTTAGTGTCTAAATCGCGCGCGCCGACGACCCACGCATTTTTTGGATTGAGGTGAATATCTCGGCCACCTATCGCTTGAAGATGACCAGCAAATTCTCCACATGCTGCGGCAAGTGACATGCCGTGGAAATTATGCGATTCAGATGTTGTAGAGCTGTTAAAATCGCCGTGCGCATCCAGCCAGATCACCGCAACACGGTCCGTCACTTTTTTAACGTCCTTGGAATCTATCATTCTATCTACTGCCAGATTATTAATATAATCTGCCAGCCGTTCCCATTCACCTTTGTTTGCATAAGTTCGAACTATTCCTCGAACATTTTCTTCTTTTTCTGAAGAAATGGGAATGCTTCCATCAAGCAATGCTTTGGCTACTTTTACTAACAATGTGGCTTTGATGGTAGCGAAGCCTTGGGAGTGATCTCCACCAAGCGCTATGGTACGCGATCCACGATCCCATTGAGCGTCGGCAGTTTTACAAACCAACGCTTGTAACGCATGTATGTTCTCGTAATAGTTGCGCACACCTTCGATTGAAATTCCAGAATAGTCTGGAGGCATTCTTTGCGGATGAACCACCAACCAATCGTGAATATTATTTACGATCCCATATTGTCTAGGCTTGCCATCATTCCTAAAGCCAACCTCATGAGCAGCGAGCCTAATTAATTCAGGCACATGTTGATTGAGATTGTTTGTGCCTTCAGGAGAAGCGCCATTATATGGATAATTAATGACTTCGATCAGCATATCATTCATCCTTTAAGTACAACCCGATAATAGCATTTATCGAGTTATTCTTTTGTAGATTTTTACTTTCGGCATGGTCAGAAGATATTAAGTTTGAAAAATACGATATTGCACAGTTTATCAAGGCGTATGAAGCGGCATAAACACCTTAAACTACTGAAAAAGGGCCATTTTTTAATAATCACATCTTAATATGCGTGTGCTAAAACACCCGCCATGCTCCGATTAACTGAAATAAAACTCCCGCTCGATCATCCGCCAGAGGCTATTGCCGCTGCGGCGATTGCGCGCTTGCGCATTACGCCATCTGATTTGATATCATGCACCGTGTTTCGCCGTGCCCATGATGCGCGCAAGAAGTCAGCGATTTATCTTATTTACTCACTTGATGTCGAAGTAAAAAACGAAGCAGCAGTTCTGGAGCGTCTTGCCAAAGAACCGAAGAAAGAACCCAAAAAAACATTGGGCCTTGTTCTGCCCACACCAGATATTGATTATCGTTTTGTTGCACGCGCACCAGAAAATTTTACCAAGCGACCCGTGGTGATTGGCGCTGGGCCGTGCGGATTATTTGCAGCGCTGATCTTGGCGCAAATGGGATTTCGCCCGATTATTCTTGATCGCGGTAAAGTGGTACGCGAACGCACCAAGGATACATGGCGTTTATGGCGGCATTCGGAACTAAACCCGGAATCCAACGTGCAATATGGCGAAGGCGGGGCGGGAACGTTCTCCGATGGCAAGCTTTACAGCCAGATCAAGGATCCGCGCCATCTTGGCCGCAAGGTGTTGACCGAATTTGTAAAAGCCGAAGCGCCAGAAGAAATCCTGACCGAAGCGCACCCGCATATCGGCACCTTCCGCCTTGTAAAGATGGTTGAAAATATCCGCGCGACGATTGAAGGGCTAGGCGGGGAATATCGTTTTCAAAGCCGCGTAACCGATATTGATATTGAAACGGATAAAGATGGCGCGCGGCGTGTACGCGGTGTTGTGCTCGCTAATGGTGAACATATTGCCGCCGATCATGTGGTGCTGGCTATTGGCCACAGCTCGCGCGATACGTTCCAAATGCTGCATGATCGCGGCGTGTATGTGGAGGCCAAGCCGTTTTCACTGGGTTTTCGCGTTGAACATCCGCAATCGCTGATTGATATTGCGCGCTTTGGGTCCTTTGCTGGCAATGACATTCTTGGTGCTGCGGATTACAAACTGGTGCATCACGCATCCAATGGCCGCGATGTCTATAGTTTTTGCATGTGCCCGGGCGGTACAGTGGTTGCGGCAACATCAGAAGAAGGGCGCGTTGTCACCAATGGCATGAGCCAATATTCCAGAGCGGAACGCAACGCAAATGCGGGCATCGTTGTCGGTATAACGCCAGATGATTATCCGGGTGATCCGCTTGCGGGGATTGCGTTTCAGCGCCAATGGGAAACAGCAGCGTTTGTAGCAGGCGGTAAAAATTATAAAGCACCTGCGCAACGTGTCGGTGATTTTATTGCAGGCCGCCCATCCACAGCGCTTGGTGCTGTTATTCCATCCTATAAGCCGGGCGTAACGCCAGCCGACCTTTCATCGTGCCTGCCTGATTATGCGATTGTTGCAATTCGTGAAGCGCTCACCGCGTTTGGCAAACAGATCCGTGGGTTTGATATGGATGATGCCGTGCTAACGGGTGTTGAAACACGCACCTCATCACCCATTCGCATTAAGCGTGATGAAACATTGCAGAGTTTGAATACAAAAGGATTATTTCCCGCCGGAGAAGGCGCAGGCTATGCCGGCGGTATTCTCTCAGCAGGCGTTGATGGTATCAAAATCGCCGAAGCGGTAGCGTTGAGTATGCTAGCGTTAACCTAATCGTGCTTTGCGAGCAAATCTTGAATGTGCTGATGATGACCATCCCATGCATGCATGGAACAGTAAAATCTGATTGGCAGGCTATATGAAATTATTAGGATAATATAAAGAATAAATAATATTCAGATGGCTAGAATATTAATAAAATTGCTATATGAATATCCCCATGGCTCTTCTTAAACAGTTCAAAACCCCGTTTGGTATCATCCGCGTCTTGCGCGACCGCGATGGCACGCTTGCCTATTACCAGAATGGCTGTTTCCACAGCCAGTCAACCGCGCGTGGCATTAGCCTATGCGCCTATGCGCATGTGCTGTGCGAAATTATTCGCCAGAAAAAAGCATGCAAGGTTCTGGTCATCGGTTGTGGTGGCGGAAACGTTGCAACCATGCTGCGCCGTCATCAGATGGATGTTACCGTGGTCGATATCAACCCGATGGCGTTCAGCATTGCGCGCGATTATTTTGCGATGCCAAATGATGTTGTGTGCATCACGCAAAATGGTCTTACCTATGTCCGCACCATCAAGGAACGTTTTGATGCGGTGGTGATTGATGTATTTGACTCGCATAATAATGTACCAAGCGGCTTTACAACCAAATCATTTCTAGGTGCTGCGAGGAAAGTTTTGAGACGCGGGGGTGTGTTGATTATGAACACGATCACCAAAAATGATAAAGATCATGGCGCAGATGTGATTGCAAGGCATGTGAATGCAGCCGGCATGAAAACCACAATCTATGAATGGTCAAAAGAAAAAGACCGCAATGCGCTTATTGTTGGCGGCACTGTAAAAAATATATCCATCCCGTCAGGCAAGGAGCCTGCGTTTATAAAACAACAGCTAAAAAAACTTGTTATGCGATGACAACCTGTATCGGGTTTAGTGCCGTTTCAAAAAAGAACGCACGCGTGCTTATCCTGGGCTCGCTGCCCGGTGCAGAATCCCTCAAAGTGAACTTCCGCATCGATTTTTTACATAACATTCGGCATACTTGCTATTTCTAAGAAAGAGGTGGTGTTTCCATGCAACGTATTTTATTAGCTTTTATGCTGTGCCTTATTCCATTGTCCTTCGCGTACGCAATGGATCGCTTTCCGGCATTACCATCCTCCCTTCCAAAAATGGAAGTAGTGGGGGAAGGCAATCTTTCCAAGCTTGTCTTTAATGTCTATGACATTGCGCTTTATGCGCCGAATGGAGCCTATGAACCATCGCAGCCGCAGGCGATTACCATACGCTATCATATAAAACTCGATGGTTATGATATTGCCGATCGTTCAGTTGAGGAAATGCAGCGTCAACATATCAGCGAGGCAAAATTGGCGCGCTGGCACAAAGCCATGATGGGTATTTTCCCTGCTGTAAATGATGGTTCATTGCTTACAGCCTTCCATGTGCCGGGTGGTAAAACACAGTTTTATCTAAATAATCGACATTATATCGGAGCAATTGCTGATCCAGAATTTGGCGCAGCATTCTTTGGCATCTGGCTAAAACAAACTACAAGTGAGCCTGAACTTCGCCTGCAATTGATCGGTTCATTATCATAAGGATTAACGTGACATTTAATAAATCAGAGAAGCCAGAACTCATTGCGTTATTACCAACCAAGGGTTGGAATTTGGAAGCAGGGCACACGAATGCTGTTTCTGATCACCATACGCTTGAAGATCTTGTGCGGCGCGCGCATGAACGCTATCAAAAAGGTGAAGCGCTTAGCCTTATTAAACAAGTAGAAAATGAAGTTGAAGTCGATGCAGTTGAGCTACAAAAGCTCTGGGCGCATTTAGGGTTGCCGATCTAGGCGTTATTCTTCTGCCATGCGCGCATTAACGGCCCGTCTTTGCCATAAAATGGATCTGCTACTGGCAATGCCACATCAGCAATTTTATGCTTGGCATCACGGCATTCATCCATTGTGCGGCACATATTATAATGCCCCTGACCTTTGGGGTAGGCGCCAACCACGCTTAAATTACGGCTTCCCGCAACCCTGCGGTGCGCTGTGCCAGCGGGAAGCACGAGCAAATCCCCGGCTTTGAAAATAATAACTTTACCTTGCGCGCCGCCCAATTCAATTTTTGCACCACCCTTGGCAAAGCCAAGCGCTTCATGGGCGTTGGAATGAAAATGCCGATGCGTATAAACAGTATCGCGCCATACGCCGCTCCATTCATTTTCTGCAAAATGCTTTTCAAATGCCTCCGCCTTGTTCTTTACATTGCTTTTCACAATCGCGCGATAGATCAGCACCGGTAAAACAGAATTATTCGGTGCATCCTCTGCTTCCCTGAGGTAGAGGACCTCCGGCTCAATCATCACAGAAGCATTCATCGGAAAGCCCGTTTTACAGGAAAGCTTTTCTGTAAGGGGGTAAACAGGATTATTTTGTGGGCCATCATGTTCTCCAGAGTTATTTTCATATCTCTATCTTCAAAAATGGCAGATTAATTTTCTATAAGGAACGTACGGTCATTATATAAAGACCTTCATTCCGGCTCTCATTGAAAATGGGTGTAGCTAAACCGAAAAACAGGCGATTAGCGGCATAAAACAGCCCTATTAATGGCCTGCCGAATTGCATAATATGGCGTGAAGTGTAATAATCAGAGTGATCGCAATGCAGTCATCCGTTTCTTCTCCCTCGCTGGTTCACAAGGCAGTGATTATCGGCTCGCTGGGCTACTTTGTTGATTTGTTCGATACGCAGCTTTTTGCAGTATTGCGCACCGCGAGCCTAACCGATATCGGCATTCCTGCTGATCAACAGGCAATCTTGGCGGCAATATTTTAAATGCGCAATTGCTGGGTATGATCATCGGTGCCTTTGCATGGGGATGGATTGGTGATCGCTTTGGTCGTCTTAAATCGCTCTATTGGTCGATCCTGATTTATTCGCTCGGCACCTTTGCGTGCGCCTTTGTGCATGATCCGATTACCTATGGCATTCTGCGCTTGATAACCGGCTTTGGTCTTGCGGCAGAAACCGGCGCAGCTATTACTTTGGTTGCAGAACTCATGTCGCAACAGAAAAGGGCGTGGGGCTTTACCATTCCGATTATTTTTGCGTTTCAGTATTTGAAAGAGCCGATGGGCATTACATCTGCCGCAGCGATTATCGATGTATTCTTATATGTGTGCGCATTTCTTGCCTTGCGACACCTCAGCGAGACGCATGCAACCGATCTGGATTATCTCGAAGAGAAGAAATAATGGTGCCCTCGAAAAGCATAGGATTTTTCTTAGCGAGCGCATGCGAGGTTAGAAAAACCTTTGTCCCCGCGTAGGCGTGGAACTAGCTTAAATGTTAGGAAATAATGGTGCGGTCGAAAAGACTCGAACTTTCACAGGTTGCCCTACAGCGACCTCAACGCTGCGCGTCTACCAATTCCGCCACGACCGCACTATAAGGTAGAAGGCAGCATAAAAGGCATAATCGCTGCAAAAAGCAAGGGGTTTTTACAAGTGCTGTAAATGAGTAGCTAGCGCAGATCTAGCACTAGTCCCAAGCGAGGTTTTCTGGTGTGATGAGGAGATGCATGTAGAAGATGTGTGGGTTTGCACTGCGCTATAAAAACGATATCACCAGGTCGGGCGGCTACAATTCGATAGCGTTGATGGAGGAGTTCCTCAACTCTATTTGAGCGCGCCAATATAGCTTTTTTTCTTTGAGAAGGGTTACACAAGGATGGAAGAGAAATTTCCTGTCTTGCACGTATCCATGCTTTTCTTGTGTGCAGCCCTCGGTGTTTTGCAACGGTTTTATTTCTTATCAAGCTATAGAGCTTTTTCCTCTCGATTATTGTTGTTCCTCTACCAACAAGCGTTATCACCGCGCGCCATGGAAGGAAGTTGAGATCGAGGATATTACCAGATGCATCTGCATGAAATCCGCCAAGATATCGGTATGTATGCCCACTTCTTGTCTTGCACCGCAATTTTAATTTTCCCGGATTTGCTTTTTTTATAACATCTTTCAGGACAGTAAACCATCGCCTAGCCTGCATTCGCGCCGCGGCTATTTTTTTCGGGCTATTTTTCCAACAGATATTATTCTTAATCCTTCCAAGAAGATGCGTTATTCTTGGCGGGTTTCTGGTGAGCAACCCAAAATTCTCATGCACATATTCCGGATGAGCATTACAAATTAATTGCATTGCAGCTTCAAAGGCACCCGGATCAGGATGCCTCAGAATAACAATATCGAAATTCCGAAAAAACATTGCAGTGGCTGCAGCTTCAGCATTATCGGTACAAAATAAACCAGGAAGATCAAGTTGGTGTTGCATGCTAAATTTCAATAAAATAGACAATGGCATATATAAAATGCTTTTACCGGGATCAGACAAAGATTACAAATACTATAAAAACCTGATAACAAAACTACATAAAATCGATGATCGAATGGCATAACGAACCCCATCTTGTTGATTATCCCGCAGCGCTCGCTGCGATGGAAACGCATGTCGATGCGATGATTGCGGGGAAGGCCTCTGAAAAAATCTGGCTGCTTGAACACCCGCCGCTTTACACAGGGGGCACGAGTGCCGATCCGGCGGAGCTGTTAACTCCGCAGCGTTTTCCGGTTTTTGAAACGGGGCGGGGTGGGCGCTTTACCTATCATGGCCCGGGGCAGCGCGTTGCCTATGTTATGGCGGATCTACGCGTGCGTGGGCGCGATGTGCGCGCCTATGTCCATAATCTGGAAGCATGGGTGATTAATGCACTGCAATCCTTTGGTGTTGATGCAGGCCGCAGGGAAGGGCGCATTGGCTTGTGGGTGGTCGATAAGGGTCCAGAGAAAAAAGAAGAAAAGAAGATCGCGGCAATTGGTGTCCGCATTCGCAAATGGGTCGCCTATCATGGCGTGTCGATTAATATCAATCCTGACCTGAGCCATTTTGCAGGCATTGTGCCCTGCGGCCTGTCTGATTATGGGGTGACATCGCTCCATGATCTTGGAATAAACGCAACTGTTACGCAGATGGATGAAGCGCTTAAAGCCTCATGGAACAAGGTTTTTTAAGCGCTCTGCGCTATTTCATCTTTTTTAAGGATTCTTGGGCTAGATTTACTGTTTCAAAGATCCACGCCTAACGTCCCCCTGAACACCCCATAGAACCTACATGTTTGATGATTCTACCCCCAAAGCGAATGAATATTGCAAGGCAACCTTGTTGCGCCTGGAGTTTTTGGCGCTTGCGCCAACGCCGCAACATTATGAGCTGATTTACGCCTTTATCAGTGGCCGTTTGCCGCAAATCAAAGCCGAAGTGGATGAAGCAGTACGCAGCAGCACAGGTCTCACGCCTGAGCGGGCAAGGGTGCTTTACGAAAAATATCTTGGCGCAGATAAAGAAAAACTAGTTTTACAGAGTAACGTCAAATCGCTCTCCGAAGAGCTTGCAAGGGTTATGGCGCTCATTTCGGATGCGAGCGATGGCACAACGCAATTCACCCAAACCTTGAGTGGCTTTACCAGCAATATCAGCAAGCCCTTATCGGTTGAGGAATTGCACAAGGCGGTTAACAAGGTGGTTGAAGAAACCAAGTCTATCGCATTGAAAAATAAACAATTACAGGAAGAGCTTAGCAAATCATCCGAGCAGATGAATTTGATGCAGGAAGATCTAACGCGCGTTCAAAAAGAAAGCATAACCGACCCGCTTACCAATATCGGCAACCGCAAGCATATGGTTGCTGAGTTAAAACGCATGGTGACCGAGGCCGATGATCATCGCACGCCGCTTAGCCTGTTGATGATCGATATCGACCATTTCAAGAAATTCAACGATACCCACGGCCATCTGGTTGGTGATCAGGTGCTTAAGCTTGTTGCGCGCACATTGATGGAAAATCTTAAAGGAAAAGACTGCGTTGCGCGTTATGGCGGCGAAGAATTTGTAATTATTCTGCCGCAAACACGTCTTGCCGATGCGCAGCGCGTGGCAGATACCTTGCGTCAATCGGTTGCACAAAAGAAAATCATTCGCCGCGATACCAACACTGCGCTGGGCGCCGTGACGGTCTCCATCGGCGTGTCGCAATATCATAATGGCGAAAAGCGTTCTGAATTACTCAAGCGCGCCGATGTCGGTTTGTATCTTGCCAAGGGCGCCGGGCGTAACCGCGTTGTTGTGCAGGATATGGATGCCGCAACCATTGCCAAACTGACCGAAGGCAAAAAAGACACCCATGCGTTTGATGAGCTTGATTCGGACGATTAAGCCGCCATTTATTGGCTAAAAAACATCGTTCTGATCGAAGAATTTCCTCTTCACTTGGGCTAAATTGCACTATCTTGATGATATGCAACATGCTTTAACGCCCACACAATCTGATTTTGAACCCAATATGCTATCGGGCCTTAACCCTGCGCAACGCTCTGCGGTGGAGGCTGTGAATGGCCCCGTGCTGGTCCTTGCGGGTGCTGGCACCGGCAAAACCCGGGTGCTGACCACGCGCCTTGCCGCGATTTTGCTCAATGGTCTGGCTAGCCCATTCCAGATCATGGCAGTGACTTTTACCAACAAGGCCGCGCGCGAATTACAGGAACGTGTATCGGCGCTTGTGGGTCGCCCGACCGAAGGCTGGTTTTTGGGTACATTCCATTCCCTGTGCACGCGTATTTTGCGCAAGCATGCCGAGCGCGTGGGCCTGAAACAGAATTTCACTATCCTTGATACCGATGATCAGTTGCGCCTGATTAAGCAAATTCTTGAAGCCGAAAATGTTGATACCAAGCGCACACCAGCGCGCGCCGTGCTTGCAGTGATCGAGCGCTGGAAAGATCGTGGCTATACGCCTGACAAGGTTCCGGCCACTGAAGTAACGCAAAGTGGTTTGTATCTAAAAGTTTACCAGATCTATCAGGAACGCTTGCGCACGCTTAATGCCTGCGATTTTGGTGATCTGCTTTTATATAATCTTGTGCTGCTGCAAAATAATTTGGATCTGCTGCAGGAATATCAGCATCGCTTTCGCTATATTCTGGTTGATGAATATCAGGATACTAACGTTGTGCAGTATTTATGGCTGCGGCTCTTGATGCTCACGCCTGATGGGCAGGCGCGCAATATCTGCTGCGTTGGCGATGAAGATCAATCGATTTATGGCTGGCGCGGTGCAGAAATCGGCAATATTTTGCGTTTTGAGCAGGATTTTCCCGGCGCAAAAATCATCCGCCTTGAAGAAAATTATCGCTCCACGGGGCACATCCTTGGCGCAGCTTCCGCGCTCATTGCGCATAACCGCGACCGTCTTGGCAAAACATTATGGACAACGGCGAGCGAGGGTGACCGCGTGCGCGTGCAATCCCTGTGGGATGGTGAAAGCGAAGCGCGCTTTGTCGGCGATGAAGTGGAATCCTTTCAACGGCGCGGCATGTCACTCAACCATATGGCAGTGCTGGTGCGTGCTGGTTTTCAAACCCGTGAATTTGAAGAACGCTTTTTAAAAATCGGTGTGCCATACCGCGTGATTGGCGGCCCGCGTTTTTATGAGCGGCAGGAAATCCGCGATGCGATTGCTTACTTAAGAATTATTTTGGTGCCCGAAGATGACCTTGCGTTTGAGCGCATCATCAATGTGCCCAAGCGCGGCCTTGGCCCAGCTACGATGCAGCAAATTACAACGCATGCGCGCGTCAATAAAATCGGCATGCTGGAAGCGGTGCGCCAGCTTTTAAATACCGATGCGTTCAAACCAAAAATGCGCACCACGCTGCAAACCTTCATCCGTCTTTATGATATGTGGTGTGCGCAATTGCAGGATCTACCGCATACCGATTTAACCGAGCGTGTGCTTGAGGAATCTGGCTATATCGCGATGTGGCAGGCGGAAAAAACACCCGATGCACCCACGCGCCTTGAAAATTTAAAAGAACTGATCAGCGCGATGTCAGAATTTGATAATCTGCAAAGCTTCATGGAACATGTAAGCTTGGTCATGGAAAAAACCAGCAGCGCGGAGCAGGAACAGGTCACGCTGATGACACTGCATGCCGCCAAAGGTTTGGAATTCGATCTGGTCTTTTTGCCCGGCTGGGAAGAAGAAATTTTCCCATCGCGCCGTAGCCTTGAAGAAAACGGCATGAAGGGGCTAGAGGAAGAGCGCCGCCTTGCTTATGTCGGCATTACGCGCGCGCGCAAACATGCGATCATTAGTAATGTTGCGAACCGCCTTGTCTATGGTTCATGGACCAATGCGATCCCATCACGCTTTATTTCCGAACTTCCCGCGCAGCATATCGAAACCCATGCCGAAGCAGGCATGTTCGGCACCATGAACCGCGCCAGCTTTAACAGTCGCGGCACATCCGCTGCCCCCGCAGAATTTGCGCAATCATCCGTAATGAGTTCATCGTTTGGAAAATCACACTATCCGGCGCGGCCAAAAACATCCTTTATTGAAGGCCGTGCAGAACGCATTGAGGATGAACCCACCTATAAATTCCGCAAGGGCGATCGCGTCTTTCACCAAAAATTTGGCTATGGCACGATCGAACTGATGGACGGCCCGAAAATCGAAGTCACCTTTGATATGGGGGATACCAAAAAAATCATGGCCGAGTTTGTGGTACCTGAAAGCTTAGCGGGCGAATTCTAATGGCCATTAAATATGTCTGGTCGCTGACCATCACCATTCCGCAAAGCGTGATTGAAGATGCGCTGATGCTGCTTCCCGAAGGAGATGTCGGGCAAACTGTGTTTAAGGCGGATGCCGAAGATCGCAGCGAAAACCCGCTCTGGATCGCGGAAAGCCTGTATGTTGCCGAGCCGGATATCAAGGCTTTCCTGATGGAGCTAAGCATTTTATCAGGTGTCAATAATCACGCACCGTACCGACATGAGTTGCAAAAACTCCCCGCGCAAGGCTGGCTTAAAGCCAATCAAGATAGCTTTGCGCCAATCGAAATTGGCCGCGTGGTGATCCATGGAAAAAAAGACAGCACAAACATTCCAGCGTATCGCGCCGCGATTGAACTTGAAGCATCCTGCGCTTTTGGCACGGGTGAGCACCCCACAACCTTTGGCTGCCTCGCTGCGCTTCAGCAATTGCATCATATCAAACCGTATGCGCGCGTGCTTGATCTTGGTGCTGGCTCGGCCATTCTCGCGATGGCGATGGCCAAGCTTTATAAAGTGCGCGTCATCGCAACCGATATGGATGCAGATTCCGTAATCGTTGCCGATAACAATTGCCGCAAAAATGGCGTTGCACGTTTTGTTCGCAACCGAAAGGCGATGGGGTTTGCGCACGCAGCCATCACTAATACCAAGCCCTATGATGTGATCCTGAGCAATATTTTTGCGCGGCCCTTGGCCAGGCTTGCGCCCGATATGCGCAGACATCTTAAACCCAGCGGGATCGTGATTTTAGCGGGTTTCCTGCATAAGGATGTAAACCGTGTGGCTAACGCCTATGCATTGCAGCGCATTCATGTGCAGCGGCGTTTACGCTTTGGCAATTGGTGTATCTTAGTATTAAAGAAACAGGGATAGAACATGGATTTCGCCGCCAACAAAAAACAGCAGTTCGAGCGCATTGCACTTTTGCGCGATGTGCTTGCGCATGAAAAGCTCGATGGCTTTTTAATTCCGCTCAGCGATGAGTATATGAATGAATATGTGCCCGATTGCGCCAATCGTCTTGCATGGCTCACGGGGTTTACGGGCTCGTCAGGCTTTGCGCTTGTTCTAAAAGACAAGGCGGCGTTTTTTACTGATGGTCGTTATACCATTCAGGCCGCACAGCAGGTTAATGAAAGCCTTTACGAACTGCGCCACATGACCAAGCAACCTTTAAATGAGTATATCGCTGCGCATGTGAAGGAGGGGGATCGCATCGCTTATGATCCATGGCTGCATACACGCCCGTCGCTCGAAAAAATCAATGGTGCGCTTGCTAAAAACAAAGCCAAGCTGATCTGGATCGATACAAACCTGATTGATTGCATCTGGCAGAATAAGCCTGCACCGCCGATGGCTGAAATTTTCACCCATGACATTAAATATGCAGGCGAACCAAGCTCGGCAAAACGTACCAAGCTTGGGATTGATTTAAAAAATGCAGGGCTTGATGCTGCGGTGTTTACAACGCCGCCTTCGATTGCATGGCTGCTCAATATCCGTGGCGGG
>RGZA01000161.1 GCA_010031785.1 Alphaproteobacteria bacterium
TAATCTCTGAATTTTAATTTTTTAATTTTATTGTAATATAGTATAAAATATGTCCAAGGGTTGGCCAGACTCTAAAATTTTTAACAAAGATGCCTTTGTTTTTGATTCTCAGGTGCTAATTAAAGATACAACAAATGCCAGTATATCAGCTGGTTCATTAGTTGTATCAGGTGGTTTATCTACAAAAGATACCTACGTTGATGGACACGTAGCTGTAAATAATGTTAAAATAACACCTAATTTAAACGATATTATATATGAACAACAAGCTGAATTAGCTCAATCTATATCAGAATGGACTGATATTACTGATTTCTCATTTAATAATTCAACTACAACATCATTTAAAGCCTTTATTAATGTAACAGTTGCAGCTGGAGTATCTAAATATGCTATATGGGAACTTAATGGTTTATATAAACCATCTGGATGGTCAATAACATCTAGTTTTACAGGTGATATAACTAATGTTAATTTTAGATGTATAAATAAAAGTGGAGTAGGCCAAATACAATTTACAAATTCAAATGGTATAGGAAGTACAACAACTATTAGATATAGAGCAAATACTACAGCACCTATAGGTACATCACCAACTGGTTCTACTGGTATTATTAATAACACTAGTGGACCATATGTCGCTAATACCTTATTATACTCAAATACAATTAATACATTAGCTAGCACAGATCTTATCTACAATTCTAATGTTTTTAAAATAGGAGCCGGTTCTAGACTCGTCAGTGAAAACGCTAACTCTTTTACTAGTTTCTCAAACGGTGGTTCTATATCTGCTATGGGTGATAGTTCAGTAGCAAAAAATTTAATTGTTGGACAAAAAATTGGTATTGCTAATACTGCTCCATCATTTACTCTAGATGTCGCAGGTGATATTAACTTTACTGGTAATTTTTATAAAAACAATGCTTTATATAGTGGTTCTTCTATCTGGGATACCAATGAAAATGGTGTATTTAACACTACTAGTAATGTAGGTATTGGAACAACTAATCCTAGTTCAAAATTAGATGTTAATGGAACCATTACTGCCACTGCATACACTGGTAATAATTTAAGTTTATCAGGTACTATAAAAGCTGCAACTACATCTACAGGTAATATGCAGGCATCTATTGGTACCATAAATAATTTAGCCAGTATAAATTTAACTTCAGGTACTCTTAATGGAGCGTCTGGAACCATAACTAATATAGTTAATACTAATATCAGCTCTGGAACTTTGAATTTATCAACAGGTTTAACCAGTGCAAGTGCACAAATTACTGATGTAAATATAACTAATTTAACTGCTTCAAACTTAAAAACATCTAACTTTACTTCAACTGATTTTGTAACTACAAATATTAGTGCAGGCACTTTAGTTGGCACTACTATATCTGTTGCAAATGTTTATGGTTCTCTTGGAACTATTACAAATATGGTTTCAACTAATATTAGCTCTGGTACATTTAGTGGAACCTCAGCCACTATGAGTAATGTTGTTGCAACTACTATCAGTGCTGGTACTTTAGTTGGAACGACTGTATCCGCTACCACTGTATCCGCTGCAAATGTACATGGCTCCATAGGAACTGTAAGTAATTTTGTTAGTACTACGTTAAGCTCTGGAACTTTAGTTGGTACAACTGTTTCAGCAGCAAGTATTCATGCTTCTTCAGGAACTGTTAGTAATCTTGTTGGTACAACTTTAAGTGCCGGTACTTTAGTTGCCACTACTTCTACTGTACCTAATGTAGTTGTAACAAACTTAAGTGCTGGTTCTATATTAGGAACAAATGTTTCAAGTGAAAATATTTATGCTTCTTCAGGAACTGTAAGTAATTTCGTTGGTACAACTTTAAGTGCTGGTACTTTAGTTGCCACCGCTTCTACCGTACCAAATATGGTTCATACAAATTTAAGTACTGGTTCTATTGTAGGAACAAGTGTATCAGTAGCAAATATTAATGCTTCTTCTGGAACAGTTAATAATATCATCAGTACTACATTAAGCACTGGAACTTTAGTTGGTACAACTGTTTCAACTGCAAATATATATGGATCTCTAGGAACTGTAAGTAATTTTGTTGCTACAACTATAAGCTCTGGTACTTTAATTGCTACTGATTCTACTGTACCAAATATGGTTCATACTACTGTAAGTGCAGGTACTTTTGTGGGAACAACTGTTTCAGCTACAAATGTTTACGCTTCTTCAGGAACTGTAAGTAATGTCGTCAGTACAACTATTAGCTCTGGAACTTTAGTAGGTACAACTGTATCAGCTGCAAATGTTTATGCTTCATTAGGAACTTTAAGTAATCTTGTTGGTACTAATTTAAGTTCAAGTAATTTAGTTGCTACTACTTCAACTATTACTAACTTAAATGTCCCTGGAACCTTAACTGTAGTTAATATCACTTCAACAAATCTTACTGTTAGTGCAGGAAATATTGTTGGAACTACTGTAACAGTTGGAAATATTTACGGTTCATTAGGTACTATTAATAACTTAGTTGCAACTTCATTCAGTTCTGGTACTTTAGTTGGAACAACACTTTCAACGGCAAATGTTTATGGTTCTTTAGGAACTGTAAGTAATTTTGTTGGTACTACATTAAGTGCTGGCACTTTAGTTGGAACAACACTTTCAACCGCCAATGTCTATGGTTCATTAGGTTCTATAAACAATTTAGTTGCCACTACTTCATTAAGTGCTGGTTCTTTAGTAGGAACTACTCTTTCAACTGCTAATATATATGGTTCATTAGGAACTATAAATAATTTAGTTGCCACTACTTCATTCAGTGGTGGTGCTTTAGTCGGAACAAGTATATCAGTAGCAAATGCTTTTGCTTCAGTAACTGCAAGCGCAAATATTTATGGTTCACGAGGAACTTATGGTAATTTTGTTACAACCTCTTTAAGCTCTGGTACTTTAGTAGGAACAAGTGTTTCAACCGAAAATGTTTATGCTTCTTCAGGAACTGTTAGTAATCTTGTTGGTACAACT
>RGZA01000162.1 GCA_010031785.1 Alphaproteobacteria bacterium
ACGCAAAGCTGGATCCCGGGTCAAGCCCGGGATGACGTGATGGTTTATTTTGAAATTTAGTTAATCACAGCGCCGGTTTCTGCGCGGATTTGCTGGCGCAGAATATCGATGGGTTGCAGAACGCCACCTTTTTTCGGTTCGTAATGCCAGAACGCCCAGCCATTGCATGCGGGTGCGCCTTGAACTTCTGCGCCGACCTTATGAATGGAACCGGTGCATTGCCCAAGCGGCGTTGGCGCGATGATGCTTGCATCCGCTTTGACCTTTGCCGAGAAACGCTTGCGATGATCGAACAAGGCTTGCCCGGGGCGAATAAGACCACGTTCAAGAAGGGTGCCAAATGGAATGCGTGCTTCTTCGCGCTTGGATGTAATTTTCAAAATTTCTTCATCGCTGATTGGTTTGACCGCTGCAATGCGTTTTTTAGCAGCCGCGATATAGCCGATATCCTGTTCAAGACCAATAAAATGGCGGCCAAACTGCTTGGCAACGGCGCCAGTGGTGCCAGTGCCAAAGAAGGGGTCGAGCACAACATCGCCGGGCTTGGTTGATGCCATCATCACGCGCGTAAGCAGCGCTTCGGGCTTTTGCGTGGGATGGGTTTTTTCGCCCGCATCATCTTTCAATCGTTCATTGCCTGAGCAAATGGGGATGAACCAGTCGCTGCGCATTTGCAGATCATCATTAAACGCTTTCATCGCTTCGTAATTAAACGTCGGGCGGCCCTTGGCGTCTTTTGCGCACCAGATCAGTGTTTCATGCGCATTGGTAAAACGCTTGCCTTTGAAATTAGGCATCGGGTTGGCTTTGCGCCAGATCACGTCATTCAAAATCCAGTAGCCGATATCCTGCAACGCTGAACCAACACGGAAAATATTATGGTAGCTGCCAATAACCCACAGCGCGCCATCGGGTTTCAAAATGCGCCGCGCGGCTTTGAGCCATGCAACGGTAAACGCATCATAATCTTTAAACGAGCTGAACTGGTCCCATGCATCATCCACGCCATCCACGCGCGAGTTATCGGGGCGGTGCAATTCGCCGCTTAGTTGCAGATTGTAAGGGGGGTCAGCGAAAATCATATCGACGCTGCCTTCGGGCAGGCTGTTCATCAGATCAATGCAGTTACCAGCCAGAATGGTGTCGAGCGGCAAGGTCATGCTCTTTACGGTGATTTTTGATGCAGCCGCTGGCTTCTTTGCAGTTGATTTTGCCGCGGTTTTTTTAGTAGTTGCCATAGGATCTGAGCTTTTTAAAATATCTGTGGATAAGTTATAGCGTTAAAACGTGTGCTCATAAACTAGGGAAAAATTGGTAAATAATTTAATAACATCAGTTAGTTAAAGATTTTGGCATGGTTATGGTGGCTAAAGAGTCACATTTTATTGAGGGCTTGCGCAAAAGCTAGCCAGACGCGTCATCGCGAGCACCCTTTTAGGGTGCGTGGCGATCCATAGTGGATACTAGAGAGTAAAATAAGATGGATTGCCGCGTCGGCCTAAAGGCCTCCTCGCAATGACGCTCTGTTTTGTATAGAGGCCCTTAGTGGGCTAGCCAATCTTCCCGCGCACATTTTCCGGAATGCGGCAGGGTTTGCCAGCCTTGTTGATTGAAACAAGCACCACTTCGGATTCAGTAATAATGACGCCATCGCGGAGTACATTCTGCTGTAACACCAGCGAAGCGTTGCCAAGTTTATTGATGCTGGTGTGAACCTCGAGCGCGTCATCGAGCTTGGCGGGTTTGTGATAGGCAATGCTCAGGCTTTTAACGACAAAGATCAGCCCATCAACTTTGATCATCTCGGCATGATCCGCGCCTGCTGCGCGCAGCCATTCGGTGCGCGCGCGTTCGGTGAATTTGAGATAATTGGCGTGATAGACAATGCCACCTGCATCGGTGTCTTCAAAATAAATGCGGATCGGCCAGATGTGTTTAGAGGTCATCATCGTCACTTGCCAGAAGGCTGATTTGTTCTGCAGCGCGTGCTGGCGGTTTCATGCCCAGATGTTGGTACGCATTGTCTGTTACCATGCGGCCGCGCGGGGTGCGCTGAATAAAACTTTGCTGTATAAGATAAGGCTCGACCACTTCTTCGATCACATCGCGCTGTTCGGAAAGCGCCGCCGCAATGGTTTCAACGCCAACCGGGCCTCCATTATAGTTTTCGGCGATCAGGCGCAGATAACGGCGATCCATCGCATCTAGGCCTTTGGCATCGACATCAAGCTTTTGCAATGCGCCATCGGCCAGTTTCGCATCAATTTCCTTTGCGCCCTGCACCGTTGCAAAATCACAGACGCGTTGCAGCAGGCGGCCTGCAACACGCGGTGTTGCGCGCGAACGTTTTGCAATTTCGAGTGCACCGCTTTCGGTAATGTTCATGCCCTGAATACCCACTGCGCGCATGACAATCTGTTGTAATTCTTCCGCTGTATAAAATTGCAAGGGCAGGGGAATGCCAAAGCGTTCACGCAAGGGTTTGGTTAGAAGGCCGGAGCGCGTTGTTGCCGCAATCAAGGTAAAAGGCGGCAGATCAATGCGCACGGAGCGCGCAGCGGGCCCTTCGCCAATCATCAGATCAAGCTGGAAATCTTCCATCGCGGGATAGAGCACTTCTTCAACGGCCGGATTCAGGCGGTGGATTTCATCGATGAACAGCACATCATGCGGCTGCAGGTTGGTAAGGATTGCAGCAAGATCCCCCGCGCGCGTGATAATGGGGCCGGATGTTGCGCGAAAGCCAACGCCCAGTTCGCGCGAGATGATATGCGCTAACGTTGTCTTGCCCAAACCCGGCGGGCCATAAAGCAGTACGTGATCAAGCGCGCGTTTGCGCATGGCAGCGGCCTGAATAAACACGCTCAGATTGCTTTTTAGATTACTTTGGCCGACAAATTCGGCAAGGCGTTGCGGGCGCAGTTGTTGCTCGGCTTCGCTGTCGAGTTTTTCTGGACGGATGATGGGGTTGGGAATGTTCATTAT
>RGZA01000163.1 GCA_010031785.1 Alphaproteobacteria bacterium
TTATACCATCGGCCTGATGATCTGACTCAATAGGGGATTCCCAAAGTTAGGTTTTTGTGATTCAAAGGATTCTTCTGAAACAACTGGAGGGTTCGATGGCATTTGGTTTGAAGGTACGACGCGATATAAGTTCTGCGGTGTTGCGCAAGAAGGCGGGCAAAGAGCGGACCAGCCGCGTTGCGATGCGGATGCTTGGGATTGCCAATATTCTGGAAGGTATGGATCGGGATAATGCGGCACAGTCAGTCGGTATGACGCGGCAGACGTTGCGGGACTGGGTTGTTCGTTACAATGAAGCTGGCCTGAATGGTTTGCGCAATCGTGCCAAAGGCCACGCCAAACGCGCTTTGAATCCTGAACAAGAGAAAGAGATTGACGCTCTGGTTATGGCAGGGCCACCCGGAACGCTGGTGCGCTGGCGGCGCGTTGATTTACAAAAGGAGATTGAAAAGCGTTTCAATGTGAGGGTTCATGAACGCACCGTAGGCAAAATATTGGAGCGTCTTGGCTTCTCACATATGTCTGTACGCGCTTTGCATCCTGAAGCGGATAGTGAAGCGCAGGAGGCTTTTAAAAAAACTTTGCGGATAACGTCAACGCGATCCTCCCCGAACATGCAAAAAACAAGACGCTCGAGTTCTGGTTTCAAGACGAAGCAAGGGTTGGACAAAAAGGCACGCTAACCCGCATCTGGGCGAAGAAAGGCACACGCCCACGCATGCGCCGCGATCAGCGTCATACCAATGCCTACATCTTCGGCGCCGTATGCCCGTCGCGTGATATCGGCGTTGCGCTGGTGCTTCCAGACAGCGACACCAACGCTATGAATCATCATCTTGCCGCGCTCGGAAAGCAGGTCGCAGCACAGGCGCATGCGGTTGTGATTGTCGATGGCGCGGGCTGGCACATCGCCGATGATCTGCGCATTCCAGACAATATCAGTAATGCATGGCAAGCCCTTACCCAACAAACAGGCTGCATCGCTTCCATTGCTACCCGCGATTGGCTTAAGTGGATAACTTCATAGGGCCGTTGGTATTACTCGCAGCAATGAGAGAAATCTGCTGGGATAATAAGGTTGCCGCCCCGGATGCTGTTGAATCGCTAAGTACACAGGAAGCAATACTAAAGGCTGTTCTTAAAATCTATGGTGGCAAAGATAAAAAAAGGCTGGTCGCGGTGTCAGTACATCCACACGCACCGATAGGAACCGAAGTTCCTGCTTTACAGATGCTTCAAAAAAAATTGAATCCGGGATAGCTAACATATCACTTAGCTTCAAGCTTTACGATTGCATTATTCTTGCGAATAAATGTTTCGTACTGCGCTGCCTTTAAATCGCCATTTGGCGCATAGGAAATTTTTCCAATAACCGTATCAAAGGTTCCTGCATGAATTACATCAGCAATCTTTTTCGGATCAAGCGATTGGGCCTTTGTGATCGCCTGTTGCAAAACCTGAAAAGATGCATAAGTGTAAAAATGATAGACTTGTGGCGTAATTTTTTTATCCTCTAGCGCCTTAATAAAGTCCTTGGCTGCGGGGCTATATGCAAAGACGGGGTCAGAAACGAATACCGTTCCTTCCCCTGTCGCACCAGCAATCTGCCAAAGTTCGGGAGCACTAAACACATCCCAACCCACAAAAGGACTGGTGATCCCTGCGCTGCGTGCTGCACGCATAATCAGCGCAGCTTCAACATGATAACAAAAACACGCGATGACCGTTGGGTGAATATCCTTGGCCTTTGTCATGAGTGCCGAGAAATCTTTTGTGCCTTCAGCATAATATTCTTCGGCCTTATTATTAAAGGATGCAGATGCTAAAGACGCACCAAAAAACTTCATGACCGAGCGCGCAGCGGGTGCTCCCTGATCGCCGATCAAAAGAATTTTGTCTTTAGGCGTGTAGCTTTTCTTAACATACTCGCTCATTTTTTCTGCGATTTGCTTATCGGTTCCGACGGTACGGAACACAAGGCTGTGGCCTTTCTCAGTAATTTCTGAAAGGATCGAAGCGGGGGTAATCATCAGAACATTGGCATCGGCATATACATCCGATGCAGGCAAGGTCATGCCTGCGCCCCAATGGCCAACAACATGCTTGATACCCTTACTTACAAATCGGCTGGCTATAGAAACAGCCTGGCTCGCTTCATTGGCATCATCGCCTACTTCGAGCGTGATCTTCTTTCCCAAGAAACCGCCGGATGCATTGATTTTATCGACCGAAAGTTCAGCGGCTTGGCGCATCTGTTCGCCAAACACTGCACGTTGGCCGCTCATGGGGCCTGCAAGGCCGATGCTTATTGTTTCCGGATCAGCAGCAAGTGCATAGAAGGGAAAGGCCAAAGAAAAGAATAAAAGAGCAATAACTCTTTGCGCATTCTTTACGAACATTCTGCTCTCCATCGGTAACGTTGAATTTTCATAACATTACCGATTATAGAGCGAATTTGATAGTTTATGCAATCTTGAGCATTGCTTCAGCGCTGGATACTTCAAACGTGCCGGGCTTTTCAACATTCACAGCTTTTACAACGCCGTTATCGATCAGCATCGCAAAACGTTGGCTGCGTTGACCAAGGCCATAACCTGCGCCATCCATTTCAAGGCCAAGCGCGCGGGTAAGTACGCCATTGCCATCGGGAAGCATTGTCACTTTGCCTTCAGCATTATTTGCCTTGGCCCATGCATTCATCACGAATGGATCATTCACGGCCATACACACGATTTCGGTTACGCCTTTGCCTTTGAATTCTTCAGTGTGGTTTACAAAACCAGGCAGATGTTTGGCAGAGCATGTTGGCGTAAAGGCACCCGGCACGGAGAACAACACAACTTTTTTGCCTTTGAACAAGCTTTCGGTGCTGACATCTTCAAGACCGCTTGTGGTCAAATGCTTCAGGGTGACAGATGGAAATGTGTCGCCAACTTTAATGGTCATGGTTATTACTCCAAAAGGGTAAGGC
>RGZA01000164.1 GCA_010031785.1 Alphaproteobacteria bacterium
CCCTCCCCCAAATGGATTTATGGGGGAGGGGAGTGAGTGCGCTCTTTTCATACAAAGCTGTTTTCCTAGAGTTATTTCAACGGTATATATAAATCCATGACCCAAAAGACCTTCACCGAAACCGACTTTATTAAAGCCACGGGCGCCGATCATACGGCCATGGCCAAGCTGCGCCATTACCATAAGCTTTTGCTGGAATGGAACCCCAAGATTAATCTGGTTTCAGCTTCGACCCTGAATGAAGCCTGGGGGCGACATTTTCTGGATTCTGCGCAGATAGGCCCGAGGCCCGAGGTGTTAGGCCAACCAGAACAGCTCTCTTGTCTGACGCCTTGGGCCTTGGGCCTTGGGCCATCTATTGCTGATCTTGGCTCTGGTGCCGGGTTCCCGGGGCTGGTTCTGGCGGTGATGGGGGTGCCCAATATAACCCTGATTGAGCGCGATATCCGCAAAGGAGCGTTTTTGCGCACCGTGGCTGCCGAGACAAAAACCAAGGTCGAGATCCTAAGCAGCGATATCAAAGCCATTAAAAACCGGCAGTTTGACGTGATTACCAGCCGGGCCATGGCGGATGTTGGGGAGTTGCTAAGCATCAGTGAGCCGTTACGCAAACCATCCACATCTTGTTTGTTTCTAAAAGGGAAAAACCTTGACGCTGAACTCGCACTAGCGCAAAAAGATTGGAGCATGCAGGTGTATAAGAAGCATAGCTTGACCGATAATGAAGCATTTATTGTCCAGCTTTCGCATGTTAAGAGGTACTGAGTAGTGAGTAATGAGTAGTGGCTCTTGAGGCTTCTTTTCATTACTCACTACTAATTACTCACTACTGAGTTAGAAAAATGGCTGAAACCTTAACACATTGCCGCATTATTGCTCTGGCCAATCAAAAGGGTGGGGTGGGTAAGACCACAACGGCGGTTAATCTTGCAACCGCGCTGGCTGCTGTTGGCAAAAAAGTGCTGGTAGTGGATGCTGACCCGCAGGGCAATGCCTCAACCGGGTTTGGTATTATGCGCAGCAAGCGCGGCATGGGTACCTATGAATTACTGGCCGGCGAAGCGCGCGTGAGCGAAGTGGCACAGGCCACCATTATTCCCAATCTTTCCATCGTGACATCATCCACCGCTCTGGCTGGCGCAGAAATTGAACTGGTTTCGGCCGAGCAGCGCGAATATCGTTTGCGCGCAGGACTTGAAGAAGCACGCGATACCTATGATTTTGTGCTGATTGATTGCCCGCCTTCGCTCAATATGCTGACATTGAACGCATTAGTGGCTGCCGATGATGTGTTGGTACCTTTGCAATGTGAATTTTATGCGCTGGAAGGGATTTCGCAACTGGTGCGCACCATTGAACGCGTCAAGCAGGCGTTTAATCCTGATCTTGAGATCGAAGGCGTGGTGCTGACCATGTATGATAAGCGCAACGGGCTTTCCGCGACGGTGGAGCATGATGTGCGCGACCATTTTGGCGACAAGGTGTTTGAAACGGTGATCCCGCGTAATGTGCGTGTGTCGGAAGCGCCATCGCATGGCAAGCCTGTCTTGGTGTATGACCTTAAGTGCCCCGGTAGCCAGGCCTATATGCATCTTGCGCGCGAAGTATTGCTAAGAGACAGGGCGCTGCTTGCAGAACGTAAAGGAGCACATGAGCAGCGTGTAGCATGAACCAGTAATGAGTAATGAGTAGTTAGTAATGAAGAGTGAGTTTTTTCACTACTCATTACTAACTACTCACTACTGGAAAAAAAATGAACGCACCTATTATACAGAACAACACATTGAAGCCTGCGCGGTTGGGCAAGGGTTTGTCAGCGATTTTTGCCGATGAAGATCCGAGCGCGCCCGATCAAAGCGGTAATCCGCGCACACTGCCTGTTGCGCAAATTTATCCCAACGCTAAACAGCCGCGCAAAATTTTTGACAAGGTTGCGCTTGATGATCTAACGGCCAGCATCAAGGAAAAAGGAATTCTGCAACCCATTCTGGTGCGCCCGCATCCTGATAAATCCAATGCGTATGAAATCGTTGCGGGCGAACGCCGCTGGCGCGCATCACAGCTTGCACAATTGCATGAAGTGCCGGTGATTATTCGCGACATCAAGGATCGCGATGCGCTTGAATTTGCCCTCATTGAAAATATGCAGCGCGATGATTTAACGCCGATGGAAGAAGCTGAAACCTTTCAGCGCTTATCAGATGAATTTGGTCACACGCATGAAGAAATCGGACGTGCGCTTGGCAAAAGCCGCACCTATATTGCAAACACATTGC
This sequence comes from Alphaproteobacteria bacterium, assembly GCA_010031785.1. GTDB lineage: Bacteria > Pseudomonadota > Alphaproteobacteria > UBA9219 > RGZA01 > RGZA01. The sequence continues at coordinate 2,277 of RGZA01000164.1, forward strand.
GCCTGTTGCATCTGCCGGAAGCAGTGCGTCAATTAATGCGCGATCACAAGAGCCTGTCGGGAAGTCATGCGCGCGCGCTTTTGTCGGCTAAAAATCCTTTGGCACTTGCGAATGAAGTTATTGAAGGCGGATTGTCGGTACGTCAAACCGAGAACCTTGCCAAGATGAGCCATGGTGAAGAGCTGGAAGCGGGAGAGGGTGGCAAGCGTGTTGTTGCACGCGCGCAACTGGCCGGACTTGGCCGCGCAGCACGTAAAGGCAGCCCTGCTGCGAAAGCGGAAAGTACGCGCAATATCACTGGCAATGATAATGCCGATATCAAGGCGCTGGAGCGCGAAGTATCCTCATGGCTTGGGCTTAAAGTTGCACTGACCCAAAAAGGCTCAGATGGTAATGGGGGCGGTAAATTGCTGATCGAATATCAAAGCCTTGATCAGCTTGAAGATGTTTTAAAGCGTCTCTCCATCCCGCCAAAAGAATAAAAAGTACGCTCTGATTCCCCGCCTTTTCCAAACATCCCAAGCTGCGTCATCGCGAGCACCCTTTAGGTGTTTAGTCCCGTCCAGTGATGGAGTAATATATGGCCATCTACGAACGGAGGAACTATGGGACAGATATTACATGCACGCGCCACGACAACGCA
>RGZA01000165.1 GCA_010031785.1 Alphaproteobacteria bacterium
AAATCAAAGTAGCGATGAGCGCCTCAAGCACCCTTTGACGTTCTTCAACTATAAGGACGGCAACGAGTACGATGTGGCGGTAAAGGGCTTTGTCTTAAGAAGGACCGCTGAGAACCCCATGCTGTATTACTACAGTATAACGCTCAGAGCTTATAACATGAGAAGCGTTGGAGCAAACACTACGGCAGGAGAAAACATCAACGAGAGGTTGACAGAGCTAGGTCTTGGCGGCGTAAAGTCATCGCCTCTACTTTCAGACATAAAAGATATAGCAGGTGGAGTAAAGGGAGCACTTGGCGCCTTAAGCGGTGGCCTAAACGTGTTTGGTAGATAATGTCTAACTTGAACAGAACAGCGTATCAGAGCACTGCAGACATGAATCTCTGGTTGAAGATTCAATCAGGCGATGAGCTAGTCTTAGCTGATATGCCAGAGATACTCTCACTTAGATGGAACTACTTCAGAGACAACTGGGAGTTTCTCAAGAGGAACCTTACGAGTAGAGCGGCATCTTACAGAGATCCAGGTCTACTTAGACAGTTGATCGACGAGTTCTCGACCTTCATAGATGAGCAAAGACATCAACCCATAAACGCTTTCTCAGATTCAGCTGTCTTCTACAAGTACTACGCCATATTTGATAACATAAAGATAAGCTCTATAAACGCAACGAACGATGAGAGAGCTATAATAAACGAGAAGATATCAAGAGTTAGAGCTTACTCCAAGAACGATTTCTTGGCGATCAAGAAGAACATGGTGAGCTATAGGGACGTTTTAGCAGATACCATAGGTTTATCTGACGATGATTATAACTCAGCTGTCGGTAGAAGTAGCGTAGCTCAAAAAACTGATGCGTCGATAGTGGATCTCAACCTCATGAACAGTGTTCAAGGCAGCATAGTGGTTGTAGATTTCATAATCGCCAACCTGTTCGCGGTTGACGCTGTAGTGGACCCGTTCGCACTTGCAAGATCCAACGCCAATAATCCTGACATAAACATAGGGCAATACTCGTCTGGAAACTTGGTCAAGATGGAGTATGGTGAAGATCTCCAAAGTTTAGCATACAGATACTTAGGCGACGCTAACAAGTGGATAGACATAGCCATAGCTAACGGCTTAAAGCCTCCATACATAGACGAAGTTGGTCAGAGCATAGCGCTAATAGCTAACGGCAACGAGAACGAGATAAACATATCAAGCACGGACATAAATGGAAACCTAAACATATCTAAGCTGTACATAAATCAGATCGTAGTGCTTAGATCCAACGTAGAACCATTTCCAGACCAACGCACCGTAGTAGGCATAAGACAGGTCCCCGTATCTGGCGAGATAATAATAGAGCTTGATGGGACTCCTAACTTAGACAAGTACAAGCTCGCGGATAGCGCTAGCGTTAGAGTGTTCAAACCAAGTACCACCAACAGCTCGTTCTTCATACTGATACCTTCAACGCAGCCGCTAGAGAACCCAAGGGTAGAAGAAACGCCATGGTTCTTAACTAAGTCATCAGAGGATATAAAGATGGCGAAGATAGATCTAGCTATAGATGACAGCGGAGAGATATCGTTCGGAACAAACGGGGACATAAACTTAAGCTATGGATTGGCCAATCATATTCAGGCTATAAAGCTGAAGATGGCTACTGAACTCGGCTCTCTAAGGCGCCATCCTGAGTTTGGACTGATTAACTTAGCCGGTTCCACCAACGACGGCGTTGACTCCATAAGAGAAGCGCTCATAGCCTCCATAAACCAGCAGATAGAGCTAGACCCAAGATTCTCTAGAGTGGAATCTATAAACGTTGAGTATCTCACTGGCCCTAACAATAACGCGGCCGGTAAGATCTTAATATCATTTTCAGTTAGACTGGCCGGCAGTGGTACGGTAGTACCCATAAGTTTTACGGTGAACAAACAGTAGCATTGCAGTTAATATAGTAGAATAGGATCTAGCTATGGCGATAGAACTAAAGAGCTTTAATCAGATCCTGGGAGCTATGATAAGAAAGATCATAGCTGAAACTCCACTTAACGATATCAACACGGGTTCAGTTCTCTTATCCCTCTTAGAGGCGGCAGCGTCTAACGACTTTGAGAACAACGTTGCGATATTAAACATACTTGAGCTCTTGAACGTAGACGCCATAAAGAACAACGATCTCGACACTAGAGCAGCTGATTACGGGTTAACTAGAAAAACCGCAGTTAGAGCTTCTGGTTACGTAACTGTCTATAACCAGAGTATAACCAAGCAGAGCACAAGCTTGTACGTGATAAAACCAGCACCTATATCTGGTCAATCTGTGCTGTACGTTAACAATACCACAGGTTGGGCTGCAAGCGGTAATCTGTACATAGGTAGAGGCACAAGCTCGTTCGAGGGACCTATCCCCTACACGTCCATAACGGTTTTTCCAACGTACTCAAGGATAGCGCTGGGTTCTGCGCTGCAGAAAGATCATCTGTACTCGGACTCTGTAGTTAACGCTCAGGGTCAGCCGGATAGGGTCATATCTTCTGGAACAGTGCTTAAGATTCCTGCTAACAATCAAACTCCAGAGGTGATATATACCACTCTCAGAGATGCGACGCTTCCTTCTGGAGAAGACAGCGTCTCTAACGTGCCAGTGATAGCGCAGATAGCCGGCTCATCTGGTAACGCTCCGATAAACACGATAACTCAGTTCGAGACTTTACCGTTCTCCGGTGCAGCAGTTTCCAACACTTCAGCTTTCACAGATGGAGCAGACATAGAAACTGACACACAGCTTAGAAACAGGATGAAGGTTTATACGACGACTCTGGCAAGAGGTACAGCGCCAGCGATAATAGCGGCCGTGGTAAACGTTTCTGATCCAGATGACAACAAGCAAGTGGCGTCCGCAGCTATAATAGAGTCTTC
>RGZA01000166.1 GCA_010031785.1 Alphaproteobacteria bacterium
CAAACAAATTGGCAGGTTGCTCTTCTTTAGTCTTAACCTGAATACGCACAACTTTCTTGGGCGCGGTTTTAACTGCCTTCTTTGCGGCAGGATGGGCAGTTTTTTTAGCAGAAGGCTTCTTCACGATTAATCTCCTTGGGTAAATCATTTCAAAAATTAAAAAGCTTTATGGCGGGAGAATATACCGAAATTCATGAAAGTAATTAAGGAAATTTGGCTATTTGTGGGTAAGAAAACCTCAAACCAGAAACAAGCATCGGCAGGAAAAGGCTTATCCAATGTTCTTGTTATGTTCTTTTTCTTGGAGTAGCATCCATGCATGAGAACAACAAACAATAACGAAGGATATGGAAGTTTAGGCGATGTTGGGCGCGTGCGCTGGCTTTATATTGATTTCAACAGTTTCTTTGCCAGCGTTGAACAGCAGCTAAACCCAAAACTGCGCGGCAAGCCAGTTGCGGTACTGCCGCTTATGACGGATGCGACCTGTGTCATTGCTGCGAGTTATGAAGCCAAGGCATATGGGATTAAAACTGGAACGCCAGTATGGGAGGCAAAGCGACTCTGCCCATCCATCCAATGCGTTCCTGCACTCCATCAAAATTATGTGCGCGTGCATAAGCAGATTGCCGATGTGGTAGAGAATTGTTTGCATATAAACGCCGTCTGTTCGATTGATGAGTTGGCCTGCAAACTCATGGGCACAGAACAAATACCCGCCAATGCATTCAATCTTGCGCGCCATGTTAAAGCAGCTCTTGCCAAACACGTTGGGGAATATATTCACTGTTCCATCGGCCTTGCTCCCAATCGTTTTCTTGCCAAGGTTGCGGGTGATATGCAAAAGCCCAATGGATTGACCATGCTTTTGCCAGAAACACTTCCTGGACGGCTTTTAGAGCTTAAACCCAATGATTTGCCGGGTATTGGCCGCAATATGCATATTCGCTTAGCGAATGCAGGCGTAATGAGCATGACAGAGTTATGGGCACTGCCGCCCAAGCATATGAGAGCCATTTGGCGTAGCGTGGAAGGCGAACGTTTCTGGGCGATGCTGCATGGGTATGACATTCCTGAGCGCAGCACGACCCGCAGCACAATTGGCCACAGCCGTGTATTGGAGCCTGAACTACGCAAGCCTGAGAAGGCCTATGAGGTGCTTCGCAAGCTGCTTGTTAAAGCAGCAACGCGTTTGCGACGTGAAGAGCTTTCTGCGGCACGTATAAGTTTTGGTGTAAGGTGGGATAGTGGGTTGCGGCAGGGTGATGAGCATCGTTTTAATCATTCACAAGACACGTTTTTATTTCTTAACGCGCTCGATGATATGTGGAACAAGATGTGCGCGCGGCACACCCCCGCATTCAAGAAGAATGGCCTGATTAAAAAAGTTTCTGTCACACTTTATGATCTTGTGCCGCAGAACGATGTCATGGGCGATTTGTTCAGTATCCCCATTAAAAAGCCTAATCGATTGAAAGATAACAAAACCCTTAGCCATGCGCTGGATCGTATCCATGCGCGCTATGGCGCCGATGCTCTTACCATCGGGTTTAAGTCAAAGCAGCTTGACCAGTTTGGAACCAAGATTGCTTTCACCCGCGTGCCGGAGCTGGAAGAGTTCGGCGAGTAATTGTAACTCACCTACAAACATGTCCAAAACTGATCCACACTAACTCCAGATCTTGACGCATTTATAGGGGGCCGCTCAGTTGTCTGACAGGTCGTATGATGCGCTGGAGGCGGTGGGCAAGATAAGCGCGTTCTTCATCGCCGCCCCGTTGCGGCAGAAACACCAGCGCGGTCTTGCCGCTTAGCTCAGCACGGTTGGTGATGTGGAGGTTGCAGGCTTTCACGATCTCGCGTGCGGCATTTGTATAATTCTCAAGGACAGGATGCGTACCATTGAGGATTTCAGGGGTAGCACATGCAACCAGTTCTCTATCTATTCCCGGAGGCAGATCCACAAGACGAGTTAACACTTCGCCCGCCGCCATGCGCCATGGCGCGGATAATATATGCGTTATTTTTTCTTGCGAAGGCAGAGTTTCTCTATCCTTTAAGCTGAGTGAAGAGCTCTTCGCCATTAGTATGATATGGGTAGTAAGCTTTCTAAGCGCGCAGGCAGCCTGATCTTTTCTTCGATCGCCGATGATGGGGTCAATGGCTATAGCTGCAACCCCTTGTGCCATGATCTCGATACGCGATTGACCGTCTCTTTTCGGCAGGGGTTTGGCCCACCAGGGTAGTGTTTTTCCGCATTCAGCTTTGTCAAATTCATTGGAAATAAGGAAACCAAGACTTTTTCTATCTGTCTGCAGAGCATGGGCTGCTGCTTCAATGGTTTTATGTGAGTTTCTCAGCGCAAATCCAAGAATATACCCAAGGCTTTTGCGATCGGGGTGTTGGGATATTTTGCGAGAAGATGCTCTGGATTTCTCTGGAAAAAAATCATGAAATCGCATAAAGGCTTTTCCATAAAGTTCCCATCCTTGCTTGCACGACATTAATGTCTCAAGGCGTTCCTTTGTCCACCACTGCAACGATAAACCTATAGGGTTCCCATGCCCTCCATTATTACCAAGAAGCAGCAAAAGCATTTTATCCCGGGTAGTGCCAAGTGCATTGGCTGCTTCGCTGATGGTTAGATAGCGAGTGCTAAGAATGGCACCCACGATCCCGCCAGACGTATCCATGTAAAATGGCGTTTTTTCGGTGAAGCCGGGCAGAATATTTGCAGCAGGTTGCATGTAAAATCATCTTAAAAAAGGTACGGGTATTTTTAGCGCTTTC
>RGZA01000167.1 GCA_010031785.1 Alphaproteobacteria bacterium
GAGCGGCTTGCCGGGCAGCGTGCCCGGAACCACAACCGAATAGGCTGGTACGCGACCCATGAAAATTTCGCCTGTGGTGCGGTCGATAATTTTGGTCGATGCGCCAAGATAAACGCCCATGGAGATTACAGCGCCGCGTTCAACGATCACGCCTTCGGCAACTTCGGAGCGTGCGCCGATGAAGCAATCATCTTCGATAATGGTTGGCGTTGCTTGCAAGGGTTCAAGCACGCCGCCAATACCAACGCCGCCGGAGATATGAATGTTGCGGCCAATTTGTGCGCAGGAACCAACGGTCGACCATGTATCAATCAAGGTGCCTTCGCCAACATACGCGCCGACATTGAGAAAGCACGGCATTAAAATAGCGCCGGGCGCAACATAGGCGGAGTGGCGAACAACGGCGTTGGGAACAGCGCGGAAGCCTGCTTTGCCGAAATCATCTTCGCTCCAATGCTGGAATTTGGAGGGAATTTTATCATACCATGACGCGCCGCCCGGGCCGCCGCTCATGCGGATGCTTTCATGGATGCGGAAGGAAAGTAGAATAGCTTTCTTAAGCCATTGATGGGTAACCCATGTACCGTCAATTTTTTCGGCAACCCGGCGTTGGCCCTTATCAAGATCATTGAGCGCGTGAATGATCGCATGGCGATGACGGCTGTCTTCGCGCGGCGTAATCGTGTCGCGGCGTTCCCATGCTTCGTTAATCAGGATTTCGAGTTCTTCGGGTTTAAGTGTATTCATGCTTTGGTTCCGGTAATGTGTTGTAGGAAAAGTGTTAAATCATTTATCGTATGATGGCAATGTGGATAGTGCTCGGCCGATAAGGGCTTGTTTCGTAGCCATTCTGCTTCATGGCGCATCCAAACGGTGGTCATGCCCAGATCAGCAGCGGCCTTTAAATTGACCTGCATATCATCAATCATGCAGCATTCGGTTGCATTCAAATTGTGTCTGCGCAGCAGCGTTTCATAAGGGCCTGTATCGGGCTTACAGATAAAATCACCATCGGCAATGTCAAAGATGGCTTCGAAATGGTGACGCAGTTGCAAATGATTGAGAATGCGGTTGGCATGACGATGATCGGCATTGGTAAAAATAAATTTGCGGCCCGGTAATTGTTCGAACAGTGCTGAAAGCGTTGGGCAGGGTGCGATATCATCGAGCGGCACATTATGCACAAATTCCATGAAATCATGCGGATCAATCTTGTGCTCGACCATCATGCCGCGCATGGTTGTGCCGTATTTTTTGAAATAATCAAAGCGCAGATCATGCGCAGCGTCGCGCGTGATCTTGAAATAATTCATAAGATATTCGCCCATGCGCTCGTGAATTTGCGGAAACAGGTTGCTGTTTGCCGAATAGAGCGTGTTATCTAGATCGAATAGCCAGGTGGAAATGTTTTGTAGGGCTGTAGGCATTAACTTAACATATGTTAGAAAGTAACCTTAAGGGATGCGCACCCCGTTTATCCTCTCCCCTTGAGGGAGAGGATAGAAAATCTTGCGCTTAGCTTTAGCTAAGTGCTTAGATTTTCTTGGTGAGGGGTTGGGCTTCTGCTTTAAAACAAACCCCTCACCAGCAAAAGCTAAGGCTTAGTTCGCTTTGCTCACTAAACCTAAGCTTTTGCAACCTCTCCCTCAAGGGGAGAGGTAAAATTTATTAACTGATGAGAGTCCCATTGCCTTTAGGCGTTAACAGTTCGAGCAAGACGCTATGCGGATCTTTGCCGTTCAAAATAACCGCGCCCTTTACACCACCACGCACGGCTGCGATACAGGTTTGCAATTTGGGGATCATGCCGCCCTTGGCAACACCATCGGTAATGGCTTGTTCGGTTTCAGCCAATGTCATTTCTGGCACCAGTTCACCATTTTTATCAAGGAAACCTGCAACGTCAGTGAGCAGCATGAAGCGCACAGCTTGCAAGGCGGATGCAATTGCACCGGCAAGCGTATCAGCATTGATGTTCAGTGTCTGGCCGTTTTCATCGACGCCAATGGGCGCGATAACCGGAATGCCATCTTCTTCAAGAATTTTTTTGAGGATGTAGGTATTGACCTTTACGGGTTCACCGACAAATCCGAGATCAACGCCGCCGGGCATATATTTGCGCGCCTGAACAAGATTGCCATCTTTGCCCGTAAGACCAAAGGCAACGCCGCCGGCGTTACTGATCGATTGCACTAGTTCCTTATTCACTTTGCCAGCCAATACCATTTCCACGACCTCCATCGTGGCGGCATCGGTGACGCGCAGACCGTTTTTGAAATTGCTCTGGATATTCAGTTTTTTAAGGAATGCATCAATTTGCGGTCCGCCGCCATGCACGATGACGGGATGAATGCCAACCTGTTTGAGCAATACGATATCATGGGCAAAGCGCAATGCCGTTGCATCATCATCCATCGCGTGGCCGCCATATTTAATGACAAAGCATTGGCCGCGATAACGGCGCAAGAAGGGAAGCGCTTCCGCCAAAATACGGGCGATGCTGCCCCAATCTTCAAAGCTGTTGGCTTCCATGCTTGGATTTTGTGTATTGATCATTCGGTTCTTTCCTTTGATTTTGTAATTATATCAATTGCTTTACATACACAAACACTAATTTTAATGGAGCAATCATTGAGGAAGAAACATTGAAATTCCCCTCCCCTTGCGGAAGGGGTTAGGTGTTTAGTCCCGTCCAGTGATGGAGTAATATATGGCCATCTACGAACGGAGGAACTATGGGACAGATATTACATGCACGCGCCACGACA
>RGZA01000168.1 GCA_010031785.1 Alphaproteobacteria bacterium
GGCGCCGCAGTGGGCTGGATGCGCAGCCGAAGAAGTGTTTGATATTCTCTCAATGGACGACAGAAGCGCGCCTCATCAAGACATCGCTACAGGAGAAGGGCATCGCTTCTCTCATCTACGACGGCTCGAGCTCCCGCGATTCTAAGGACACCATCCTTGACAACTTCAAAGCGTCGAGCATCAATGTCCTTATTTTGCAGATTGTGGCGGGGGGCGTAGGCCTAAACCTGCAGCAGGCGTGCCGGTTGTTTATTTTGAGTCCCTCATATAACCCGGTTTTGGATGCACAAGCGATTTCGCGGATATACCGCAAGGGCCAAATGCAGGAAGTTAGCTGCATCAGACTGATCGTCTCAGATACTGTGGAGGAGCGTTGCATGGACATCCAAAATGCAAAAATGGACTACATCGCCGAGACCATGTCGGACGAGACAATGAAAAACCGGCTGCAAGGATATGGCCAAGATGGGCGCGCCAACGCCAAATCTCCTCTCGGGGACGGCATCGACGACACCAACATGCTGGCGTTGTTTGAGGCGTCTGCGACGCCAGCGGCCAAGCCTGATGCCAAGCCTGAGACGTCTGCGACGCCAGCGGCCAAGACTGAGGCGTCTGCGACGCCAACGGCCAAGCCTGATGCCAAGCCTGAGGCGTCTGCGACGCCAGCGGCCAAGACTGAGACGTCTGCGACGCCAGCGGCCAAGCCTGATGCCAAGGGCCGGCCAGATGAGGAGACCGAGCCAGAGCCAGAGCCCGAGATCAGCATTGTGCTCGAGCGCGCCGACTCCCTCACCGCATTGCTCGACTCTATTACCGACGACCAGTCTTCTCCACCTATAACTGCGCCCGCGCCCTCTCCGCCCATTGCGACTTCACCTTTCGAATTTGAGTTCGAGTTTTAAAAACTGAGTAAATCCTTGTAACATAATGACGTATCTCTCGTGCTCAAGCCGCAATGGCCTTCGAGCGCATCTACGCCCAAGTCGCGGCCATGCCTGATGAGCAGGTCGACGAGATCCATGACCAATTCCAGCTCTATGCCCATGCACTAGAAGCCGGTCAGTGCGGACAGCACATGGACCCGCGCACACGGGCCTACGAGGCCGCCATCATGCGGGTTTGGTGCGAGGCCACCATGATCGTTACCTTCGAGCGTCGAGCCCAAATGGTGGCCGATGACGAGCGCGTCGCGCGTGCCCTAGCGGCGGCGATTGAGTGATGGGGGACGCATTTTTTTGGGCGCCCTGGACTGGGTCAACACCCACACATAACTTTTTTTGTCTTGCAAAAATTTCATGATCTTTTGTCAGCCATACCATGAAAAATTTATAGAGCACAATCGCATACCATGAAAGGTATGTGAAACATCATCACCCTTCAATATTGGCAACAACAAAGTTTTACTATTTTTAACAAAGTTTTACTATTTTTAACAAAAATGTACAAGGCATAACAATTTTACTCTTGCAGGATTTCTCACCTTGATATAAAGGGTCCCTGCATCTTGTTTGCAAAGATGCCTCCGTTTGTCCCATATACATGCCCGCGTTGCAATTACTCGTCAAAGTACCGTCATTGTATGTACCGGCACTTGTACGAGAAAAAGAAATTTGTGTGTCCCGGCGTTGCAAATGTTATCGAGTTAACAGATGCAATCAAGGAGTGCATAATGACAAATCGCGTTTATAAGATCCCAGTAGCTCCAGTTGTTCCAGTAGCTCCAACTGTAACAAACCAAATCAGCACTCATAATACAATTGTAAACTTTATTGCTGGTTTAGATAGTATTTCAAAGATCAATAAGTATGCTGAACACAATGATATTGAGCTGGTAGACTTTGAAACACAAGTAGAACAAAAATACAAGAGAAATGCTCACAAGTTTTTAAACGATGGGTTCTCGAATAATGTTGAGTTTAATGAAGGCCATTTCATTGAAATGATTTCTGATGTAACTGAGGCATCCAGCCCTAGCAATATCAGCATTGTGTATGACAAGGGGTCGGACACGCTTCACTTCTCCGTCGGTGGAAATGAATGGGATCGTTTGCGTAAAAAACCAGGTGTAGTGTTTTTGGTGGAGACAGTGATTATTTCTCACCTGAAGTTCTATGAAATCTATTTAATTCGAAAAATACAATCTGCTAAAGCAATCTCAAAGCAGGCATTGGAAGAATGCCTTAATACATACTATAAATTTATTGCTGTATTTGACATTAAACCATATGTATATGGAAGAGAAGATGCTCAAGTAATGTATAATGAAGACGACGACGAATACTCAGAAGATTCTAGTCGCGGTGACGTTGAAGCTCATCGTATAGTAGATGCTTGTAATACTATATACACTCGCATCAAAAGAGACCTCACCGAATCTTATAAAAAATCCACCATGAAGCAAGTAATGGACATCATTCAACAAAGTAACAAACTGAACATGGCAGACTTAAACAAAGCTTTGCTCGAAGTACTTAATGTTGATCCCGGGTTTCGGGATCGCCTGCTTGCTGTGTAAACACATATACTTCCTGTGTATATGCTTTATCACAGAGTATACTCCAACACAACCGCCATGATCAATCCCACGCCACCGTGCCAAAGGCACTTGCGCCACTCGCTCCAAGACGTCCCGGCGCCCCCGTTGACGGGCCGTATGAGCGTGGTCCCGCGATAGCCGTGCTTGGCCGAGAGAGCTCCCGCGGCTAGAATCGAGAGATGGGTCGCGGTGCG
>RGZA01000169.1 GCA_010031785.1 Alphaproteobacteria bacterium
TCCTTGCCGTTGCCGCAATACTATTCACGATTGGCGTGTTTGGCATTTTCTTAAACCGCAAGAATATCATCGTCATTCTGATGTCGATCGAATTGATCCTGCTTTCGGTCAATATCAACTTCGTTGCCTTTGGCGCGCAGCTTGGTGATTTAACCGGGCAGATTTTTACAATCTTTGTGCTGACCGTTGCCGCTGCTGAAGCTGCCATTGGCTTAGCGATTTTGGTCGTCTATTTCCGCAACAGAAATACGATTGCCGTTGACGATATCAATATGATGAAGGGCTAACCCACAATGCCTCCGATTGAAGTAATTGGTCTTTTCTTTCCACTGTTTGGCGCGCTGATTACCGGCTTTTTTGGCCGTAAGCTTGGCGACCGTGCATCGCAATTTATTACCTGCGGCTTCATGCTCGCACTGACTGCAATGGCAATTTTTCAATTCAAGAATGTTGCGTTCGATGGTCATGGCAGCTCTTATGTGCTCGCCAGCTGGATTCAAAGTGGCGATTTCAAAGCTAATTGGAGCGTGATGTGGGATACCCTGACCGCCATCATGGTCGCGGTTGTGTCGATTGTTTCCACCTGCGTGCATCTTTATTCGGTTGGCTATATGAGCCATGATAAATCCCAGCCGCGCTTCATGTGCTATCTGAGCTTATTTACCTTTTTCATGCTGATGCTGGTAACGGGCGATAACCTGATCCAGATGTTCTTTGGCTGGGAGGGCGTTGGCTTGGCATCCTATCTGCTCATCAATTTCTGGTTTGAAAAAGAAAGCGCGAATAACGCATCGATCAAGGCGTTTCTTGTTAACCGCGTAGGCGATTTTGGATTTGCCCTTGGCATTTTTGGCTGCTTCTTCCTGTTTAATTCGGTTGAATTTGCGCCGATTTTTGAACAGGCGAAAAACTTTGTTGGTAAAGATATTCACTTTGTTGGCCTGACCGTTTCGGCGCTTGATACGGTCTGCCTGCTACTGTTTGTTGGCGCAATGGGTAAGTCGGCGCAGTTGCTGCTCCACACATGGCTGCCCGATGCGATGGAAGGGCCAACGCCTGTTTCCGCGCTGATCCATGCCGCGACCATGGTAACCGCCGGTGTGTTCATGACTGCGCGCTTATCACCCTTGTTTGAATATGCGCCTGTTGCGCTGATGGTAATCACGATTATCGGTGCGCTTACTTCGATTGTTGCGGCGACCATCGGCCTTACCCAATTCGACATCAAGCGCGTCATTGCCTATTCAACCATGAGCCAGCTTGGCTATATGTTTTTTGCTGCAGGCGTATCGGCCTATTCGGTTTCCGTCTTCCATTTGATGACCCATGCATTTTTCAAGGCGCTGTTATTCCTTGGTGCAGGCTCGGTTATTCACGCACTGTCCGGTGAACAAGACATGCGCAAAATGGGCGGCATCTGGAAAATTATTCCAACGACATATGTATTGATGTGGATCGGTTCATTGGCACTTGCGGGCGTGGGCATTCCCGGCCTTTATGGATTTGCGGGCTTCTATTCCAAAGATGCAATTTTAGAAGCAACCTATGCCGCGCATAGCGGGGTGGGGGAGTTTGCCTACTGGATGGGCATTGCTGCGGCCTTTATGACTGCGTTTTATTCATGGCGTTTGCTGATGATGACGTTCCATGGAAAATTCCGTGGCGATCATCACGCACTCGATCATGCACATGAAAGTCCACCGGTAATGCTGATCCCACTTTTTGTATTGGCCGCAGGTGCGCTGGTCGCTGGGATTATCTTCGTTGATTATTTTGTTGAAAAAGAAGCGATGGAACATTTCTGGCGCGAAGCACTTCTGGTTCTTGAAAGCCACCCTGCGATGGAAAATATGCATCATGTACCGGAATGGGTGAAGCTTGCACCGCTTGGTGCTGCGTTCAGCGGAATTATTCTTGCGGTTCTGTTCTATGGCGTGTGGAAAAATGTGCCAGGCGTGATCGCGCGCGGCTTTGGCCCGATCTACCGCCTTGTGTTCAACAAATACTATTTCGATGAAATTTATAATTTCATCTTTGTGAAAGGCTCGCAGATGCTTGGTCGTTTCTTCTTCCAGTTTGGCGATAACCGTGTGATTGACGGCCTTGGCCCTGACGGCATCGCCGCGCTTTCTAAAACCGCTGCCGCGCAGGTTAGCAAATTGCAAACTGGCTATATCTATCACTACGCCTTTGCCGTGGTGATCGGCCTTGTCGTCTTCCTTATCTGGATGGGGAGGGCTTAACTCATGGAACAGCTTCTATCTTTACCATTGCTATCCATTGTAAATTTCCTGCCACTGCTTGGCGTTGTTTTGTTGCTGCTGGTGCCGGGTCAGGGCGCAGGCACGGATACTACGGCCAAGCACATTGCCTTCTGGACGAGCATCGCAACCTGTGTTGTCAGCCTGTTTATCCTGTTCCATTTTGATGGCTCAAAATCTGGCTTTCAGTTTGTCGAGCAAGCTGACTGGATGACGCTGGGCTCCGTCAAGGTACTCTATAAAAAAGGCATTGATGGTCTATCGGTCTGGTTCGTCGTCGCCAGTGCATTCTTGATGCCACTCTGCTTCTTGGCTGCT
>RGZA01000170.1 GCA_010031785.1 Alphaproteobacteria bacterium
ATGCTGAATACAAAAAAAAGTTGGATGCGGCGCAGGGCAATACAGTTTTGCAAGAAAAGATACAAAAGGAGTTAGACGCTAAAAAGTTGGCGATTGAAAAGAAGGCGGCAAAGCAAAGACAAGATTTGGCGATCAAAGAGGCGATTGTAAACGGCGCGTTGGCAGTTATTAGAGCGATTGCGGTAACAGGCAACCCATTTGCTGCTATTGCGGCGGGCGTTGCGACGCTTGCACAAATAGCAATCATTAAGTCTCAAAAGTTTGCAAAGGGCGGTATGGTGAAGTTTGGAACATTCGGGGGGAAAGCACACAGCGCAGGCGGAACAAAGGGCTACTTCGATGATGGAACGCGGGTCGAGGTTGAAAAAGATGAAGTCTTTGCAGTAGTCAACAAAAGAAATGCCCCAATGCTGAAAAAACTAAGCGCCGTTAACGCATACGGTGGGCATGGTACACGTTTCTTTGAAAAAGGCGGGGCGCTTAACTTTACGCCGCAAATCGCACTACCCCAGCAAACGGCACTTGTGCAAGTTTTGCCGTCCGAGGCCACATTTAGCGATGCCCAAAGTGCGCAAATTGGTGAAATCGCAGGGCGTAAAATTGCGGAACTACTTGCGCCAGTTGTTCAAAATAGCATTGCATTGGGCATAAATGATAGTAATCGCCGCTTAGAGCGTGAAACAGCACTACAAACCAATAGAACCGTCTAAAATGGCCATATCAATAATATCCGATCCGGGCGAAAGCGTAGGCTACCCATACACAGGAACAAAACCGCTACCTATCCCCGTAAGCGATTGTTTAGAGTGGTGTTTGCAGCCCGACAGTGCCGATGTAATAACCGGGGCCGGATCGAAAGCAAAGGTTGTATTCACGATCCCGGCAACGCCTACCGTACCCGCAAACGGCACAGTTTTAAAAGTGTGGGGCTATACGTTTACCGTTCAATCGGGTAGCAATTACACAAGCAATAGTTTCAAGGTAACAACAAATGGCATCGAAACGGCGGCGAACCTTAGAAACATGCTTAACAGCAATATCAAGTTCGCGCAAGCGGGCGGCGCTGTTCTTGCTTTGGGTGCTTCAATTACAGTTACTTTTTCGTGGAATGATTGCCGGGAGCAGCCGAACTTCACCGGGGCGAACATGGTTTTTACTGCGATGACTTCAATGGGCGGCACAGGCGGCGCGGTGGCAACGAACGGGGCAACGCCAACGTATTCAAACGGCTATCAGTTGGTTGTAAGGCTTATGAAATGGGACAGCGCCACAAGCGCACATATACCCGTTACCGAATTTGAGGCAATCAACGTTAAGCGCGGTTGCGCAAGCGTAGAAAGCGAATGCGTAGACTATATGGCGGCTGCAAAAAAGGTAATTTATACGCCAATGCCCGATCTTTCCGATAGTTCCGAAATCGCATCTACACTTGACACGGTAACGGGCCGATTTGCATTGCAGTACGGGTGGACATATCGGGATGAATCTTGTCAGGTGTTGTATGGAACTACCCTACAATCGGAGGACTATTTGGTTATGAATGCGGTGTTCCCGATTCAGGAAACTTACAAAACACGGCGGTTTTTTGATGGAAATTTGCCTACGTTCATAGATTTACCGCAATTTATGACAAACCAGCCTGCAATAACCAGGCTTACTGAAACGTCATTTGCATGGCTTTGGATGTATAACGGATGGGTTAATACCTTACCAACCGCAACAAGTTACCGTTTGCGCATTAGAATTTTTAAGGTGGGCACCGCTTCGCTATATGATACGGTTTTGGTGACATATTCCCTTGCTGATTGGTGGCAGTGCCTTTGTGCAAATGTTTCTGTTTCGCGTGTTGTAAACTTGTCAAGCCTTATCACAAGCGCAAGCGAAATCGACTACTATACATGCCGTATTGAAGTGATGCAGTCCACAACGGTATTAGGCCAAACAAATGATGTGCGTTATTCAGTAGATCACAGTTGCGCGAATAATGACAATGTAACCGATCTATATTTTGTAAGTCCTTACGGCGGAATTTGCACGATTATTTGCGACATTGATGAAAAAACGATCACAAGCGAATTTACAGAAATCGCTTTGGACGTTCCTTGCACAACGGCAACAAACGAAAATGCAAAATACAAGGGACTTTCTACACAAGGCTTAAGCGCGTATGAATCCTATACACTCACTGTTGTAGATGACTACACATTGGAGCAAGTAGAATTTTTCAAATCCGTGAAATCAGCGCCCGAACATTGGATTAAGGTGCAGGACATAAGACCCGAACTATCCGACATAGGATATACAGCCATTCGCTTTTTGCCCGATGCAGACGGAATACAAATTTTCCAGCGTGGCGAAACGATTGCCCTAAAATTAACGGGTCGCATTGCACGGGACTTGCCTACACAATTGCCGAAATAACCTTATATTTGCTCAAACAAAAACCAATAAAATGAAAAATCTGAATGATTTAATCGCTGTTTGCATTATTTTTTCGGGCATAATAATTTTTGCCTATCAATGCCAAAAAGAAAACTGCGAAATTTACG
>RGZA01000018.1 GCA_010031785.1 Alphaproteobacteria bacterium
GACAGCATGGTGGAATTGCGCAGTGGTGATGTGTCGCTGTTCCGTGGCCGTATGGGTACTAAAAATGGCCGTATTGCCGTGATGATTGAAGAAGAAAAAATCAAACGTCCTGGTGAGCCATAAGCATGCTGTGGAATCTCATCTTGAATGCGGTGTTTATTATTGCGGTGGGCATCGGCATTTTTTATGTCTGGCGTTTGCAAAAGACCTTGAGCGGTCTTTCGCAAAGCCGTGAGGATATGGAAGCATTTGTTAGGGATTTTTCCGGCTCTATCCAGCAGGCGCAAAAAGCCATCCGTGAATTACAAAGCGTTGCGCGTGATGTAGGCGAAGATGTGGGTGAGCATTTGCAACGTGCACAAGGTTTGCGCGATGAGCTGAGTTTTCTGGTTGAAGCAGCGGATTCCGTTGCAACGCGCCTTGCCGATAAAACATCGCATGCGCAGCAGGATGCAAAACAGGCGCGTCAGCAGCAGCCAGAAAAACTACAAGAAAAACCAGTAGAAAAAATTAGTGAGCCCCCAGCAAACACACGTTCTGCTGAGCATGCTGTACCTGAAATCAAAAAAGCTGAACCCGCGTCAGTGCAGGAGCCACCAGCAAAAACGGTTCCGGCATGGGCCAAGCGCGCAGAGGCCACTGGTCCTGTGATTAATGCGCCCGTTGAAAATGCAGCGCCTGTTTCCGGCCTGCAATTTGGTAGCAAAAAACCAGCACAAAAAATTCAGGAAGAAAAAACACAGTCGCCAGAAAAATCTAAAGAACAACCGCGTTCGCAGGCTGAGCGTGAGCTTCTACAAGCACTTGAAAAAATGAAATAAGATATGAAACAGCCCATTCTTAAAGTTCTGCTAAAAACATTGCCGCGCATCACACCGCGCGCAGGCATGTCGATTTTCATTTTTATCGCCGTTGTGATGATGGGGTTGCGTCTTCAGGAAATGGGTAGCGATCTTATCAACGGCAATGCGCTCCATGCGGTAGCGCCAGCGCGTGCGGAATCGCATGGTGAAGAAAGTAAAAAAGAAGCACCAAAAAAAGAAGAAGCTCATAAAGAAGAAAAAGCTGAAGGCGCGCACAAGAAAGATGCAAAAGAAGGTGCTGTTGCAAAGGACGAAAAGCCCGACCCGATCAATAGCGATCCGGTAAGCGAACAGGACAATTATTCAGAAGCCGAAGTAAACGTGCTCAAGCGTTTGTCAGAACGCCGGCAGGAGCTTAATAAGCAGGCGCGCGATCTTGATCAGCGCGAAGCCTTGATGAAAATTACCGAACAGCGCATTGATAAAAAACTTACCGAAATGAAGTTAATGCAAGACCAAATTCGCCAATCCATCACCGCCGTCACGGCTGAGCAAAAAGCCAAGACCGATAGCCTTGTCAAAATTTATGAAATCATGAAACCCAAAGAAGCGGCGCGGATTTTTGATGCGCTTGATATGCCTGTGTTGCTCAATGTTGTTGCCAATATGAAGGAATCGCGCGTTGCACCCATCCTTGCGGCGATGGATGCGCAAAAAGCCAAATTAGTAACATCGGCGCTGATTGAAAAGAAGCCGATGCCGACCCCTCCCTAAATTATTCTCGCGATATAAGGAACATCCCCCCCATGACTGTTAATGTGGCTGTTAACATGGATATGAACATCCTCATCGTGGATGATTACAAAACGATGTTACGGATCGTGCATAGTCTGCTCACGCAGCTTGGCTTCACCAATATCCATGAAGCAACCGATGGCACAACTGCGCTTAGCTTGTTGCGTGAAAAAGAATTCAGCCTAGTCATTTCTGACTGGAATATGGAGCCAATGACGGGCCTGCAGCTCCTGCGTGAGGTGCGCGCCGATGATGCGTTGAAAGCTTTGCCATTTATTATGGTCACGGCCGAGAGCAAAACGGAAAATGCCGTGGCTGCCAAGCAGGCGGGCGCGAATAACACGATTGTAAAACCGTTTAATGCCGAGACCTTGAAATCAAAGATTGTTGCTGTAGTGGGGCAGTTCTAAAGCATCTGGCTCCCGCCTGAATCGCCATAATCCTTGTTGTTTTTGATAAAATCGTTCACTCTGAAAAGATCGTTATATTCTAGAGTTGTGGCCCCCTCTTTGAAATCCATGCCTTTGAAACCCATCAATCCTTTTTTTGCTGCAATGCTGTTTGGTATGGGTGTGTGCGCGCCTTTGCATGATCTGTGTGCGCAAGCCTTAAATGTTCAGGTGCGCGCGGGCGTGCATGATGATTATGAACGCTTGGTCATTGATTGGCCAAAACAGGTTCCCTTCACATTTTCACAAAATGGTTCGCAGGTTGTGCTGCGTTTTTCAGCGCAAGGCATGCTCGATCTTTCCACGATTACGCGCCAGCATCTCACAACAATCACGCAGTTTGAACAAACGCATGATGCAGATGCAAGTACCATCATTCTTTTTCTGAAAACCAATACGGTTGCGAATGCCGTGCAGGATAAAGGAAAAATCATTATCGATATGCGCGCTGGCAAACCGCCTGTTGCTGTACAGCCTGCTGCCACGCCACCTGCGCCAGCCCATGCTGCGCAGCCTGCAACGCTGATTGCAAGCGAAGCGCCCGTTGCGGAGCCTATAAAAGAGCCCGTGCATGAGCCTGCACCACCAGAACCTGTAAAAGTAACACCAGAAAAACCAGCATTTCCTGTAATTGCGCCGCCATCGCTGGCCCCGGCAGTCGAAGTAAAAGCAAAACCATTACCGGTTACAGAAGATCCACAAAGGGAGCAGAAAAAAAACAGCACACCGGATCTAACTGATATTGGCGACAGTGCGGTGCCGCTTGTTGCACTCGATCCGGGAATTGCAATTGGTGCAGCTGTGTATCGCCGTGCGGATTTTGTTTACATTGTTTTTAGCAAGAAGATGACCTTGCCGCTCACCGCCATGCTGCGTGACCAGCCGCGCGTTGCGCTCGAAGCCTTGCAAACACCGGGCGGAAGTGTTTTTCGTTTTTACATGCCGCAGGATTTAAGCTTGCGCTGCGTGCGTGAAGAAAATCGCTGGACGGTTTTTGCTTCCAAGCAAATACCAACTGCGCGCGTCAGCCTTACCTTAATCGCGCAACCTGATTATGCGCTTGGCCCACGTATTCTTCTGCCCATCAGCAGTGCGGATGAGCCAGTGCAATTTCTTGATCCTGAACTTGGCGATATGCTGATCATTGTGCCGCTCAGCGCATCAGGGCAAGCGGTGCGCCAGCCTTATCGTTATGCCGATTTTCATTTTGTACCATCCGAGCAAGGCATTGTGATCCAGCCGCATGTCGATGGCATGAATGTAAAACGCCAATCGCTTGGCGTTGAAATCACTAAAGATACCGGCCTGCGCCTTTCGCTTTCGCGCGATACAGGCCTTGCCGTCAATAATACGCAGACCAGCGTATCGCATAGTGATTACGTGTTTGATCTCAATGAATGGTATGGCCCATCCAATAAAACCTTTATCGATTTGCGTCAGCATTGGCAGCGCACGCTTGCCGAAGTGCCGATGAATGAACGCGACCGGGTGCGTTTAAACATTGTGCGCTTTTTATTCGCGCGCAATCATGCTGAAGAAGCAATGGGATTGCTGAATTTATTGTCGCAGCAAGTGCCTGATCTGTTGCGTCGCAATGAATTTATTGCTTTGCGCGGCGCAATCAAGGTGTTGATGCGCGATACGCATGCGCTTGATGATTTGGCCATTGCTGAATTTACGGGTACACCCGAGATCCAGCTATGGCGCGCGGTTGCACAGGCCCACAACCTTGAATGGAAAGCGGCCAATGATCTGTTCATTGAATCGGATGCTGTTTTACAAAATTATCTTGAACCATTTTTCACCGATTTCTCGCTTATCGCAGCAGAAGCGGCGATTGCCAGCAAAGACAAGCAATATGCTGCGCATGTGCTCGAGCGGCTGATTGAACGTCACCCGGAAATGGATGCCACATCCGGTGCGCTCAATTATTTGCGCGGCATGTTGATGAATTTAACTGACCATCTGGAACGTGCAGAGCAATATTGGAGAAAAGCTGCCGCCTTGCCTGATCGCCTCTATCAGGTGCGCGCACGATTATCGCTTGCCGATTATCAGGTGATTACCGGAAAAATCAGTCCTGCTAAAGCGGCAGAGCAGCTCGAGCGCGTGCGCTTTGCATGGCGCGGCGATGATATGGAGCTTGATATTCTGCGCCGCATTGGAAAATTTTATCTAGAAGGTGGTAAAACTGAAGAGGGCCTGTCAACGCTCAAACAGGCGCTGGTGTTATTGCCCGATAATGAGGCAGCAAAAAAACTGCATGAAGAAATGGCCTTTGCATTCCGCGATGTGTTCCTGGGTGATAAAAGCAAAACCATTCCAGCGCTTGATGCCTTAAGTTTGTATGAGCGTTTTTATGAATTAGCGCCGCCCGGTGAAGCAGGGGATGCGATTATACGTTCGCTTGCGCAGCGCATGGTTTCGCTTGATTTACTTGATCGCGGTGCAATGCTACTGGCCGATCAGGCGCGCAACCGTTTGTCCGGTGCGCTTAAAACGCGTATCGGAACACAAGCCGCAGGCATTTATCTGCTTGATCGCAAGGCCGATGCAGCCTTGAGTATTTTAAAAGATACCGATGATCCTGCAATCGCGGATGATCTTGCAACCGAGCGCAGCTTGCTCAAGGCAAAAGCACTCTCCATGCAAGGAAATGACGAAGATGCAAAAACGCTGTTGCGTAATATAAAGAGCGAATATGCTACGCGCCTTCTGGTGGATATGGCATGGCATAATCATGATTGGGCAAATGCGGCTGAAATTCTCGATGGATTAATTGGTGCACCACCTGCGAACGGCGAAAGCGTGAAGCTGGAAATGGCGCCATGGGTGATTAACCGCGCCATTGCGTTAGCGCTGATTAATGACAATGCTAATCTTGAAAAACTGCACAGTAATTTTGGCGCAGCGATGAAAGCAACTCCGCAAACCGATCTGTTCAAAATGCTGACAGAGCCCGATACAGCCTTGCCGCGCGACCCAACCACTTTAAAGTCACTGATCGCGGATGTTGATTTATTCCAGCCCTATCTTGAGAATTACCGTAATTTGAATTGACATACGTATTAATAGAAAAAACAAAAAACGTATGTCATCCCAGAAATCACTTGCAATGATCCTGGATCTTAAAATAGATGCTATCTATTTGAAATTATTAGATATTTACCGTTATGGCGTTGGTTGAGACTGCTCCATAGCAACACTTTCACCGATTGTCACAAAAGAGCTGATATTTTGCTTATAAGGGCCGCGCTTTCATGCTAATTGAAGGGGCGTTTCGCGCTTTCATGCGACTCAAGCGCTCACCACCATAAGCTCGTTAAATATCAAGAGGATATCCCCCGTGTTAGCACGTATTTACAGTTTTATACTATCCCTTCTGCTTTTTCCCTCACTGGCCCTTGCGCAGGATAATGGCTATGCGGTGGGTGCGCCGGTTCCAGGCGGCATTGATCTGCAGGAAGCGTTTTCACCGGTCAAGCACCGCATGCATGATTTTCATGATTTCATGCTGGTGATTATTATCGCGATCACCATTTTTGTGATGATCCTTCTTCTGATTGTCATTTTCCGTTTCAATGCAAAGGCCAATCCAAAGCCCGCTAACTTTTCGCATAACACTGTCCTTGAAATCGTCTGGACAGCGGTCCCGGTATTGATTTTGGTGGTGGTGGGTATCCCATCAATGCAATTACTTTATTATGTCGATAAAACCCCTAATCCGGAACTGACATTAAAAGCGACCGCACATCAATGGTATTGGTCCTATGAATTGCCTGATCAAAAAGTTGAAAGCTTTGACAGTCGCCCGATTTGGGATGGCACCAAGCAAACCAAAGAACAGATTGATGCGGCATTGAAAGATGCAATGCCAAACTGGATTTATAATAACGAAAAACCCTTGCGTCTTCTGGAAGTGGATAACCGTCTTGTACTACCAGTAAATACACAGGTGCGCGTCTATACCACTTCAACTGATGTGATCCATTCCTTTGCTGTTCCATCGCTTGGCGTGCGCAAAGATAGTGTGATCGGGCGCCTTAATGAAACATGGCTCAAGATTGAAAAGGAAGGCGTTTATTATGGTCAATGCTCACAAATCTGCGGCACATCCCATGCCTATATGCCGATTGTGATCGAAGCTGTTTCCAAAGAAAAATTTGCTGAGTGGGTTGCCAAAAAGACAGGCCATGCCGCATTGCAACGCTTCCCCCATATCGCCCAGCAATAATCCAGAGTAATAATTCAGTTTTCTAACCGGAGTTTATACGATGTCAGAAGTTTCTCACGATGCACATGCTCATGATGATCACAAGATCAGTTTTTTCACGCGCTGGTTCTGTTCGACCAACCATAAAGATATCGGTACGCTCTACCTGATTTTTTCGGTCATCGCCGGATTAATCGGTGGCTTGTTCTCGGTCATTATGCGCATGGAGCTGCAAGAGCCCGGCATGCAATTTATTGCCGATGGCCAGATGTGGAATGTGCTTGTAACCGCACATGGTCTTACCATGGTGTTCTTCGTGGTGATGCCTGCGGTGATTGGCGGTTTTGGCAACTGGTTTTTGCCATTGATGATCGGTGCGCCCGATATGGCGTTCCCTCGCTTAAATAATGTGAGCTTCTGGTTGCTTGTGCCATCCTTCCTCTTATTGCTTGGCTCAGCCTTTGTGGGCAGTGGGGCAGGGACGGGCTGGACCGTTTATCCACCCCTTGCAACCTCTGGTCAATCTGGCCCGGCGGTTGATATGGCGATTTTCGCACTGCATCTTGCGGGCGCATCCTCCATTTTAGGCGCGGTCAATTTCATTACCACCATCTTTAATATGCGTGCACCGGGCATGACCTTGCACAAGATGCCGCTTTTTGCATGGGCGATGTTGATCACCGCATTCCTTCTTTTGCTTGCTGTGCCTGTTCTTGGCGGCGCAATCACCATGTTGCTGACTGATCGTAACTTTGGTTCAACCTTCTTTGATCCAGCGGGCGGTGGCGATCCATTATTGTACCAACATCTGTTCTGGTTCTTTGGTCACCCTGAAGTATACATCATGATCTTGCCGGGCTTTGGCATCATCAGCCACATTGTTTCAACCTTTTCCAAGAAACCGATATTCGGTTATCTTGCAATGGCCTATGCGATGATCGCAATCGGCGTGGTTGGGTTTGTGGTATGGGCCCACCATATGTATGTATCCGGGATTGATGTGAACACCCGCGCATATTTCACCGCTGCAACCTTGATCATCGCGGTGCCAACCGGCATCAAAATCTTCTCATGGATTGCAACCATGTGGGGCGGTTCGATTGAATTTAAAACCCCGATGTTATGGGCAATCGGCTTCATCTTCCTCTTCACCGTGGGCGGTGTAACTGGCGTTGTGCTTGCCAATGCAGGCGTGGATGTCGTGTTGCATAACACCTATTACGTTGTAGCGCATTTCCATTATGTATTGTCGCTCGGCGCTGTGTTCTCCATCTTTGCAGGTTTCTATTACTGGATCGGCAAGATGTCGGGCCGCCAATATCCGGAATGGATGGGCTGCGCGCATTTCTGGCTTACCTTTGTAGGCGTAAACCTCACCTTCTTCCCGCAGCATTTCCTTGGGTTGCAGGGCATGCCACGCCACTATCCTGACTATCCGGATGCGTTTGAAAAATGGAATTACGTGTCGTCAATCGGTTCCTATATTTCTTATGCGGGCGCTTTGTGGTTTGTGCTTGTTGTAATTGTTACGCTGACCAAAGGTAAAAAAGTTGGCGCAAATTACTGGAATGAACATGCCAATACGCTGGAATGGACCCTTCCATCACCACCCCCATTCCATCAATTTGAAACTTTACCCCGCGTTAAGTAACAAAGATGACGCTATCACCGCTCGAGCTCAATGATCATCCCGCGCATACTTGCGACTATGAAGCAAGCGTGCAGGATTACATTGCGTTGCTCAAACCGCGCGTGATGTCGCTCGTCGTCTTTACAGGGCTGGTCGGTATTGTCGTTGCACCTGGACACATTCATCCGCTACTTGCAGCGGTTGCGGTGCTGTGCATAGCGCTTGCATCGGGCGCAAGCGGTGCCATCAATATGTGGTATGAGCGTGATGTCGATGCCTTGATGGTGCGCACGCGCAATCGTCCTTTGCCGCGTGGCCGCATGGCGCCTGAACATGCGCTGGAATTTGGCGTTGTGATGCTGAGCTTTTCGGTATTGCTGATGGGCGTTGCCTTGAACTGGGTTGCAGCGGGGCTATTGGCATTCGCAGCTGCCTTTTATGTATTTGTTTATACCATCTGGCTTAAACGCCGCACGTCGCAAAATATTGTCATTGGCGGTGCAGCCGGTGCGTTTCCGCCGATGATTGGTTGGGCTGCAGTAACGGGCGATGTTGGCCTGTCTGCAGTTGTACTATTCGCCCTTATCTTTTTCTGGACGCCACCGCACTTCTGGGCGCTCGCGCTGTATCGTAATGATGATTATGCGCGCGCAGGCATTCCCATGTTGCCGGTGGTAGCCGGTGAGCGTGCGACCAAAATCCAGATGCTGATTTATACGTTGCTGCTGTTGCCATTATCGCTCGCGCCAACGCTGATGGGCTTTGCGGGCTGGGTTTATGGCGCAACTGCTATTCTGTTTAGCCTTGGCTTTATTGCCTATGCGATCGCGGTATTTTTTGACAAGGATTATAAAATTGCCAAAGGCATGTTTAAATTTTCGCTGCTTTATCTTACCGTTTTGTTTGCCGTATTGCTTATTGAAAAAGTAGCAGGATGGAACGCATGAGTGAGGCACCTCTAAAAATTTCTATTCCGCCCGCGCGACGCAAACGCAATTGGGCGATCGGGCTTGGGCTGGTTACCTTTGTGATCATTATCTATGTGGTAACACTGGTCAAAATCCATATTCATGGCGGCGCATCATGAGCGACCTTCAGGATAAAAACCGCAAAATGGGTATCAAGCTGAGCGTGGCAGTGATTGGCATGGTGGCGCTCGCGTTCATTTCTGTGCCACTTTATAACTTATATTGCAAGATGACCGGCTTTGGCGGCATCCCGCAGCAAGCCGCAGCGCCCGCCGCAGATGCGCAAGTATTGGAGCGTAAAATAAAAGTGCGTTTTAATACTGATGTCGCGCCCGGCCTGCAATGGACCTTCAAGCCCAACATATCCGAAGTTGAAGTAAAAATCGGCGAAGTTGAAAAAGTTATTTATCAGGCACAAAACCAAAGCAACGCGAGCGATGTTGGGATTGCCATTTATAATGTGCAGCCAGACCGCGCCGGGCTTTATTTTAACAAGGTGCAATGTTTCTGCTTTGATAATAAACCGCTCAAGGCAGGCGAGCGCGCCGAACTACCGGTACAGTTTTTCCTTGATCCTGCCATTGCTAAAGACAAGCAGATGGATGATGTAACCACCATCACGCTTTCCTACACATTCTTTGCAGCGAAAAGCCAAAAACTTGCTGAAGCGCAAAAACAATTCGATACTCATCAAACCAAATTGCTGGAAGCAGCAAAGTCTACACCATAAGGAGCTATAATGTCTGATCATAACACACCACACTATGAAGATAGCGGTATCCCGCAGCCTTATCATCTTGTTGCGCCATCCGTCATGCCGCTGATCAGTGCGTTTGCAGCAGGTGGGTTCTTTACAATGATGATTTTGTTCATGCACAAGGTCAAAATCACCCTTGGCAGCTTCACCTATCAATTTGGCGCTGAAGCGATTGTGATTGGTTTCTGTTGCCTTGCTGCCGCGATGTTTTTCTGGTGGAAAGACGTTATTAAAGAAGCCTATATCGAAAAACTTCACGGTCCTCTCGTAAAAATTGGCCTGCGCTATGGCATGGCATTGTTCATTGCTTCGGAAGTGATGTTCTTTGTTGCGTTCTTCTGGGCTTATTTCAGCTCTGCACTTTATCCCGCTGGCGGTGTGTGGCCACCTAAAGGCATACATACAATTGATCCGTTTGATCTGCCTTTTGTGATGACCGTTATCCTGCTGCTCTCAGGCTGCACCGTTACTTTTGCCCATGAAGCATTGGTTGAAGGCCGCCGCCGTGACGCTGTTCAGGCGTTGGGCCTCAGTGTATTGCTTGGCATCCTTTTCACTTGCTTTCAGGCCTATGAATATCTCAATGGTCATTTCAGCTTTAAGGATGGTATTTTTCCTTCCACCTTCTTCATGGCAACCGGCTTTCATGGTTTCCACGTCCTTGTGGGTACGATCTTTTTGATTGTTGCATGGGTGCGCACCGCCAAGGGTCATTTTACCAAGGAAAGCCATTTTGGTTTTGAAGCGGCTGCATGGTACTGGCATTTCGTTGACGTGGTATGGCTGTTCCTTTTCACCTCCGTCTATTGGTGGGGTTCCGCGCCGCAAGTTCCAGGAGCACATGGGTAATTCTTTGAATGCGACGATAAAGGCCTTTCATTGCCGCTGTCCAAAATGCGGCAAGGGGCGTTTATTTAAAGGTTTTATCACGCTGGTTGATCATTGTGCATCATGCGGCCTTGCCATTGCTAAAAATGATAATGGCGATGGCCCTGCAGTTTTTCTGATTTTTATTCTTGGGTTTTTGATGGTGCCACCTGCGATTATCATCGCAATGCATGTTGATTGGCCGTTATGGGTGCATGGCACATTATGGGGCGCGCTTATTCTTGGCGCTACGCTTGGCATGTTGCGTCCTGCCAAAGCGCTCACCATGGCCATGCAATTTAAAAATCGTCCTGAAATTTTTACAGCATGACCTTACCCATCCATATCAGTTTTAAAGCAAAAGTGTTGCCCAGCATTCTGGTTGGCCTTACATTCTCAATCCTGCTTGCGCTTGGCATCTGGCAAAATGAGCGCGGTGAATGGAAAACCGCTCTGATTGCCGAGCGCAGCGCTAAGCTTGCGCAAAAACCGCTGGTGTTAAATGGTTTGCCTAATAGCCCTGTATCAGAGCTTTATTATCGGGGTGCTTATGTAACAGCGCCCGTTAAAATCGCGCGGCCTTATTATACTTTTTCGCATACTGCAGAGCATGGTGTTGGCTTTCAGCTTTATTTTCCTCAAACATGGAATGGTGATCGTTGGCTTTTGCGCCAATCTGATTTTGTGACCATGGATGAATGGAAAGCGGGTTATGTGCGCTGGCCAAGCAATGAGCAACTGGCAAGCGCACCGCCGCATGAACAGCTCGGCCTTTTTGTCCCTCTGGAGGATACAGCAAATCTTTTCCTGTTTAAGGAAGCCAGCGAGCCGGTGCGCTCGTTAACGCAGATTGAACCGGTGATGTTTATCCCGTTGCATGATTGGGGTGGCATCCAGCATGAACTTCTTAAAGCGCGTTTGCTCAATATCACCAATAACCATGCGACTTACGCATTCACTTGGTTTTCGCTCGCCATCATCTTGTTCCTGTTTTATCTTAGCGCCAATCTCACGATCCGTTTTAAGGCAGAGTAATGCGTTATATCAGCACCCGCGGCGGCGATACCGTTCCCACGTTTGAAGATGTTGTTTCGCGCGGTCTTGCGCGCGATGGCGGGTTGTTTGTGCCTGAAACTTGGCCGGTCTTCACGCGTGAGCAGATGGAAAAACTGGGCCGTTTATCCTATATCCAGCTCGCCCAGCAAATCATGCAGCCTTTTGTGGGTGATAGTTTGTCGGCAGGCGAACTCGCCGCGCTTGTGCAAGACACTTATTCTGGTTTTACGCATCCTGAAGTAACGCCGCTTACTAAAATTGATGATCAGCTTTCTGTGCTGGAACTGTTTCATGGCACCACGCTGGCGTTTAAAGATGTTGCGTTGCAATTTCTTGGCCGCGTCTTTGGGCATTTTGTGTATAAGCGCGGTGGTACGCTCACCGTTATTGGCGCAACATCGGGCGATACAGGCTCGGCAGCGATCGAAGGCTGTCGCGGTATTCCCGGCGTTAAAGTCATTATTCTTTATCCGCATAACCGTCCATCGGAAGTACAGCGCCGGCAAATGACCTGCGTTAATGCTGATAATGTGTTTGCGCTCGCGGTAGAAGGTTCGTTTGATGATTGCCAGGCGCTTGTAAAACGCGCCTTTAATAATCAGGAATTGCGCAATAAACATACACTCACAGCGGTTAATTCGATCAACTGGGCGCGTATCCTTGCGCAAGTTGTTTATTATTTTTATGCAGGGCTCAAGGCCGGTGCGCTCGATCAACCGGTCAGTTTCGTTGTGCCCACGGGTAATTTTGGCAATGTGTTTGCAGGGCATGTTGCAAAAAAAATGGGCTTGCCCATTCATCGCCTTGTGATCGCGACCAATAAAAATGACAGCATGGCGCAATTCATTGAAACAGGTGTTTTAACAACCGGCGTTGTATCGCCAAGCCTGTCACCAAGCATGGATATCCAGATCGCGAGCAATGTCGAACGCTATGTATATGAATTGCTAAATGAAGATGGCGCTGCTGTCACCAAGATCATGCAGGATGTCGCAGCGCATAAAAATGTGCCCTTGCCACCGGCTGCGCATGAAGCGCTTAAGCAGGAATTCATGGCAACTTCCGTCAGTGATGATGAAACCAAGGCAACCATGAAAACGGTATGGGAAAAACATGGTGTCTTGCTCGATCCGCATACTGCCGTTGGCGTGACGGCAGCGAACCGTTTATGTGACCAATTACCGGGTAAGATTATTGCGCTAGCCTGCGCGCATCCGGCTAAATTTCCTGAAACGGTGCGCAAGGTTACCGGCCAAAATCCGCCATTACCGCTGCATTTGGCCGATCTTTATGACCGCGCCGAGCGATTTACGGTAATGCCCAATGATTACAATGCTTTTGTAGAATTTATTGAAACGCGCTAACGCGCACTTATATTAGGAATAGTATGACAACAAAAATTACAACCCTTCCCAGTGGCCTTCGCGTGGTCACCGACAGCATGGAACATATTGAAACGGCCTCCATTGGTTTGTGGGTGGGCGTGGGCACGCGCAACGAGGACGAAGCCGATAATGGCGTTGCGCATCTTGTTGAACATATGTTGTTCAAGGGAACGGGGCGCCGCAGCGCATTTGATATTTCAGCGGAAATGGAAAATGTCGGCGGGCACCTCAATGCCTATACGACGCGTGAAGCAACTGCCTATTACTCCAAGGTGCTTAAGCAGGATGTTGCGCTTGCCGCCGATGTGCTGTGCGATATGATGCAGAATTCAACGCTGGATGAAGGGGAGCTCGACCGCGAACGCGGCGTGATTATTCAGGAAATTGGCCAATCAATCGATCAGCCGGATGATATTCTGTTCGATTATTTGCAAAAAACCGCTTATCCAAATTCAGGGCTCGGTCGCCCGGTGCTGGGCTCAGCCGCCATTATCGGCAGCATAGCTCGTGATCGTTTAGCGCATTATATCAATGCGAATTACGCTGGCCCACAAATGATTTTTGCTGCTGCTGGCGCGGTTAATCACGACCAGATGGTCGATTATGCGCATAAGCACCTGACCAATATTCCATCAACCGCGCAAACCAAAACGGACAGTGCTGAATTCCACAGTGGCGATATGCGCGAAAATCGTGACATCGAACAATTGCATGTTGCGTTAGCATTTAAGGGCCTGTCCTTCCTTGATAAGGATTATTTTGCGCTTTCGGTGCTCTCAACCCTGCTTGGTGGCGGTATGTCCTCGCGCCTGTTTCAGGAAGTACGCGAAAAGCGTGGCCTTGTATATAGCATTTATTCCTTTGTTTCAGCGCATAAGGATGGCGGAAATTTTGGTATTTATGCAGGCACCGATCCTGAAAAAATCAATGAGCTGTTGCCGGTGGTTGCCGAGCAGATGCAACTGATTACTAAACATGTAACAGCTGAAGAACTTAACCGTGCAAAGGCGCAATTGCGTTCATCCTTATTCATGTCGCAGGAAAGCACGATGAGCCGCGCTGAAAAGCTCGCATTCAATCAGCTGATGTATAACCGCATGATCCCCAATTCTGAAATTCTTGAACGCATTGATGCGGTGAGTGAAGCGGATATTAAGCGTCTTGCGCTTATGCTGTTGCAGCATGCACCGGCCAGCGCGTTTGTTGGCCCACTGCGAGAAGTTCCCGATGCATCCCATATCGCAGCACCTTTTAAAGCATGATGAGCCTGTTGCAGACATGTATGGCAATGTTTGCAGGCGAGCGACAACGCCATTGCCGTGCGCCCTATGCGGTAGTTCTGGAAGGTGAGCAGATTATTCTGCGTATGCCCGATATTGGCGATTGGCGGGCATGGACAACCTTGCGCGCACTAAGCGCAAGTTTTCTTGTTTCATGGGAGCCGCTCTGGCCCAAGGATGCCGTGAGCCAAAGTTTTTATATGCGCCAGTGGCGGCGTTTTGCTCGGCGCTGGGTGCAGGACCGCGAATATGCGTTTTTAATTTTTCGCCGTGATGGAGAGGGGCGTGAAGGCGGATTGCTTGGTGGCATTACCATTACCGATATCCGGCGCGGTGTTTATCAATCCGGCACCTTTGGCTATTGGATGGGCGCGCCCTTTGCAGGACAAGGCCTTATGCGTGAAGCGATCAGCCTGTTGCTGCCCTTTGCGTTTGAGCAATTAAAACTTCAACGCATGGAAGCCACGACATTGCCGGAAAATGAACGCAGCATTCGCCTGCTGCGCAGCTTGGGATTCCGCGAAATTGGAATATCCAAACAGAATATGCAGATCGAAGGCGTCTGGCGCGATCAGGTTATTTTTGAGAAGGTAAAACCATAAACGTCATCCCGCAAAACGCTTTAGCGTTTATGCGGGATCCAGAAAATATATAAGCTGGATCCCGGATAGCCACTACGTGGCTTCCGGGATGACGTGATTTCTTATTCTAAATAGTGGAAAACGATTTAAGCCGCTTTCGTCGCTGCGTGTTTGCGCACTTCTTTTGAATAATCATCCGCTAGCATTTGCGTAACCGGGCCAACCTTAAAGGTCAGCTCGCCAATGGTGCCAACCGCCGTCACTTCAGCAGCCGTGCCGGTAAGGAAGATTTCATCCGCGCCCTTTAATTCATCCGGCATAATCACGCGTTCAATTACTTTGATACCGCGTGCTTTTGCAAGATCAATCACGGTGCGGCGCGTAATGCCATCAAGGAAACAATCAGGCGTGGGCGTATGGATTTCACCTTTGATGACCATGAAGAAATTGGCACCGGTTGCTTCTGCCACCTGACCGCGCCAATCAAGCATCAGCGCATCGTGAAAGCCATTGCGTTCAGCTTCATGCTTGCCCATCGTACAAATGGCATAAAGGTTTGAAGCCTTGGCATGCACAGGCGCTGTTTCTGGCGATGGGCGTTTCCATTTGCCCATCATCAGGCGGATACCCTTGGTTTTAGCTTCAGGGTCAAAATAGCTTGGCCATTCCCATGTTGCGATCGCCACATGAATGGTATTTTTTTGTGCTGCAACGCCCATCATTTCGCTGCCGCGCCACGCAACCGGGCGCACATAGCCATCAACGATTTTCTGTGTGTGGATAACATCCATCGTGGCTGCTTCAAGCTGTTCAAGCGTGTAGGGCAATTCATAGCCCATCATTTTCGCAGAATCGAGCAAGCGCTGGGTGTGTTCGCGCAGTTTGAACACCTGGCCGCCATAAACGCGCTCGCCTTCAAAGACTGCACCGGAATAATGCAAGGCATGGGTCAAGACATGCACATTGGCTGAGCGCCAATCAATCATTTGTCCATCAAACCAAATTTTTCCATCACGATCATGAAACGCAGCAGCAGCCATAGTGTATAAATCCTATTATATTTGTTCGCAAAAAAAGACCCCCTAACTTGCGCTAAGGGGCCTATATAAGTCAATAGAACCATCCATAATCTCTAACTGCGGCGTTGGCTTTTTGCCGTTTTCTGCGCTTCCGGTGCGCACGTACTAAAAGTACGCTTGCGCTCCGGTTCTCGAAAAGCAGCAAAAATCTTTAGCCGCAGCGAGATTCTGAATAGTTCTCTTTTAATACTGGAGGTAACAAAAACGACTTATTAAACAGCAGAAATTATTCCTCATCACCGCCAGAAGCCGGTTCACCATCCATCATTGCGCCTGCCACAAGGCCTGCATTGGAGCGGACCTCATGTTCAATCGCATCGGCAATGGCCGGATTTTCCTTAAGGAATGTTTTAGAATTTTCACGGCCCTGACCAATACGTTGCCCATCATAGGAGAACCATGCGCCGGATTTTTCTACGACCTCCGCCTTGACGCCAAGATCAATCAACTCGCCAAGCTTGGAAACACCTTCGCCATACATGATATCAAATTCCACAACACGGAAAGGCGGTGCCATTTTATTTTTGACAACCTTGACGCGGGTCTGGTTGCCAACAACAGTTTCCTTATCCTTAATTGCGCCAATGCGGCGAATATCAAGACGTACCGAGGCATAGAATTTAAGCGCGTTACCGCCGGTGGTGGTTTCAGGGTTGCCAAACATCACACCAATTTTTTGGCGGATCTGGTTTATGAAAACTACCATGCAGCGTGAGCGGGAGATGGATGCCGTCAATTTGCGCAACGCCTGGCTCATCAGGCGAGCTTGCAGGCCCATGTGGCTATCGCCCATTTCGCCTTCAATTTCAGCCTTTGGCACCAATGCGGCAACGCTATCAACGACCAATACATCAATTGCGCCAGAGCGAACGAGTGTATCAACAATTTCAAGGGCCTGTTCGCCTGTATCGGGCTGGGAAATGAGAAGCTCATCGATATTTACTCCAAGTTTTTTGGCATAGGATGGGTCAAGCGCATGTTCAGCATCAACAAAGGCGCAGGTGCCGCCGGCTTTTTGCGATTGTGCGATCACATGCAGGGCAAGGGTGGTTTTGCCCGAGCTTTCTGGGCCATAAATTTCAACAATCCGGCCGCGTGGCAAGCCGCCAATGCCAAGCGCGATATCAAGGCCGAGTGAACCCGTGGAGATTGTGTCAACCTCCACTGATTCCCGTGTGCCGAGCTTCATCACCGAGCCTTTACCAAATGCGCGCTCAATCTGAGTGAGAGCGGCATCAAGCGCCTTTTGCTTTTCAGCGCTCATTTCTTTGGGTGCAGCACTTGTATTAGAGGGGCTCATTGGGTCACCTTTTTCATTTTGAATAACACGTAACGGGGCGTTTGCTTTGGGATTAGACATAGGCGACTCCTTGTTCGTAAAGGGATTTTCGTAAGGACCATTAGATAAGTAGGTGAATAAGTATGCCCCCATTATTCATGGTTTGTTCTTTTTATCAAGTTCTTTTTTTGTTCTTTTGAAAACCAGAGTCGATGCGTGACATTTTCGAAAATAAGGCAGGTTTATAAGGAAAATTATCCATAAAGTAATAATCGTTAACCACGAAACTAAATAGAAGATTAAATACTTTCATATATTGTTAGCCAATCATGTTTTGAGAATAGGCATATTTTAAGAATGGGGTCGGTTATGGGTATGAATTTTGGACAAGCTATTTTAAAGGTAGTTGATCCCTCTGGCAGTGGGTCAGTATCCCCCAGTAATTTTTTTATTCCAAGTGATACATCACCCTTTAATTCACGCAAAGGAACGGTTTCCTTTGACGTATCTGCTGGGCCAGTCCGTCCAGTTGTGTCGTTGAGAAGCACGGTGCCAAGCAACGATGCTGTATAACCTGAGACATTTATGATCATCTCGCGCAAACACGAATATAACACGATTACTGCCTCGCCGGAAAATACTACGGCGGAAACTGCTGCGTCAGCTTTTTCCTATTATTCTAAGCCACAGCGCCCCACGATTGATGTCGAGAAAGAACAGCAATGCTTTTTTGATAATTCCCTGAGCATCACTGAAATGGTGTGGTCCTATAATTATTACGGCATTGCGGTGTTTGAGCCCGGCTATTTCGGCCAAAGCAATGGCTATGCAGGCTCTGGCGGTGGTTCAGGTGGCGGTGGCGGCTATAAAGTTTCAACCGGTGCACCAGCCATATCAACCAGCGGCGGCATGCGCTAAGTTACTCCTCAACTTCACCTGTCAGTACTTCCTTCACCTTGCTCGCCAATTGCTTGAGGCTAAAGGGCTTGGATAAGAAATGCACCACTTCGCCTTCGCGCAATTGCTCGCGAAATTTGTCTTCGGTATAGCCTGAAATAAACACCACTTTGGTATCGGGCTTGCGGCGCATCACTTCGCGCACCAATGTCGGGCCATCCATTTGCGGCATCACCACATCGCTGATAAGAAGATCAATCTTGCCGCCTTGCTCATCAATAACCTTGAGCGCTTCTTCACCACCGCGTGCTTCCAGAACATTATAGCCTTTGTTACGCAATGCGCGTGCACCAAAAACACGCACGGCATCTTCATCCTCAACCAGCAAGATAGTGCCAGCGCCGGTGAGATCCGATGCTTTCTTTTCGCGCACCGGCTCTGCAACAGCATCGGCCGGTTTTTCTTTTTCAATATGGTGCGGCAGATAAATAATAAAGGTGGAGCCTTTGCCAACCACGCTATCGACTTCCACAAAACCGCCGGTTTGGCGCACAATTCCGTACACGGTTGAAAGCCCAAGGCCCGTGCCGCTGCCGACTTCTTTGGTGGAGAAGAATGGCTCAAAAATACGCTGAATGTTTTCTTTGGGAATGCCAATGCCCTGATCGGCGACGGCTATTTTAATATAGTCACCGGGCTGCATTACATCCTGACCGCGCGTGATCGCAACATCCTGATGATGAGGCCCCGTGGTGATCGTAACTGCGCCGCCTTGCGGCATCGCATCGCGCGCATTAACGACAAGGTTGATAATGACCTGTTCCAGCTGCCCTTGATCGGCGCGGATTAATCCCACATCGCGCGCATGCACCATCTTAAGTTCAACATTCGCACCAATCAGGCGGCGCAGAAGATTAGCGAGTTCTGCCAATACATCGGTAACGCTAAGTGTTTTGGGCTGCAGGGTTTGTTGGCGCGAAAATGCAAGCAACTGGCGCACAAGGTTCGCCGCGCGGTTGCCGTTCTGCTTGATCTGCATAATATCGGCAAAAGATTGATCGCCAGGTTTATGCCGTTGCAGCAGCAAATCACAAAAGCCAATCATCGCCGTGAGCAAATTATTGAAGTCATGCGCAACACCGCCAGCCAATTGGCCAATCGCCTGCAACTTCACCGAATGCGCAAGCTGTGCTTCAATGCGTTTTTGTTCGCTGTAATCAATGAAGTAGAGCATCAGGCCGGTTTGCTGCGGCGTGCCTTCATCGGCATGCACGATATGGCCAAGAATGGTGAAGCGCTTGGCGTAAATGAACGCAACCGCACTTGCATCACCCATGCCGCGCAATTCAATCGGCTTTTGCAAATCACGGCCTGCCAATACGGCAGCCAACTCATCAGCAATCGCCGCTTGGCGATCAGCCGCGATTAGATTGATAAAATTCTTTTTTAGAATATCATTTTTCTCGCGCTTAATGAGCGCGGTGAATGCCTGGTTGCATTCTTCGACCTGCATAGTGGATGTCAGCAGCGCAACGCCAATCGGTGCTTCCGCAAACAGGCGATGAAAACGTTGCTCAGACAGTGTGAGCGCTTCCTGCCATGATTGCTCGGGCGTTAAATCGCGCACGATCGAACGGGTGCGCAAGGTCTGGCCATCTTCATTCATTACCACGGTTTGCGTAATGGAAACGGGAAAGACTTTGCCTTTCTTGCTGCGCATAAAGGTATCGCCGCGCAGATGACCATCTTGCCCCGCAGCAATGCCATAGGGCACAACATTATCCAGCTTGCGCGCGATGATATCATGCAGTTTGATGCTACCACTGGTCAGCTCTTCGATGCTGCAACCGAGCCACTCCGCAAGCGTGCGATTGACAAAACGGAAGCGGCCATTTTGATCCGCTGAATAAATTCCAACCGGCGCATGCGCCATGAAATCAATCAGCTTGGCTTGCTCTTCACGCACCGCTTGTTCGGCGCGCTTGCGCTCGCTGATATCTTCAAAACGCCAGATGATATAACCGGTGCTTGGCAATGGGCGCACAATCACGCGGCGCCATTCGGTAATCTTTCCGCCCTTGATCACGGGCAATTCGGCTTGTGATGGCTGGTTGGCATGTGCAGCTTTGCGCAGCTTCTGAAATTCCGCTGCAACCGTTGCATTTTCATGAAATTTTGCAGAAATAACGGCTTCAACATTCGATCCCGGCTTGCCAATCCAGTAATCATAGGCCTTGTTGGTCAACACGGCGCGGCCATCATTATCAGCAATTACCTGTGGGCTAAACGCGGCCTGAAAGGCTTCGCCAAGAATGGTTTCAATTTTACCAAAGCGTGAAATTTTATGCAGGTTGCGGCCAATCACAATTGCAAGAATAAGAATTGCGCTTTCAATCAAAAAGCCGGGCACATCTTTGTAAGGTGCCATGCCCATATTGGCGAGTACCACCATTCCAAACACAATCACAACCAGAATACCGGAGCTGATTGCAACAATGCGCAAGCGATGTTGCCGCTCGCCCGTTTCCTGTTTTCCGGTAGCGGCTAACAGGCCCATCGCCTCATCATCGGCTTCAGAAGATTGCCCGTTGTTGGATTTACCATTCCCTGATTTTGCAATCATGGCTTTGGATATTTTTACGGGACGCTGCGGTTTTGTCGAATCTGCTTTCATGGATAAATAGCTTAAAAGCTATGGCCAATAACACAATGTTGATTTTACAGGGCAGCGCTGCTTTCACCCACTATTTCCGGGGCGGCGGCTTGAACTTCTTGAGGCGGTAAATATAGGAAATGACCTCAGCGACTGCGCGGTAATGTTCAGGCGGCACTTCATCATCGACTTCAACGGTGGCAAACAGTGCGCGCGCTAATGGCGGGTTCGAAACAATCGGCACCTTGTGGGTGGTCGCTACTTCGCGGATTTTCTGCGCAACAAAATCAGCGCCTTTGGCAATGCAGACGGGCGCCGCCATTTTCATCGGGTCATATTGCAGGGCAATCGCGTAGTGGGTCGGGTTGGTGATGATCACATCGGCTTTGGGTACGGCGGCCATCATGCGTTTTCTGGCTTTTTCGGTGCGGATTTGCCGCAAGCGTCCCTTCACATGCGGATCGCCTTCGCTCTGACGGTTTTCGTCTTTTACTTCCTGTTTCGTCATGCGCATATTTTTATGATAGGTAAAGCGCTGATAGACGAGATCAATAAATGCAATTAGTGTGAAGACGAGAAACACTGAAAAAATAATATGACTCGACAGATTATAGGTCGTGCCGATCAGATCATCATTGCTGATGCCGGTCATGCTTTCGGTGTGATAAAAAATCGGTGTGATGAGGATGGAGGCAACGCTGCCGACCACCAGAATTTTGCCAATACTTTTTAAAAGCTCAACCAGCGAGTTTACAGAAAATAAGCGCTTGAATCCGGCAATCGCATCCAGCCGTTCCCATTTTAATTTTAAAAGGCCGGGGTTAAACATCAATCCCGTTTGCACAAGCCAGCCGATAATACCCATCAGCATCAAAAGACAAATGATCGCCATCACCATCGGGCCAAAGGCCCCTAAAATATAGCCATAGACCGATTGATAGCCGCCATTATCAAGGCGCATCTCGCCCGCTTTTTCTAAAATGGCAGTGAGCGGCATCATCATCTGATGGCCAAGGGTAGGGAACAAAGCTGCCACACACATCACAATGCCCAGTAACAACGTCCAGGTTGCAACGTCGCGGCTGATTGGCAAGTTACCTTGCTCACGCGCATCACTTAACCGTTTTGCGGTGGGGTCTTCCGTTTTTTGACTGTCATCATCTTCTTCTGCCATAATGCTGCTCAGATACTAGGCGCTACATTAAACATGCGCATGAAAATTTCTTCATAGCCCTTGCCCCATACACCCATGATGGTGCCGATTGAGGCTGCAAAAATCGAAAGACCAAACAAAATTTGCAACGGTGCAAGCACAAAGAAAATTTGCATCTGCGGGATCATCTTGACCATCAATCCCCCTGTTAGCTGAAAGACAATGCCCAAAATCATAAAGGGCGCAACCAGCCGCAAGGCAAGCGAAAAACTTTCATTAATGCCTTGTGAAACAAACTGGGTCATATCGGCAATGGCCAGAAAAACACCGGGCTTGAACACGGTATAGCTGTGCACAAACGCTTTGAGTGTCATATCCAGAAGGCCGCTTTCAAATAATAATACAATGCCAAGCATGCTGAGCAACGTACCGGTGATCGAGCCTTGGGTCTGGATTGTCGGGTTCAGCACCATTGCATTGGAAAGACCAATCTGCAGCGCAATCAGCATGCCTGCAACTTCCAGTGTGCTGAGCAACAGGCGCATGATAAAGCCAATGAATAATCCTGTGCCGACTTCAATCAGAATATATTCCGCAACACGCAAAGTGCTATCGGGCATCGGCGGGATTTGCGGCGCAAGCAACGGCAATAAAACAAAACTGACAAATAATGCAAGCTGCAGGCGAATGCGCGCAGGCACATACAGATCACCAATGCCCGGCATCAGCATAAACAGGCAGCCGATGCGGCAGAATACAAGAAGATAGGTAAAGAGTTGTCCGCTGACGAGTGCGCCAAGATCAAACGTCATGACAGCTCATTATGATTGGCCAAAGGACACGATGCGCGCAAACAACCCTTCGGTATAGGTCGTCAGGCTGGTAATCATAAAGGGTAGCATCAGCAGCAAGCCAATCGACATCACCACCAGTTTTGGAACAAAGGCCAGGGTCGCTTCCTGAATTTGTGTAACCGTTTGAATGAGCGAGATCAGTACACCGATGACAAGCCCGACAATCAATAACGGGCCGCCCACGCGAAGCATGACGATAATGGATTCTCTGGCAATATCGACGATATCAGCTTCGTTCACACTACGATCCTATAAGGAAATTGATTACTGTTCTTATGTATGATTTCAACAGAAGCGAAGATTTAAAACAAGAAGCAAACTAGTACATTTCTTTTGCTATCAAACCGTTTAAACAGCGCTGCGCATCAATTCCTGATATGCGGCAATCACGCGGTCACGGATGGTCACCACGGTTTGCAGCGCAGCTTCTGCCGAGCTCACGGCTGTAATCACTTCATTGATGCTGGCTTTGCCCTGCACGGCAGCAAGTGAAACGTTTTCTGATTTCTTAAGCGTATCAACGGTATCACCCAGCATGTTGCCAAGAATATTGCCAAAGCCGCCACCGGGCGCTACCGCGCCATCGGTTGCACCCGCGCCATCATCAAGCGCTTTAAGGGTATTGCGGTATGACTTTAGAACTTCGCCTACATTTAAAACCATGATCAATCCCCTTGTAGATTATACCCTTTGATTATCCTCTTAGAATATCCAGCGCTCTGGCAAACATACTCTTTACTGTATCAATTACACTTAGATTAGCTTCATAGCTACGTTGTGCTTCTTTCATATCGATGCTTTCAACGAGCGGCTTTACGTTTGGTTTCAACACATAGCCCTCTGCATT
Organism: Alphaproteobacteria bacterium; assembly: GCA_010031785.1. Lineage (GTDB taxonomy): Bacteria > Pseudomonadota > Alphaproteobacteria > UBA9219 > RGZA01 > RGZA01. The sequence continues at coordinate 23,547 of RGZA01000018.1, forward strand.
TGCAGCAGGATGGCCTGGATTAAATTCTCTGGTGAAGGGTGTTTCATCACCTTTGACTGATGCGATTTTAACCGTCGAAAGTCCGGTCGCGTGATCCAGTACTTCCTTAAATAAAATCGTGCGGCGGCGGTATGGTTCTGCGCCGGGGGAAAGGCCGGTACTGTCAGCATTTGCAATGTTTTCAGCAATAATGCGCAAGCGTTCGCCCTGCACACGCATGCCAGCGCTGGCAACTTTAAAGACATCGGAAAAATCGGTGCTACGCATTATGCAGTACCTCTGCCAAGGGCGGTTTTGAGTAACCCAAGCGTCTTTTTATAAAGCGTGGTCATCATCATATATTGTCCGGTAGTGTCGGAAAGCTTGCTCATTTGTTGCTCAAGCACGACCGCATTGCCCGATGGCTTTACTTCATACAGATCATTTATTTTTTGTGTTTTAAATGTGCTGTTGTTGCTGCCACTTACAACGCCCGTAACATGATTGGGGTTGGTGGTAGCAAGGTGGAAGTTGCTGCTGCCAGTCGCGCTATTTCCAAAATGTACTTTTTTCAACACTTCGTCAAAACCGATAATGTCTTTGGGTTTGTAATTTGGCGTATTGGCCTGCGCAATATTCTGCGCAATGACTCCCTGACGTTGTGTCAGGTAATCCATCTTCTCTGAAATCAGTGAAAATAATGTGCCCAGTGCCATCTTCGTATCCCTTGAGAGCCGCAGCTCTTATCCAATCCTTACATTGCTTGAATCGTGCTTAATAATACGTAAAGCTTTTCCTGATTCATATCATTGCAAAAACCGTTCCAACTTCGTAACTAGTTGAAGGGATTGGATATTAATTTGGAACTGGGGTTGGAGTGCGCCAGGCAGGATTTTTGCTGGGAGAAGGCGGGACGCCAATAAGTTCAGGAGCTAAACCTATCGTTTCTAAAAACTCTGCCTTTGTAATTGTTATTGTGGCACCAGTTACTGGCTTAATGATCATTATTTCCCGAAGGTTTTTCACAACTTCTGCAAGGCCAAGCTCATGTGCAATTGCATGAGCTTCTTTTCCGGGGTCAAACTGGCCAAAGGTTTTTACCACACCATTAAATTCTGCATCACGCCAGTTAATATTCTGACCATGAGACATGATAGTGGCTGTATTTGCAGCATAAAGCTGCCATAGCAGATAATTTCCATACATCGTTCTGTTTGCAGGATTTTTCTCTGCTTTTATCGCATCATAAAGATACCATGCGCTTATCCCGCCGTGGATAAGAGGAAATAGTTGATCGTTGCGTGCTTTTGCTTCTGCTGCGGCTGGTTCCATCAGTTTATAATAGTGTTGGCGCTGCGCAGGGGACATCAACGGGATCTTGGAAAAATTAAACCCGGTCAATGTCGCATAGGCGTTAGCGGGTGTTGGCTGTCGCGTTGTTTGGCATGATGATAATGCTGCCATCGCAAATGCTGCTAAAACTGATGTAAGAACCTGTTCATGATCTTTT